>NZ_JBEOPV010000006.1:0-322306 GCF_040310425.1 Pseudomonas sp. 65/3-MNA-CIBAN-0223
AAGATTTTGATACGGCCAAGCTTTTCAGCGAAAAACACCTGCTGAAAGCTTGACCGGTAACAGAGTATCTACAGGAGCACACCCAATCCCCGGTGAACCCGATCCGTAGGAGCTGCCAAGTGAAACGAGGCTGCGATCTTGCCGCAGGTGCCGCACCCCAGTCCCAAGTGACCCCGATCCGTAGGAGCTGCCAAGTGAAACGAGGCTGCGATCTTTTTCCATGACACCACCGATCACCTATCACACCCATAGCTGGAGTCAACGCAGACAACCCCCTAGAATCGCCCCCACGATTAAAGGAGACGACTTCATGCTGATGGTGATTTCCCCCGCCAAGACCCTCGACTACGAAACACCGCCGGCCACCCAGCGCTTCACCCAGCCGCAGTACCTCGACCATTCCCAGGAACTGATCCAGCAATTGCGCGACCTCACGCCCGCGCAGATCAGTGAGCTGATGCACGTCTCCGACAAGATCGGCGGCCTCAATGCCGCGCGCTTTGGCAGCTGGACGCCTGCATTCACCCCGGAAAACGCCAAACAGGCCTTGCTGGCCTTCAAGGGTGATGTCTACACCGGGCTGAACGCGCAAACCTTCAGCGAAGCCGATTTCGATTACGCCCAGGAACACTTGCGCATGCTCTCGGGTCTGTACGGCCTGCTCCGCCCCCTGGACCTGATGCAACCGTACCGGCTGGAGATGGGCACCAAACTGGCAAACGCCCGTGGCAAGGACCTGTATGCCTTCTGGGGCACGCGCATCAGCGAATGGTTGAACGAAGCCTTGGCCGACCAGGGCGATGACGTGCTGCTGAACCTGGCCTCTAACGAGTATTTTTCGGCCGTCAAACGCAGCGCCTTGAACGCACGCATCATCAATACCGAGTTCAAGGACCTGAAAAACGGCCAGTACAAGATCATCAGTTTCTACGCAAAAAAAGCCCGCGGAATGATGAGCCGCTTCGTCATTGAAGAGCGCATCAACGATCCGCTGGCGCTCAAGCAGTTCGACGTCCAGGGCTATCGGTTCAGTGCCGAGCAGTCTAAACCGGACAACCTGGTATTCCTTCGCGATCACGCTCCCGAGTGATGCACCGGCTCGGCGCACGATCTCCGTGCGCCGACGTTTGATCGTCTGACAATCCCTCACCGAATCGCCGACATTCTGGCGTCAAAAATACAGCGCGCCCTCCCCTAACTTTTGTTTCACTCGACGTCGACGTTTTTTTTCAGTAGTGGCACCGAAAATTTTTCTCTGTAGTGGCACAAAACTATCCCCGGCAATTATACGCCTATATATAAAGGGCGAGACGGCAAGTGCTATCAATATGAGAGCAGTGCCATCTTTCTCTATATTTCAAGAAATTTCAGATTTCGCGATGGGCGGACAGGAACTATGTCCACATGCGTCGCTCATACCACCGGTAACGATTATCCGTGAGGTTGTACGAGATAACTTACGCAGATAAGGGATTCATGCAGCGAAGTTGTCACATGAACTAGCGCTAACTAATCGCTCATTTGGGCAACACTGAAAGGACTGGAGATAAGCCACACTGCTATCCCCTGAAAGGCCAAGGCTGCGCCCCTATAAACGTGCTCGCCTGAGCACCCAACCGCTTGATCTACGGGCCTTTCGCCTGGCATCGAGCGCGCAAGACCTTTGCACGAAGGTCCTCTGAGCCGAGGATCCGCTGCATGACAGGGCAAGCCATAACAATAAAGCCTAGTTACGCACACCTTGAGTGCACTTATTTAGACACTCGGAACTTATATGCCTGTACGCGGCACGGCGGCGCTTGTATGCCGTACTTCCGAGTGCACTTTGACCGCTGAACACCATTAACTCCGGCCATGTAATGGCTTGATAAAACACTGAGGTAATTTGCGATGCGCATCAGCATATTTGGTTTGGGTTACGTGGGCGCTGTCTGTGCCGGCTGCCTGTCTGCACGGGGCCACGACGTGGTTGGCGTCGATGTTGCCAAAGACAAGATCGATATGATCAACGCCGGCAAATCGCCGATCGTTGAACCGGGTCTGGGCGAACTTCTGCGCAAGGGCATCGATACCGGCAAACTGCGCGGCACGACCGACTTCGCCGAAGCGATTCGCGACACCGACCTGTCGATGATCTGCGTCGGCACACCGAGCAAGAAAAACGGCGACCTGGAACTTAACTACATCGAGGCTGTGTGCCGCGAGATCGGTTTTGTCCTGCGTGACAAGACCACCCGCCACACCATCGTGGTTCGCAGCACCGTACTGCCGGGCACTGTCGCAAACGTTGTCATCCCGATCCTCGAGGACTGCTCCGGCAAGAAAGCCGGCGTCGACTTCGGCGTTGCAGTGAACCCTGAGTTCCTGCGTGAAAGCACCGCGATCGCCGACTATGACCTGCCGCCCATGACGGTCATCGGCGAATTCGACAAAGCCTCGGGCGACGTCCTGCAATCGCTGTACGAAGAGCTCGACGCGCCGATCATCCGCAAGGACATCGCGGTTGCCGAGATGATCAAGTACACCTGCAACGTCTGGCACGCCACCAAGGTGACCTTCGCCAACGAGATCGGCAACATTGCCAAGGCCGTCGGTGTCGATGGTCGTGAAGTGATGGAAGTGGTCTGCCAGGACAAGACACTGAACCTGTCCCAGTACTACATGCGCCCTGGCTTCGCCTTCGGCGGTTCCTGCCTGCCCAAGGACGTGCGCGCCCTGACCTTCCGCGCCGGTTCCCTGGACGTCGAAGCGCCGCTGCTGAACTCGCTGATGCGCAGCAACGTGTCGCAGGTACAGAACGCCTTCGACATCGTTTCCAGCCACGACAAACGCAAAGTCGCCCTGCTGGGCCTGAGCTTCAAGGCCGGCACCGACGACCTGCGCGAAAGCCCGCTGGTCGACCTGGCCGAAATGCTGATCGGCAAGGGTTACGACCTGAGCATCTACGACAGCAACGTCGAGTACGCCCGTGTCCACGGTGCCAACAAGGACTACATCGAATCGAAGATCCCTCACGTCTCGTCCCTGCTCAACTCCGACTTCGACGATGTGATCAACAACTCCGACGTGATCATCCTCGGCAACCGTGACGAGAAATTCCGCGCCCTGGCGCAGAACGCTCCGCACGGCAAGCAAGTGGTCGACCTGGTTGGCTTCATGTCCCAGGCCACCAGCGTCAAAGATCGCACCGAAGGCATCTGCTGGTAACCGCAAGGCATCTCTTCGGCGCCGCGCAACAACTGTGCGAACCCGTCGTAGGAGCTGACGAGTGAAACGAGGCTGCGATCTTTTCAGGGTCACTTGAGTTCTGAGCGAACCCTGAAAGATCAAGATCAAAAGATCGCAGCCTTCGGCAGCTCCTACACAGGTTCACCCGGGTTTCGAGTGAACCCGAAAAGATCGGTGTCACCCGTAACCTTGCAAGTTTTTTGTAAGCCTGCCTTAACCCCATCGGGCCACCCCACAGGCTCGCCCGAGATCGAGACGGATGCAGATTATGCACAGGCTAAAGCACGGCCTACTTCAGGCCGCCGGCTGGCTGTTTTACCTCACTATTTTGATGGGCATCGCCATGGCGCTGCCTGTGTCCACGTTCGACTCCGAGTCGAAGGACTTCATCTTCCTGATCGGTATCGTCGGTATCTGGCGCTACTCGATGGGTGCCACGCACTTTCTGCGCGGCATGCTGTTTCTGTACGTGGTCTACCCGCACCTGCGCCGCAAAGTGCGCAAGCTGGGCAAGGCGGCGGACCCGTCCCACGTCTTCCTGATGGTTACCAGTTTCCGTATCGACGCGCTGACCACCGCCCAGGTCTACAGCTCGGTGATTCGCGAAGCGATCGACTGCGGCCTGCCGACCACCGTGGTCTGCTCCATCGTGGAAATGTCCGATGAGCTGCTGGTCAAAAGCCTCTGGTTGCGGATGAACCCGCCAGAGCGGGTCAAGCTCGACTTCGTGCGCATTCCCGGCACCGGCAAACGTGATGGCCTGGCCTACGGTTTCCGTGCGATCTCCCGGCACATGCCGGACGACCGTGCGGTTGTCGCCGTGGTCGATGGCGACACCGTGCTCGCCGAGGGCGTGGTGCTCAAGACCGTGCCGTGGTTCCAGCTGTTTGGCAACGTCGGCGGCCTGACCACCAACGAGTTCTGCGAAGTGCGCGGCGGCTACATCATGAGCGAGTGGCACAAACTGCGCTTCGCCCAGCGCCACATCAACATGTGCTCGATGGCTCTGTCCAAGCGCGTCCTGACCATGACCGGCCGGATGTCGGTGTTCCGCGCCACCGTGGTGACCGACCCGGACTTCATCGCCGACGTGGAAAGCGACTCGTTGCAACACTGGCGCCTGGGCCGCTTCAAGTTCCTCACTGGTGACGACAAGTCGAGCTGGTTCAGCCTGATGCGCCTGGGCTACGACACGTTTTACGTGCCGGACGCGGCGATCCACACCGTGGAACACCCGCCGGAAAAGAGCTTCATCAAGGCCAGCCGCAAACTGATGTTCCGCTGGTACGGCAACAACCTGCGCCAGAACGCTCGCGCCCTGGGCCTGGGGGTCAAACGCCTCGGCCTGTTCACTTCGGTGGTGCTGTTTGATCAACGCGTATCGATGTGGACCTCGCTGCTGGGCCTGACCGTGGCCATCATCGCCAGCTTCAAGTACGGCACCGCGTTCATCCTGGTCTACCTGCTGTGGATCGGCATCACCCGCCTGATCCTGACCCTGCTGCTGTCGTGCTCGGGTCACAAGATCGGCCCGGCCTACCCGGCGATCCTCTATTACAACCAGATCGTCGGCGCGCTGGTGAAGATCTACGTGTTCTTCCGCCTCGACCAACAATCCTGGACCCGCCAGGACACCAAACTGACCCGTGATCTCGCCAGCTTTCAACGTTGGTTCAACACCTGGTCGTCTCGGACCATGACCTTCTCCGCCGGCAGCATTTTTGTCGCCGTGCTGCTGATGATGGTCTGACCGCCCCCTTATTGAATTAACCAGGAAATCGCCTATATGAATACCGCCGTCAACGCCAACGTAGTGCACGAATCAGAAGCCCAGCGCCAACACGCCCGCGTGAAAATCCCGGCGAAGCTGCGTTTCTTCGGTCCCGACCGGACCCCGATTGAAGCCCGGGTCCTCGACCTTTCCGCCGGAGGCCTGGCCTTCAACGCCGGCCAGCTGCCGCTGAAGATCGGCGACGTGCACAAGGCTCGCCTGCAATTCGTGATCGACAACCTCGGCCTGGCCATGGACGTGGAACTGCAAGTGCGCTCGTTCGATCGCCAGACCGGTCGCGCCGGTTGCCAGTTCCAGAACCTGGAACCGCAGGACATCTCGACTCTGCGTCACCTGATCACTTCGCACCTGTCCGGCGACATCGTCAGCATGGGTGAAGTACTGGCGACCCTGCAGCGCGACAACTTCACCAAGGCGCGCAAAATGAAGGACGGCGGCCACGGCATGACCCCGTTCGGGCGTTTGCGTGCGGTGACGTTCAGCCTGGCGATTTTCCTCGTCGGCCTCACGGCGTTCGGTTTCATCTTCAAGTCGGTGTACGGCATGTACTTCGTCAGCCACGCCCAGGCGGGTCTGGTCAGCGTGCCGGGCATGAACATCACCATGCCCCGCGACGGCACCGTGCAGAGCCTGATCAAGGCCGACGGCATCGCCGCCAAAGGCGCCCCACTGGCGACTTTCAGCACCAGCATGCTCGATGTGCTCAAGGGCCATCTGGAAGAAGACCAGCTGCAGCCGGCCAAGGTTGAAGAGCTGTTCGGCAAGCAAATGACCGGCACCCTGACCTCGCCGTGCGACTGCACCGTGTCGCAGCAACTGGTTGCCGACGGTCAGTACGCCAGTAAGGGTGACGTGATCTTCCAACTGGTACCGCGCAACAGCGAAGCCAACGTCGAAGCGCGGTTCTCGTACCGCCAGTTCAGCGACGTGCGCCCGGGTACCCAGGTCAGCTTCCAGATCGCCGGCGAAGACAAATCCCGCACCGGCAAGATCGTCAGCAGCACCAGCCTGAAAAGCGCCGACCTGTCCTCCGACATCCGCGTCCTGATCCAGCCGGACGAGCCGCTGGACAGCAAGTTCGCCGGTCGCCCGGTTGAAGTGAACAGCGACCGTGGCCCAAACCTGAACTGGCTGATCGACAAAGCCATGGCTGCTGGTTTGTAACCGGAGGACATGCCCGTGACGATTCCACTTATCCTCAGAACACCGCAATCCCTGTGGGAGCGAGCCTGCTCGCGATGGGATCGCTGCGGTTTGTCTGATGCACCGAGCCGCTTGAATCGCCAGCAGGCTGGCTCCCACAGGGGTGCGATGTGTGCACTGGCCCTGGCGGTCAGCCTCGCTGGCTGCGCCGGCCTGCCCGACCAGCGCCTGGCCAACGAAGCCCTCAAGCGCGGCGACACCGCCCTGGCCCAGCAGAATTACAAGCAACTGGCCGACCTCGGCTACAGCGAAGCCCAGGTAGGCCTCGCCGATATCCAGGTCGACAGCCGTGACCCGGCGCAGATCCGGCAGGCCGAGGCGACTTATCGCGCGGCCGTCGATGTCTCGCCGCGGGCCCAGGCGCGCCTGGGTCGCCTGCTGGTGGCCAAGCCCGGTTCCACCGAAGCCGAACAGCACGAAGCCGAAGGCCTGTTGAAGAAAGCCTCGGCCAATGGCCAGGGCAATACCCTGATTCCACTGGCCATGCTGTACCTGCAATACCCCCACAGCTTCCCGGACGTCAACGCGCAACAGCAGATCAGCCAATGGCGCGCCGAAGGCAAGCCTGAAGCCGGTCTGGCCCAGGTGCTGCTGTATCGCACCCAAGGCACTTACGACCAGCACCTGGACGAAGTCGAGAGCATCTGCAAAGCCGCGCTCAATACCACCGACATCTGCTACGTCGAGCTGGCCACGGTCTATCAGAAACAGGCCAAGCCCGAGCAACAGGCCGAGCTGATCAAGCAGATGCAAGCCGCCCATGCCCGCGGCACGGTTTCCGCCCAGCGAGTGGACAGCGTCGCCCGCGTCCTCGGCGATGCAACCCTTGGGACTACCGACGAGAAAACCGCCCAGTCGCTGCTCGAAGGCATCGCCCCCGGCTACCCCGCTTCCTGGGTCAGCCTGGCGCAACTGCTCTACGACTTCCCGGAACTGGGCGACGTCGACACGATGATGAAGTACCTGGACAACGGCCGCGCCGCCGATCAGCCGCGCGCCGAACTGTTGCTGGGCAAGCTCTACTACGAAGGCAAGATGGTCCCGGCCGACGCCAAGGCAGCCGAAGAACACTTCCAGAAAGCCGTCGGCCGCGAAGTGGCAGCCGATTACTACCTCGGCCAGATTTATCGCCGTGGCTACCTGGGCAAAGTCTATTCGCAAAAGGCCCTGGACCACCTGCTGACCGCTGCGCGCAATGGCCAGAACAGCGCCGACTTCGCCATCGCCCAGCTGTTCTCCCAAGGCAAGGGCACCAAGCCTAACCCGCTCAATGCCTATGTCTTCAGCCAGCTGGCCAAGGTTCAAGACACCCCTCAAGCCACCGAGCTTGCGCAAACACTCGAAGCCCAACTGCCGCCTGCCCAGCTCGCCGAGGCCCAACGCCTGTTGAAACAGGAACAGGCCGTTCGTGGTGCCTTGAGCCAGAACACGCTGCAACTGCACGCCCTGCAAGAAGAAGACGGCGAGGAATCCCTATGAAGTTGAATCCCTTTGTGCAGGCCGGCATTGGCCTGACGTTCGCCTTGCTGTGGTCGTGCCCGACCCTGGCGGCACTGACTGAAACCCAGAACTACGGCCTGGACGTGAAAATCACCGGCCAGTCCGAGGACGACCGTGACCTGGGTACCGCCAGCGGCGGCGACGTCAGCGGTGTGGGCCTGGACCTGCGCCCCTGGATCTACGGCGAAAGCGGCGCGTGGAGCGCCTACGCCATGGGTCAGGCGGTGACGTCCACCGACATCATCGAAACCGACACCCTGCAGCAGTCCGATAGCGACGGCACCCAGACCACCGACAACAGTGATCGCAAGACCAAGAAGAACTACCTGGCCATGCGCGAGTTCTGGGTCGGCTACAGCGGCCTCACGCCTTACCCGGGCGAGCAGTTGAAGCTGGGGCGCCAGCGCCTGCGCAACGACGACGGCCAATGGCGCGACACCAATATCGAAGCGCTGAACTGGACCTTCGATACCACCCTGTTGCGCGCCAACGTCGGCGTTGCCGAACGCTTCAGCGAATACCGCACCGACCTCAAGGAACTCGCGCCCAAGGACAAGGATCGCCTGCACGCCTATGCCGACGCGGCCTATCAGTGGACACCGGGCAACTGGGTCGGCGTTCGCGGTCACCACACCCACGACGACGGCAAGCTCGACTACCCGGAACCGGGTGTAGCGGGCGACTCGCTGGACAAGCAGCAGAACGGCGACATCAGCTGGCTGGGCCTCACCGCCGACAGCGACGCCTATAACTACCGCAACACCAACACCCTCAATTATTGGGGCAGCATCACCGGCATGAGCGGCGACACCGACACGGTCAATGCGCTGAATGCCGACGGCACCCGTCCGGCCGAAGCCAAGCGTGGTGAAGACCTCAACGGCTGGGCCACCGACATTGGCGTACGCCTGCGCCTCGATCAGCAATGGCAAGTCGGTGCCGCCTACGCCCGCGCCAGCGCCGATTACGAACAGAACGGCCTGGAAAGCAACCGCTCGACCTACACCGGTACCCGTTCGCGCGTGCACCGTTTCGGCGAAGCGTTCCGCGGCGAAATGAACAACATGCAGACCGCCACCTTGTTCGGTTCCTGGATGCTCAACGACGAATACGACGCCAGCCTGATCTACCACAAGTTCTGGCGCGTCGACGGCAACAAGCCGGTCGGCAGCAACGGCATCAATGCGGTACAGAACGACACCGACGACGTCACCGGTGCGGTGCTCTCCAGCACTTCCCTGCCACTGGAAGACGGCACCAAGGACCTGGGTCAGGAGATGGACCTGGTGGTCACCAAGTACTTCAAGCAAGGCTTGCTGCCAGCCTCCCTGAGCCAGTCCATCGACGAGCCTTCGGCCCTCGTGCGTTTTCGTGGCGGCGTGTTCAAGCCGGGTGATGCGTATGGCAAGGACGTCGACTCGTACATGCACCGTGCGTTCATCGACGTGATCTGGCGCTTCTGATGCCAACTGCGAAGGGAGTGCCCGACATGAACAATCCGAAGCGAGGTTCAATCACCTTGCTGGCCGGCGCGATGCTGCTGGCAAGCGCGGCCGCCTTCGCCAACGTGGAGCCGGCGAGCAAGCCGGTGACCATGGGCAAGGAACTGCAACAGGCCAAAACCTACACCGTTACCAGTGCGCCGACTGCGCCGCTGGAGCTGGCAAAACCCAAGCTGCCGGACACCTCCGGCTACACCGCCGAAGCCATTGCCGCCAAGATCGTTCGCACCAAGGCCGGCAAAGTCAGCGTGCGCCGGATGATGCAGGAAAACGCCCTGAAGGATTTCATCGGCGGCGATAACAAGATGGCCGAATGGGTAGTGCGCCAGCACGGCATCCCCCAGGCGATCTTCATCGACGACGGCTACATGAACCTCAAGGACCTGGCGAAGAAGCTGCCCAAGCAGTACTTCAGCGAAACCTCGCCGGGGGTTTACCTGGCGAAGTTGCCGATCGTGGTCGGTGAAAAAGGCATCCTCGAAATCGACCAGCAGACCCAGGAACTGCGCCTGTCCCAGGAGGCCGGCTCGTTCCTGGTCAACGACGGCCAGCTGTTCGTGCGTGATACCAAAATCACCGGCTGGCGCGAGAAGGAAAATGGCCCGGCGACCTTCAAGTCGCCCAAGGAATTCCGTCCGTTCCTGTTGTCCTGGGGCGGCACCGAGACCTACATCGCCAACAGCAAGCTCGCCAGTTTCGGCTACGCCAACAGCAAGTCCTACGGCGTGAGTATTTCCCAATACACGCCGAACATGGCCAAGGTGCTCAAGCGCGCCGAACCGACCGGCTGGATCGTCGGCTCCGAGTTCTCGGACATGTGGTACGGCTTCTACTGCTACGAAACCGAAGGCTTCGTGGTCAAGGGCAATACCTACAAGGACAACATCGTCTACGGCATTGACCCGCATGACCGCTCCCACGGCCTGATCATCGCCGACAACACCGTGTACGGAACCAAGAAGAAGCACGGGATCATCATTTCCCGTGAGGTCAACGACAGCTTCATCTTCAACAACCGCAGCTACGACAACAAGCTGTCGGGCCTGGTGATCGACCGGAACAGCGTCAACAACCTGGTCGCCTACAACGAGATCTACAAGAACCACACCGACGGCATCACCCTCTACGAGAGTGCCGACAACCTGCTGTATGGCAACAAGGTGATCAGCAACCGTCGCCACGGCATCCGCATTCGTAACAGCGTGAACGTCCGCCTCTACGAAAACCTGGCCATGGCCAACGGCCTGACCGGCGTGTACGGCCACATCAAGGACCTGAGCGATACCGACCGCGACATCAAGCTCGACCCGTTCGACGCCCAGGTCTCGCTGATCATCGTTGGCGGCGAACTGGCCGGCAACGGCAGCGGCCCGCTGTCCATCGACTCGCCCTTGAGCGTCGAGCTGTATCGCGTATCGATGCTCGCCCCGACCAAATCCAGCGGCATCAGCTTCAACGGGATTCTTGGCGAACGCCAGGATGAAATTCTCGACCTGCTGGTACGCCAGCAGAAAGCCGTGCTGATCGACCCTGTCGAACGCCAGACCGAACTGCAGGACTGAGGATAATTTTATGCACCCACACTTGATCAAATTACTCAGCCTGTCGGGCCTGACCCTGGGGATTCTCGCTGCCAGCAACGGTGTACGCGCCGACGAGCTCAAGGCGCCGGATTTTACTGCCGAACCTTGCTGCAACCTGTGCCCCGAAGCCCATGACGCGAAGAACTACACCACGCGTTACCAGCAGAACTTCACCACGCTGGTGCAGGCCCAGGGCGACTGGCTGTTCCGTACGCAGGAAGACTTGCGCACCGAGTTCGACACCACGCCAGCCGGCTACAAGCGCATGCAGCAACTGCACGATGCGTTCAAGAGTAAAGGCGTCGAGCTGGTGGTCGTGTACCAGCCCACCCGTGGCCTGGTGAACCGCAACAAGCTCAATCCGCAGGATAAAGCCCAGTTCGATTTCGACAAGGCGCTGAAGAACTACAAGACCATGCTCGGGCGTTTCGCGCAAATGGGCTACGTAGTGCCGGATCTGTCGCCGCTGACCAACGAATCGCTGCCCGACACCCTGCCCGCCCACGATTTCTATTTCCGCGGCGACCAGCACTGGACCCCGTATGGCGCCCAGCGCACGGCGAAAATCGTGGCCGAGAAGGTCAAGCAGATTCCTGCCTTTGCCGACATTCCCAAGCGTGAATTCGAGACCCATAAGTCGGGTCGCATGGGCAAGACCGGAACATTACACAATATGGCCGGTCAACTCTGCGGCACCAGTTACGCCATCCAGTACATGGATCAATTCACCACGGAACCCAAAGGCGAAGCCGCCGATGGCGATCTGTTCAGCGACTCCGGTAATCCGGAGATCACCCTGGTCGGTACCAGTCACAGTGGCAAGAACTACAACTTCGCCGGTTTCCTTCAAGAGGCCATCGGCGCTGACATCCTCAACGTAGCGTTCCCTGGCGGTGGCCTGGAAGGTTCGATGCTGCAGTACCTGGGCAGCGAAGAATTCCAGACCAAGCCCCCGAAGATCCTGATCTGGGAATTCTCGCCGCTCTATCGCCTCGACCAGGAAACCATCTACCGCCAGATGATGGCGCTGCTGGATAACGGTTGCGAAGGCAAGGAAGCACAGATGACCGGCAGCACTACATTGAAGCCGGGCAAGAACGAATTGATGGTCAACAGCAAGAACCTGAACCTGCAAAACAGCAGCCACCAGGTTGACATCCGGTTCGCCGATCCATCGGTGAAAACCCTGCAAGCCACCCTCTGGTACATGAACGGTCGCCACGAGGACATCAAGATCGACAAACCGGAAACATCCGACACCGACGGGCGTTTCGCCTTCGAGTTGCGCACGGACGAAGACTGGGCCTCGCAGAATTTGCTGGCCGTCGAAGTCCAGGGCCCTGAAGCAGGTGCCGCGCCGCAGAAAGTCGAAGCGAAAATCTGCAAACGCAACGTGTTCCCTGGCGCTGGGCAGCGTACCGCTCAAGCCGGGCAATGAGGTTACCTCTTATGACATGCATGCAATCGCGAACGCTGAAGAAGTTGCTCGCACCTTCTCTGCTGACGCTGGCGATGTTCGCCGGCGCCACCCAGGCCGCCGCACCACTGCGGCCGCCCCAGGGTTACTTCGCGCCGATCGAGAAAGTGAAGACCGGCGACTTCAAGGATGGCTGTGATGCCATGCCGACGCCCTACACCGGCTCGCTGCAATTTCGCAGCAAGTACGAAGGCTCCGACAAGGCCCGTTCGACCCTGAACAAAGCATCGGAAAAAGCCTTCCGCGACACCACTGCAGATATCACCAAGATCGAGCGCGGCACCAGCAAGCGCGTGATGCAGTTCATGCGTGACGGTCGCCCGGAACAGCTCGAATGCACGCTCAACTGGTTGACCGCGTGGGCCAAGGCCGATGCGTTGATGTCCAAGGACTTCAACCACACCGGCAAGTCCATGCGCAAATGGGCGCTGGGCAGCATGGCGTCTTCGTACATCCACCTGAAATTCTCCGACTCGCATCCGCTGGCGAACCATCAGCAGGAGTCGCAGTTGATCGAGGCCTGGTTCAGCAAGATGGCTGATCAGGTGGTGAGCGACTGGGACAACCTGCCGCTGGAAAAAACCAACAACCACTCTTACTGGTCCGCCTGGTCGGTGATGGCAACTTCCATCGCCACCAACCGCCGCGACCTGTTCGACTGGGCCGTGAAGGAATACAAGGTCGGTGCCAATCAGGTCGGTGCCGATGGCTTCCTGCCTAACGAAATGAAGCGTCAGCAACGCGCCCTCGCCTATCACAACTACGCCCTGCCGCCGCTGTCGATGATCGCCAGTTTTGCGCTGGTCAACGGTGTGGACGTGCGTCAGGAAAACAACGGCGCGCTCAAACGCCTGGGTGATCGAGTGCTCGCCGGGGTTGAAGACCCTGAGGCATTTGAGAAGAAGAACGGCAAGGAACAGGACATGACCGACCTCAAGGTCGACTCGAAATTCGCCTGGCTGGAACCGTTCTGCACGCTCTACACCTGCTCCCCTGATGTGCTTGAGAAGAAGCGCGAGATGCAACCGTTCAAGACGTTCCGGCTGGGGGGTGACCTGACCAGGGTCTACGACCCGGCCAGCGAAAAAGGCAAAGGCTCATAGAGCCGCACATAGCCCCGTAGGGTCAGTGTCGAGTTTGGGTTTTTTGGGTTAACCCCCCGGTTGTTCGTGGGGGGTTTGGGGGGGCCGTTGGCCCTTGAATGTTGGTTAAACACGGAGAGATCGGGATGGTATTTTCATCCAATGTGTTCCTGTTTCTGTTCTTGCCGATCTTTCTCGGCATGTACTATCTGAGCGGAATACGCTATCGCAACCTGCTGCTGCTGCTCGCCAGTTACGTGTTCTATGCCTGGTGGCGCGTGGACTTCCTTGCACTGTTCGCAGCCGTCACGCTGTGGAACTACTGGATCGGCCTCAAAGTCGGCGCCGCCGGCGTGCGTACCAAACCGGCACAGCGCTGGCTGCTGCTCGGCGTGGCTGTCGACCTGTGCATTCTGGGCTACTTCAAGTACGCCAACTTTGGCGTCGACAGCATCAATGCGATGATGACCTCGGTCGGCCTGTCGCCCTTCATCCTGACCCACGTGCTGCTGCCGATCGGTATCTCGTTCTACATCTTCGAGTCCATCAGCTACATCATCGACGTCTATCGCGGTGATACCCCGGCGACACGCAACCTGATCGACTTTGCCGCTTTCGTGGCGATCTTCCCGCACCTGATTGCCGGCCCGGTCCTGCGTTTTCGCGACCTCGCCGATCAGTTCAACAACCGCACCCACACCCTCGACAAGTTTTCCGAGGGCTGCACGCGGTTCATGCAGGGTTTCATCAAGAAAGTCTTCATCGCCGACACCCTGGCAGTGGTCGCCGACCACTGCTTTGCCTTGCAGAACCCGACAACCGGCGACGCCTGGCTCGGCGCCCTGGCCTACACCGCGCAACTGTATTTCGACTTCTCCGGCTACAGCGACATGGCCATCGGCCTGGGCTTGATGATGGGTTTCCGCTTCATGGAAAACTTCAAGCAGCCGTACATCAGCCAGTCGATCACCGAGTTCTGGCGGCGCTGGCACATCAGCCTGTCCACCTGGCTGCGTGACTACCTGTACATCACCCTGGGCGGTAACCGCAAAGGCACGCTGACGACCTATCGCAACCTGTTCCTGACCATGCTGCTCGGTGGTCTGTGGCACGGTGCGAACATCACCTACATCATCTGGGGTGCATGGCACGGCATGTGGCTGGCGATCGAAAAGGCCCTGGGTCTGAATACCTCGCCACGCAGCATCAACCCGATCCGCTGGGCCCTGACGTTCCTGCTGGTGGTCATGGGCTGGGTCATCTTCCGCTCGGAAAACCTGCACGTCGCCGGTCGCATGTACGGTGCGATGTTCAGCTTCGGCGAGTGGTCGCTGTCGGAACTCAACCAGGCCAGCCTCACCGGCCTGCAAGTGGCGACCCTGTTCGTGGCCTACGCCACCCTGGCGTTCTTCGGCATTCGTGATTTCTACAGCAACCTGCCGCCTGAAAAGTCCAAACCTGCGGTGGACGCTACGGCCGAAGGCCCGGCGACTGCCACCCCTGGAATGATCAAGGCCGTACCGGGCGACAACCCGGCCAGCATCCACGAACCCGGCTACACCGTTGGCGTTGAAGCCACCGTGCAACCGGCCTACTGGACCGCTGACTGGTCGCGTTACGTGATGCGCACCCTGGTACTGCTGCTGTTCATTGCCTCGATTTTCAAACTGTCGGCGCAAAGCTTCTCGCCGTTCCTTTACTTCCAGTTCTGAGGGATCTGACCATGACCCGCTCATTACGTCTGTTCTACATCGCCCTGTTCATGGTGATCCTGGTGGTCCTGGGGCTGTGGTCCACGCGCAGCTTCCTGGGCTTCAGCACCAACGCCGAAACCACGGTACTCAACGGGCGCTGGGCCAAAGCGGTCGAGACGCACTACGACGAAGAGTTCCCGATCAAGCGCCTGGGCACCAACCTGTGGGCTGCGCTGGACTTCAAACTGTTCAACGAAGGTCGTCCGGGCGTGGTGCTCGGTCGCGATCAATGGCTGTACAGCGATGAAGAGTTCAACCCGATCGTCAACGAAGAGTTGAACCTGCAAGGCAACTACGCGCTGGTCGAAGGCGTACGCCAGACCTTGAAAGACAAAGGCGTGAAACTGGTGATGGCGATCGTGCCGGCCAAGGCGCGCCTGTATCCGGAGCACCTGGGTGACGTGAAGCCCTCGAGCATTCACGGCAACCTGTACCAGGACTTCCACGCCCGCGTGGCAGCCAACAAGATCCTCGCCCCGGACCTGCTCGGCCCGTTCAACCAGGCCAAGCTCAGGGGTGAGCAAGTGTTCCTGCGCACCGACACTCACTGGACGCCGGAAGGCGCGCAAGTGGCTGCCGAAACCCTGGCCAAAACCATTACCGCCAAGTTCCCGCTGAGCGGCGAACCGCAACACTTCGTCACCCAGCCAGGGGAGAAAGTCACCCACAAAGGCGACCTGCGCCTGTTCCTGCCGCTGGACCCGCTGTTCGAAAACCTGATGCCGGCACAAGAGCCGTTGCAGAAGCGCAACACGGTCGCCACTGGCGAGCAGCCAGCCGGTGATGACGCCCTGTTCGCCAACACCGAAGTTCCCGTGGCGTTGATTGGCACCAGCTACAGCGCCAACCCGAACTGGAACTTCGTCGGCGCGCTGAAACAGGCGCTCAACAGCGACGTGGTCAATTACGCCGAAGACGGCCATGGCCCGATTCTGCCGATGCTCACCTACCTCAAAAGCGACGCTTTCAAGAACAGCCCGCCACAGGTGCTGATCTGGGAGTTTCCTGAACGTTATCTGCCTGTGAACAACGAAATCGGTGACGCCGACCCGCAGTGGGTCGCAGAGCTTAAACAAGCCGGCGCCCGCCAACAAAACGTAGCCGCAAACACTAAATCCGAGACGCCCGACCGGGCGCAAAACTGAAAGAGAGAGGTACTACCATGACTTTCACTACAACTCCTCGTCGTCTCGCCAAGACCTTTGCACTGGCCGCGACCTTCAGCGTCCTGTCGATGAACGCATTCGCCGGTGGCGACTCCGCGCTCTACGGCCCGACCGCACCGAAAGGCTCGAGCTTCGTGCGTGTCTACAACGCAGGTAATGCTGAAGTCAGCGCCACCGTCGGCAGCACCAACCTGGCCGAAGTCGCGCCGCTGTCCAGCACTGACTTCAGCTTCATGCCGGGCGGCGACTACAGCGCCAAGGTCGGCAGCCAGTCGCTGCCGGTAAAACTGGCCGGTGACCACTATTACACCCTGGTCAACAACGCCAGCGGCGCGCCGCAACTGATCGAAGAACCGCCGTTCAAGAACAAGCAGAAATCCCTGGTACGCGTGCAAAACCTGAGCGACAAGGCCCTGACCCTGAAAACGGCTGACGGCAAGACTGAAGTTGTGCCGTCCGTGGCGGCCAAGGGCCGTGGCGAGCGTGAAATCAACCCGGTCAAAGTCAGCCTGGCCCTGTACGACGGCGCCACCAAAGTCGGCGACGTGAAACCGGTTGCCCTGGAACGCGGTGAAGCCGCCGTGCTGTACGTCACCGGCAAAGGCAGCAGCCTGTCGCCAGTCTGGGTAAAACGCCCGGTTTCGACGCGCTAATCATTTTTTCGGAAGGCTGACACCCACCGGGGCCTTGAAACGGGCCCCTGTAGGAGCTGCGTCGACCTTCTGACACGGAACAAAAACAAGAGTGAAACGACACAGCGTTCGTAGCTCTAACCAAACGATTTTCAAGGAGTAACAACATGATTCCGGTGATCTTGTCAGGTGGTAGCGGCTCACGTCTTTGGCCGCTTTCGCGTAAGCAATTCCCCAAGCAGTTCCTCGCCCTGACCGGCGAGCACACGCTGTTCCAGCAAACCCTGGAACGCCTGGTGTTCGATGGCATGGACACCCCGATCGTGGTCTGCAACAAGGACCACCGCTTCATCGTCAACGAACAGCTCAGTGCCCGCAAGCTGGAGACCCAGCGCATCCTCATGGAGCCGTTCGGTCGCAACACCGCGCCTGCGGTAGCCTTGACCGCGATGATGCTGATCAACGAGGGTCGCGATGAGTTGATGCTGGTGCTGCCGGCCGACCACGTGCTCGAAGACCAGAAAGCCCTGCAGCGAGCCCTCGCCCTGGCGACAGTCGCTGCGGAAAACGGCGAAATGGTGCTGTTCGGCGTGCCGGCCACCAAACCGGAAACCGGCTACGGCTACATCAAGTCGACCAATGATTCGCTGCTGCCCGAAGGCGTCAGCCGCGTCTCGCAATTCGTCGAGAAACCGGACGTGAAACGCGCCACCGAGTTTGTCCAGTCCGGCGGTTATTTCTGGAACAGCGGCATGTTCCTGTTCCGCGCCAGCCGTTTCCTCGAAGAGCTGAAGAAGCACGATCCGGACATCTACGACACCTGCCTGCTGACCCTTGAGCGCAGCGAACAGGACGCGGACACCATCACCTTCGACGAAGCCACCTTCGCCTGCTGCCCGGACAATTCCATCGATTACTCGGTGATGGAAAAAACCCAACGCGCCTGCGTCGTGCCACTCACGGCCGGCTGGAGCGACGTCGGCTGCTGGTCGTCGCTGTGGGAGGTCAACGAGAAGGACGCCAACGGCAACGTCACCAAAGGCGACGTGGTGATCCAGGACAGCAAGAACTGCATGATCCACGGCAACGGCAAACTGGTGTCGGTGATCGGCCTGGAAAACATCGTGGTGGTCGAAACCAAGGACGCCATGATGATCGCGCACAAGGACTCGGTCCAGGGCGTGAAACAGATGGTCAATACCCTCAACGAGCAGGGTCGCAGCGAAACGCAGAACCACTGCGAGGTCTATCGCCCGTGGGGTTCCTACGACTCGGTCGACATGGGTGGACGCTTCCAGGTCAAGCACATCTCGGTCAAGCCGGGCGCGTGCCTGTCACTGCAGATGCACCACCACCGCGCCGAACACTGGATCGTGGTCAGCGGCACGGCGGAAGTGACCTGCGACGACAACGTGTTCCTGCTGTGCGAGAACCAGTCGACCTACATTCCGATCGCTTCGGTTCACCGCTTGCGCAACCCGGGCAAGATTCCACTCGAGATCATCGAAGTGCAATCGGGCAGCTACCTGGGCGAAGACGATATCGAGCGGTTTGAAGATATCTACGGTCGCTCCACCCCGATCGAGCGTGGCGTGTCGGTGAAAACCATCGCGCAGTAAGCGTTCAGCAAAACAGGAAGCCCCCGCCCAGACCGCTGCGAATCCCCATCCGCAGCGGGTTGGTCGGGGGCTTTTTTGTAATCCATCAAGATCAAAAGATCGCAGCCTTCGGCAGCTCCTACAGGGTGCGCGCCGCCATGTAGGAGCTGCCGAAGGCTGCGATCTTTTGACTTTGGCACTGCCCATCGCCAACCTCCCCTGCGCTTAGGTAGGATGACGTCCTCTAACCCTGAGGTTTCGCGTCATGTTTATCGGCGTCCTGCTGGTCATTACCTGGCTGGTCCTGCTCCTGCGCTACCCCGCCAAAGCCTTGCCGGTGTCCCTGGCGGCCGCCGTTGGGCTGGGCCTCGTGGCCACCTGGGTCATCTGGATGGATCATCGCGAGCTCAAGCAACTCGAACGCCTGGAGCTACGTATCAGCTATGCACCACAGAGCTGCCCCGCAGACCGGCCGTTGCACCTGACCATGAACAACGCCAACGACGTGCCGCTGACCGAACTGCGCTGGCGTGTCGGCGCCTATGCGCCGGGCGACACGGTCAACCTCGCCGACAACCAATACACCGCACCGCGCTACCGTGGCCCTGGCGAATTGCAGGCCGGTGGCAACTGGGAAGACTGTTTGCCCATGCCGCCGTTGCGTCCCGGTTATCGCCCGGAAACCCTCGAGTTTCGCGCCGAGCGTCTGCAAGGCAGTTTCTCCGACTGACCTCTCCACTTTCTCCTGCACAAGGACTGCGTCATGCCGATTGCGTTGATTACCGGTTGTTCCAGCGGCATTGGCCGCGCCCTGGCCGACGCCTTCAAGGCGGCCGGTTACGAAGTCTGGGCCAGTGCCCGCAAACCCGAAGACGTGGCCGCGTTGAGCGCTGCCGGCTTTACCGCCGTGCAGCTGGACGTCAACGACGCTGCGGCGCTGGAGGTATTGAGTGCACGGATCAACCAGGAGCGCGGCGGCCTCGATGTGCTGATCAACAACGCCGGGTATGGCGCCATGGGGCCGCTGCTCGATGGCGGTGTGGCGGCGATGCAGCGCCAGTTCGAAACCAATGTGTTCGCGATTGTCGGTGTCACCCGCGCAATGTTTCCGGTGCTGCGTCGCACCAAAGGCCTGGTGGTGAATATCGGCAGCGTATCCGGGGTGCTGGTGACACCATTCGCCGGCGCCTACTGTGCGTCGAAGGCCGCGGTACATGCCTTGAGCGATGCGCTGCGCATGGAACTGGCGCCGTTTGGTATCCGCGTCATGGAAGTTCAGCCGGGCGCAATCGAGTCCAGCTTCGCGAAGAATGCCGGCCATGAAGCCGAACAATTGATCACCGAGCAATCACCGTGGTGGCCGCTGCGTGAAGGCATTCGTGCGCGGGCCAAGGCCTCGCAAGACAACCCGACCCCGGCCACTGAATTTGCGGCGGGGCTGCTCAAGGCTGTGCAACAAAACAAACCACCGCGACTGCTGCGGTTGGGCAATGGCAGCCGGGCGTTGCCGTTGCTGGCGGGGTTGTTGCCCAAGGGATTGCTGGAGTCGGGGTTGATGAAGCGGTTCGGGTTGCGTGGGCAGCTCTGATACCGAGTCGACCCAGCAATACGTAGCGTTTCAGAGTCCGTTGTTGACGATCACCGTACAGGTAATCCCCGCCGCCAACAGCACCCCCTCCGGTACCTCGTCGATGTGAATCCGTACCGGCACCCGCTGGGCCAGACGTACCCAGTTGAAGGTCGGGTTCACATCGGCGATCAGCTCGCGGCTCTGCGGGTTGTCCCGATCGTAGATGCCGCGGGAAATACTCTCGACATGTCCCTTGAGCACTTCGCCGCTCATCAACTGCATGTCCGCCTTGTCGCCCACCCTTACGTGGGGCAGCTTGGTTTCTTCGAAGAAGCCGTAGACCCAGAACGAGTTCATATCCACCACGGCCATTTTTGCTTCGCCGATGCGCGCATAGTCGCCACGATGCACGTTGAGATTGGTGACATAACCGTCGACTGCAGCACGTACTTCGGTGCGCTTGAGATTCAGTTGCGCCGCTTCCAGTTGCGCCTGGGCGTGCTGGTAATCAGCCAGGGCCGAGTCGGCGATGTTGCTGGCGTCGTCGCGGTTCTCTTTGGAGATCACCAGCGCGTCCATGTCGGCGCGACGATGGGCGTTGACCTTGCGCATTTCCCAGGTCGACTTGCGTGAGGCCACCAGCGCCTGGGCCTGTTTGACCGCGATGCGGTAGTGCTCGGGATCGATCTGCATCAACAGATCGCCTTTGCGAACCAACTGGTTGTCGCGCACCGGCACATCCACCACTTCCCCGGTGACATCGGCGGCAACGTTGATGATGTCCGCGCGCACCCGGCCATCGCGCGTCCAGGGTGTGTCCATGTAATGCACCCACAGGGTCCGGCCGATCCATATTGCAAGCGCCAGCACCAGCAACGTGGCGAGCAGGCTGAAAAGCTTTTTCATCAAGGCATTCTCTAAGGCAGAGAGTCAGTGGTAGACAGTCAGCGCCAAGGCGCCAAACAGACAGGTAAACAGGCTCAGGCGCAGCAACGCCGGGTGCCAGAAAAAACGGTAGAGGTCGAACCCGGACAGGAACCGGTCCAGGGCCCAGGCCAACGCGACGGCGAGGAAGAACATCAGCGTCATGGTCGGCATGTACACGCCGTGGAAGGCAATTTCACGAGGCATGATCAAGTCCTTGGGGCCGGGTGGCGGCATACGCGGCCAATGGCGATTGCGGGTCCAGCAGCGAGGTGCGGATGAAGTGCAGGTAGCTCTTGACCCGACGTAGCGCCGAGGTATCAAAGTGCGGCGCGAAAGGTTCGTCGGTGGCCTGTACGCGACTGATGGCGTGGTCGACGGCGATCAGGCCGCGCTCCAGATTGCTCTGGCTCGGCTGCAGGAACAGGCGCACCAGGGAGCGACCCATCACGCGAATCGCCTGGCGCCACGGCTGGGACTCGGCATAGGCCGGATGCACCGGCAGGATCGCCTGCTCCTTGCGCAACTCGATGATCGCGTGGCCGACTTCCAGCACCACGAACATCCAGCGCAACAAGTCTCGTTGCACCTGAGGCTGACCCGCCGCGAGCCCGTAGGCCTGGTGCAGCAGGTCGCGGGTGCGGCTTTCGAAACTGGAGGCCAGGCCCTTGAGCTTGCCGCTGATGGCGAACACCACCTGGCCGCGCAGGTCCTGCTCCAGCCGGCGCCACAGCCAGCGGCTGTTGGGCGGTAAAATGATCGCCCCGGCGGCCGCGCACACCAGCATGCCCAACACCATGGCGATGTAGTCGTTGATGAAAGTGTAGGGGTTGTAGACCGTGAGGTTATCGGGGACAGATCCAGTGCTGAAGAAGATCAGCAGGCCCAGGCCCACACCGGCATATTGCGGCCGCGACGACAGGAACGAGCCCAGCACGATTACTGGCGCGAGCATCACGCACAGCAACGGGAAACCGTCGATCCAGGGGAAGATGAAAAACATCTCGATGAAACCGATCAGCGCGCCGAGGAGGGTCCCGCAGGCCATTTGAAACGCCATGCGCTTGGGGTTCGCAGTGGCAGCGGACAGGCCAATGGTCGCGGCGGCAATCAGGGTCATGGTCGCCCCGCTCGGCCAGGCCGTGGCCACCCAGTAACTGCCCAGCACCACCAGCACAAACGCCGCGCGAATGCCTGATGCGGCCGCCGCCAGCCAGTTGGTCTGCGGGGTGAACGGCTCGTCCCACTGCTCCCGCGCATGGCGGTGCTCGGCCAGCGAGGCGTGTGTCTGGGCGTACCCGTGCAGGTCGTCGACGAAGCGATACAGCAACTCGTACGCGGTATGAAAATCCAGCTGCTCGGAATCGCTCGGTTCACTCTCCTGGAATGTTGCCCGCAAGCTGCGCACCCGGGCTGGCAAATGCTCCTTGTAGGTCGCCAAAGCCAACGCCAGGCGTGCGGCATCGGGGCTGGTCAGGGCGCGACCGCTGAAGTTGTCGAGCAGTTCGGCCAGGTCCTGCAGGCCCGGGGTGATGGCCGCCACCACGTGATCGGTGCCACTGCTGCGCAGCCGTTCCAGCAACTGATGCAGGGCATTAAATCGGGTGGTGATGCCCATGAACTCGCTGTTCAGGCGATTGAGGCGGCCATTGCGCCGGCGCATGTGCGGGTCCTCGAATACGGTGACACTGCGCAGGCCTTCCAGGCCGACAGCTTCAGCAATAAACCGCACGTTGCTGGCTTCAAACGCGTCCCGCTGGCTGCGGCCGCGCAAGCCATCGGTGACGAACAGGGCAAACACGCCAAAGCGTTGATACAGGGCATTGCGCATTGCCGCACTGGCGGTTTGCGGCAAGATCGCGGCGCTGACCAGGGTGGCGCAGAGAATCCCCAGGGAGATTTCCAGCACCCGCCAGACGGCCGCCATGAAGGCGCCGTCCGGATGGGCCAGCGCCGGCAGGCCGACCATCGCGGCGGTGTAGCCGGCCAGCACAAACCCGTACGCGCGAAAATTGCGGTAACGCGCCGCCCCCGCCGAACAGATGCCGACCCAGATCGCCAGCGAACCCAGGAACAGTTCGGTGTTCTGCCCGAACAAGGCAATCAGCGCCACCATTACCGCCGAACCCGTCAGCGTACCGAGGAAGCGGTAGAAGCTCTTGGCGAACACCTGACCACTTTGCGGCTGCATGACGATGAACACGGTAATCATCGCCGTACGCGGCTGCGGCAGTTCCAGGCGCATTGCCAGCCACAGGGTCAGGAAGGCGGCGAACAGCACTTTAAAGATGTAGACCCAGGTCACGCCATCGCTGCGCGCCCAGTCAAAAAAGCCCCGGCGCCATTCGAGGGAGTACAGCCAGCGCAGCGGTGCGGGCAAGGGTGTCATGGTGTCCTGCTCAATGAAATTTTGTCGGACGCAAGCCCTGCAGGCGACTTGGAACCTGTGGGCGCGAGCCTGCTCGCGATGGCGCTTTGTCAGGCAACACACTCATTGACTGATGCGCCCTCATCGCGAGCAGGCTCACTCCCACAGGGTCTGCCGCAGGTGTGGTGATCAATGGGAGAGGCTCCTGAGCAGGGCCGGGGTTTTCGGCGCCTGGGTCTGGCTGTCTTGCGGCACATCCGCGCCCGCCCCTAACCCGCCGCCCAGTGCTGTCACCAGCTCTGCGTGGGCACTCAGGCGCGCGGCCTGGACCTGCTGCTGCACTTGCTGCTGTTTGAACAGCAACGTCTGGGCATTGAGCACATTGAGGTAATCGGTGAGACCGCGCTGGTAGGCGATCATGGCGATGTCGTAGGTCTTCTGCGCGGCGGCCACGGACTCGGCGGCGAACGTCTGCTGCTTGTCCATGGACTCGCGGCGGATCAACTGGTCCGAGATGTTCTTCAGGGCGTTGACCAGGGTCTGGTTGTAGCGGGCCACGGCGATGTCATAGCCGGCCGATGCTTCACCCAACTGCGCCCGCAACCGACCGCCGTCGAAGATCGGCAACGAGAGCGCCGGACCGACGCTGTAGTTGAGTTTCTTGCCGGTCAGGAACTCCAGTGCCCCACCGCCAGTGGCCATGTAACCGAGGCTGCCGACCAGATCGACGTTGGGGTAGAAACCCGCATGCGCGACATCGATGCCCCGCGCCTGCGCCGCCACTTGCCAGCGACTGGCAACCACGTCCGGCCGTTGCCCAAGCAACTGCGCCGGCAGCGCCGATGGCAGCTTCAACGCCGCCCCCAAGGACAAGGTCGGCCGCTGCAATTGCGCCCCGTTACCAGGCCCAAAACCTGCCAATGCCGCCAGCTGATTGCGGCTGAGGGCGATCTCCTCGTCCAGCGCGTCGAGTTGGCGATGGGTTTCGGGCAGCGGGGTTTCGGCCTGGCTGACTTCAAAGTGCGTACCGATGCCGGCGTCCAGGCGCTTTTGCGCCAGTTCAAGAATCTGCTGTTGCTGCTGCAGCGTCGCGGCCACGATGTCGCGCTGGGCGTAATGCAGCGACAATTCGATATAGGCGCGCACGACGTTGTTCTGCAATTCGAGCTGAGCCTGCCTGGCCTCGGCGGCGCTCATGTGCGCCAGGTCCACGGCGCGCTCGCTGGCATTGCGCTCGCGGCCCCAGAGGTCGAGGGCGTAGCTGAAGCCCAGCGCGGCGTTGTTGTCCCAGGTCGTGGTATCGGCCAGTTCGCCCGGCCCGTAAAACTGATCGGAAGGCCAGTTGTGGCGCTTGAGGGTCGACTCGGCGTTGATCTGCAGTGACTCGGCGGATTCGGCGATACCCGCCATGGCCCTGGCCTGGCGTACCCGTGCGGCTGCGATGGCCAGAGTCGGGCTGCCCTGCAGGGCCAGGTCGATCCAGTGATTCAACTGAGGGTCGCGGTAGGCCTGCCACCATTGAGCGACAGGCCAGTTGGCGTCCTTTGCAGCGTGTTGGATAGCTTCGTCGGTGGCCAGGGCATTGGCCTGCAGTGCCTCGCCCTGCGGGGCGATGCCTGCGGTGCCGATGCAGCCGCTGATGACCAGGGAAAGGGCGAAAACACTGAACGTCTGAAGCGCTCTGCTGATGCGACGCGGCACTGCGGATATTCCTGAAATAAGGGAGATCCCCTTAGGAGCTGCCGCAGGCTGCGATCTTTTGATCTTGAATCTTAAGATCAAAAGATCGCAGCCTGCGGCAGCTCCTACCAGGGTGGGCGCAATTCTAGGGGCGGGTTTTGTTGGCGATAAGCTGGGATTCTTGTGAATCTTTGTTACCGTTAACGCGATAATCCCTTGGTCGGGGTCTCGGACTCTGAAACGTTGTGTCACAATTTGTCATTCGCCCAGAGAGCACCCCATGGACACTTTGCAAAACATGCGCGCCTTCAGTTACGTGGCCGAGGCTGGCAGCTTCACCGCCGCCGCCGTGCAACTCGACACCACGACGGCCAACGTCTCGCGCGCGGTCTCCAACCTGGAGGCCCACCTGCAAACCCGACTGCTCAACCGCACCACCCGCCGCATCGCGCTCACCGAGGCCGGTAAGCGCTACCTGCTGCGCTGCAAACAGATCCTTGCCTACGTCGAAGCAGCCGAGGCCGAAGCCAGCGACGCGCACGCCCGCCCTGCCGGCCAGCTCAAGGTGCACACCATGACCGGTATCGGTCAGCACTTCGTGATCGACGCCATCGCCCGCTACCGCAAAACCCACCCCGACGTGACCTTCGACCTGACCCTGGCCAACCGCGTGCCAGACCTGCTCGACGAGGGCTACGACGTGTCCATCGTGCTGGCCAGCGAATTGCCAGACTCCGGCTTCGTCTCGCAACGACTGGGCATCACCTACAGCATCGTCTGCGCCTCGCCGGCCTATGTGAAAGCCAATGGCTGTGCGCACAAACCCAGCGACCTGCTGAACCACGCCTGCCTGCGCCTGGTGAGCCCGGTGATACCGCTTGAGAAATGGACGTTCGATGGCCCGGAGGGCCAGGAAATGGTCACCATCAATACCTCGCCGTTCCTGGTGAATTCAGCGGACGCCATGAAAACGGCAATCACCAGCGGCATGGGCGTGGGCGTTCTGCCGGTTTACGCGGCCATTGAAGGCCTGCGCAACGGCACGCTGGTGCGGGTAATGCCCAATTACCGCTCACAGGAACTGAACCTGTATGCGATCTATCCTTCGCGGCAATATCTGGACGCGAAAATCAAGACCTGGGTCGAGTACCTGCGTGGGTCATTGCCGGAAATATTGGCGGCGCATCAGGCGGAATTGGCGGCTTATGAATTGAGCGGCAGCCTGGCCGGTGTCCGGCTGGCGAATTGACTGCCCAGGCTCGCCCGGCACCGGAAAAGAATGTTAGCGTGCTTGGCATTCTCACCGCCCGACGAGCCCTCCACCCATGAAAAAGACCGTACTCGCCTTTAGCCGCATCACGCCACAGATGATCGAAGACCTGAAGCAGGATTTCGACGTCATCGTGCCCAACCCGAAAAACGGCGATATCAACGCCCAATTCAATGAGGCCCTGCCCCACGCCCATGGCTTGATTGGTGTCGGACGCAAGCTCGGGCGTGCGCAGCTGGAGACCGCAGCCAAGCTGCAGGTGGTGTCCAGCGTCTCGGTGGGCTACGACAACTACGATGTGGCGTATTTCAACGAGCGCGGCATCATGCTCACCAATACCCCTGACGTCCTGACCGAGAGCACGGCGGACCTGGCGTTCGCCCTGATCATGAGCAGCGCCCGCCGGGTAGCTGAACTGGATGCCTGGACCAAGGCCGGCCAATGGCAGGCCAGCGTCGGCGCGGCGCTGTTCGGCAGCGATGTGCATGGCAAGACCCTGGGCATCGTCGGCATGGGCAATATCGGCGCCGCGATCGCTCGGCGCGGCCGCCTGGGATTCAACATGCCAATTATCTACAGCGGCAACAGCCGCAAGAGCGACCTGGAACAGGAACTCGGCGCGCAATTTCGCAGCCTCGACCAGTTGCTGGCCGAAGCCGATTTCGTCTGCCTGGTGGTGCCGCTCAGCGAGAAGACCAAACACCTGATCAGCCATCGTGAACTGGGACTGATGAAGCCGGGCGCAATCCTGGTGAACATCTCGCGCGGGCCCGTGGTGGATGAACCGGCACTGATTGAAGCGCTGCAGAACAACCGCATTCGTGGCGCGGGCCTGGACGTCTACGAGAAAGAGCCGCTGAGCGAGTCGCCGTTGTTCCAGTTGAAGAACGCCGTCACCCTGCCGCATATCGGCTCGGCCACCCATGAAACCCGTGAAGCGATGGCCAATCGCGCCATTATTAACCTGCGCAGCGCCCTGCAGGGCGAACGCCCACAAGACCTGGTCAATCCGCAGACCTGGAAAGGCTGATTGTGACCTGGCACGCCTTCACCGGCGTGCCATGTATCTGACAGCAGTGAAAGACTCGTGAAGGCCCTGCTGCTTATGCCAATTTGCCGGCCATGGGTCTGGTCGTCGCGCGAGGCTTACGGAACACCAGCACGTTGCCCAGCATGACCAAAACCAGCCCGACGAGTGCCGGAGCGGTCCACTGATAACCTTCGGCAAATGCCGAAACATTCAGTGCAACCACCGGGAACAATACGGTGCAGTAAGCGGCTCGTTCCGGCCCCATGCGGCCGACCAATGTCAGGTAGGCGGTGAAGCCAATCACCGAACCTGGAATCACCAGATAGAGCAATGAGCCGATGTAACGGCCATTCCACTCCATGTCGAACGGGATGCCCCTGACCAGGCACCAGGCCGACAACATTGCTGCGCCATAAGCCATGCCCCAGGCATTGGTCGTCAGTGGCTTGAGGCCAGCTTTCTGCTGCAGGCTCGACAACATGTTGCCGGCAGAAAAACACAGCGTGCCGCATAGCGCCAACCCCAGGCCCAGCAGGGTTTCCGGGGAGGCGGTGTGGCCCGCAAGCTCTGGCCAGAACAGTAAACCGAGCCCCATCAGGCCCAAAGCACCCCCCATCAAGACGTTACGAGCGATTTTCTGACCGAAGAACACCCGGGCATTCAAGGCGTTCCACAAGGTGGCCGTGGAAAACACCACCGCCACCAGACCGCTGGGGATCCACTGGCTGGCGGTGAGGAAACACATGAAGTTGACGCAGAACAGGCACAGACCCTGCGCCAGGCAAATCAGATGGCCGCGGCGATTCATCACCTGCAGGCGTCGGGTGAGCAGCAACATCACGAACAGCACCAGCGCGGCGAGGCCGAAGCGATAGACGATCGACACCGGGATAGCGACCACGCCCAACTGCCATTTCAAGGCAATCCAGGTGGTGCCCCAGATCAGCACGGTCAGCAAATACAACGAAAGGTTCATGGTCAAAACTCCTGAATAGGAGCTCAGTGTCCTGCGTCGGGTTTCGGCGCACTTGCATAAACTTGCGCTTTTGTCCGGCCACGGGCTGGCAGGTCACGTGCTACGGAGTAGGATGCAAGGCGTTGGAGAATCGATAATGCCCGCACTGGAATCCCTGCAAGTCTTTCAAGCCCTTAACCGTTCGGCCCATGCTCGCCTTGAGCACAGCGCCGAACTCGGTGACGGCATGGCGGCAGCCCTGTGGAACAATCATCACGACGCTCAGGATTACGAAGCGCCCAGTCACCACACCTTGTCCTGCTACATCGGCGGCGGTACCGGCACCTTTCGCCGTGATCAGCCCGGCATCATGGGCGGCCCGGACAAGCTGTGCATCCTGCCTGCCGAACACCCCTCGGCCTGGGTGATCAATGGCGATATCCGCCTGGCTCATGTGTATTTCAGCCCTGAGCAGTTTGCCCTCGGTTGCGTCACCCTGCTCGACCGCGAACCTCGCGAATTGCTCCTGCGCGAGCACACCTTTCTCGACGACCCGATCCAGGTCCGGCGCTTTCGCCAGTTGATCGCGCTCAACTGGGACGAGCCTGGCGAACGCCTGCTAACCAGCAGCCTGGCCCACGAGATGCTCAGTCACGTATTGCTTGGCCAGGTGGGCAAGCGCGAAGGATTGCGGCTCAAGGGCGGACTGGCGGCGCATCAGCGGCGGCAACTGGTCGAATTCATCGACAGTCAGCTGGCCGAGCCCATCAGCCTGGGGCAACTGGCCGGATTGTGCGCGTTGTCGGAGTATCACTTTGCGCGGATGTTTCGCCAGAGCTTTGGCTTGCCGCCGCACCAGTATGTGCTGGCGCGGCGCTTGCGTCGGGCGCAGGACCTGTTGCGCACAAGCGCACAGCCCCTGGGGGAGATTGCACTGGCGTGCGGGTTTTCCAGTGCCAGTCATTTCACCAACCGGTTTCGCCAGGCGTTGGGGGGAACACCTGGGGATTATCGGCAGGCTTTTTTACGCCAGGCTTGGGGGGTTGGCGCCTGTGCTGCCGCCTTCGTCAGAACTCCAGCGTACTCGACAGCGTCACCTGCCGCGAATCCCCCATCGAAACGAAGAACCGGCTCGCCGCCGAGGTGTAGTACGTGCGATCAAACAGGTTCTTCACGTTGAGCTGGAACTTGACCGTCTGCCCCTCGACCTTGGTGTCATAGGTGGCAAACGCATCCGCCACCGTGTAGCTGGGCAGGTCAAAATCATTCACCGCGTTGCCCGCCCTCTCGCCGACGTAACGTGCGCCGGCGCCCACCCGCAACTGGTCACCTCCGACTATATTGCCGAAGTCATACACCGCCGACAGCGAGCCGCTGTTCTTCGCCACATTCTGCAGTTTCTTACCCTTGTAGGTCGGGTCTTCAGTGACCTCGGCGTCGGTGTACGCGTAACTGCCAATCATGCTCCAGCGGTCACTGAGCTGGCCGCTCAGATCCATTTCCAGGCCACGGGATCGTACTTCGCCAGCAGCGCTGTAGAGGGTCACCGGCCCTTCGGAATTGGCGACCAGCACATTGCGCTTCTTGATGTCGAACAACGCGATGTTGCCGGTGACGCGCCCTGGCAGATCCAGCTTGGCGCCGACCTCCCATGACTTGGCCTCTTCGGGGGCGATGCTGCCATCGAGCACCGTGCTGCTGCCGCTCAGCGGCGCAATGGTCGAGTTGGGCTTGAACGATTCGGTGTAGCTGCCATAAAACGACAGGGCATCGGTGTAGCGGTACACCAGGCCGGCGCGGGGCACCCATTTCTGGCCGTTGCTGTCGGTGTTGGCCTGGAACGGCACGCCTTTGCCGGCGTACTGGTCGTACGCCTGGAATCGCGCGCCACCGACCAGAATCCACTGCTCGTTCAAGTGAATCGAGTCCTGCAGGAACATCGAATCGCTGCGCAGCAGGTCGGTCTGTGCGCTGTCCGCCGGGCTGACTGTGGTGCCTTCCACTTCGCGGCCGTACACCGGATTGATGTAGCTGAAGGTGCCCAGGCTTTTCTGGCGGATCAGGTCGGCGCGGTAGATCTTGCGGTACTCGTCGTCGATCCCGAACACCAGGTCATGCTGCATGCCTGCCACATCGACGCGCCCCTCCACGCTGGCCGTGGCGAAGCGATCGGTGCTGATCGCGTTGTGCGTGCCGTCCATGCTGCGGGTCAGCGTGCCGTTAGTGGTATTGATGGCCGTGACGCGGACCTGGCTGGCGTCGTAGGTCTCGCGGTTCCAGCTGTAGCCCAAGTGCGCGCTCCAGTTGTCATTGAGCTGGTGATCGGCCTCGAAATGATAGAGATCCGACCGGCCTTCCATGTCGTTGAACGGCTCGTCCAGGCGACGCCCGCGGGAGATGTCCAGCGGATGATTGTCCCGGGGATCGATGACCGTGCCGCGGTCGAACGGGGTGAGAAATTCCCGGTGTTCATAGGCGAACAACAACGTGGTGTTGTCACCGAACCATGCCAGCGACGGCGCTACCAGGGTCTCGCGCTGCACTCCGTAATTGCGCCAGTAATCCTCGTCATCGTGGTCCAGCACCATGCGGTACGCGAACCCGGAATCACCCAGGGCACCGGTGCTGTCGAGGCCGCCGCCGCTGCCGTTCTTGCCGTTGCCGTAGGTCGAGCCGCGCAGGTTCAGGGCGTTGTATTGCTCAAGCTCGGGCTTCTTGCTGACCATGTTGACGACACCGCCGGGGTCTTGAATCCCGTACAGCAGCGAAGACGGGCCCTTGAGCACTTCGACCCGGTCCACCGTGGCGTTGAGGCCCCTGCCCTGTATCACCGGCATGCCATCGCGCATGATCGAGCCATTGCGGTTATCGCCGAAGCCGCGGGTCATCACCGAGTCCTGGGTGCTACCCAGCGTGTTGCCTTGGGTGATGCCGCTGACGTTGGCGAGTGCATCATCCAGATTGCGCGGTGCCTGATCGCGGATGACCTGGGCCGGGATCACGTTGACGGTCTGCGGGATTTCCTGGAGCAACGCCTGCGAGCGCATCACCGAACTGGTGGGCGGCGGCTGATAGCTGGTGGATTGATCCAGCACCGAGGTGATGGTCGTCGCGCCGAGGTTCACAGCGCCCTGGGTGGGCAGCGGCTCCAGCGCGAGGGTATGAGCATCCGTTCGACGGAAGGTGAAGCCCGAGCCGCCCAGCAAACGCTGCAATGCCTGCTCGGCACTCATCTGCCCGCTGACCGCCGGGGCGCTGATACCGTAGGGCGCTTCGTCGGTGTAGACCACGCTCAGGCCGGTGATCCGGCTGAAGTCGGCCAGGGCCTGGGGCAACGGTTTGGCGGGCAGGGCGAAAGTGAACTGGGAATGTTGCTGGGTTGCCCCGGCGTCAGCGCCCAAGGCAACGCCCGACGGCAGCAAGGCCGACGCCGTCAAGCCCAGTGCAGATGCACCCAACCAATGTTTGACCGAAACCAATTTTGCCCTGGACTTCATTGCTCATGACCTGTGTAGAACCGCAACGGATGCGAATGACTCGCAGTTTCAGTCACTACACGGATGGCGCGGGGTTTTACCTCACCTTGATTTTTGAAATATTTCTAGAAGATCAAAAGATCGTCCGAACGCGGCCCGAGCCTTCGGACGATCTTTTGATCTTGCTCTACCGCAAAATAATCAGATGCCCGAACACCTGGGTCTGCTCAAACCCCAACACCCCCTGCAATGAACTCAACACCGCCTGCGGATCCTTGCTTGGGAAGCTGCCGCTGACCCGGCGTGCCGCCAGTTCATCGTTCAGTAACAGGATCCGCCCCGGGTAATAGCGTCCAAGGTCTTTCACCACATCCGCCAGTGGCGCCCTGTAGTAATTGAGCCAGCCCTGGCGCCAGGCCAGTTGCGCTTCACTGTCCACACCATGGAGTGTCTGCGCTGCGCCGGCGCCGTAAGTCAGCTGCTGGCCCGCGCCGACAATCTGCTGCGCAGCCTGCCTGTGCGCCGTGACACCGACGCGCCCCGACAGCACCGTCACCTGAGCGCCAACGGGTTGCAGGCGTACCTCGAACTGCGTGCCCAATACCCGCGCCTGGCCTTGTTCGGCGTCGACGACAAAAGGCTCGCCGGTGTGAACGACACTGAAAAAACCGGCGCCGCGACGCAAATGCACGTGCCGTTCACCACCAGTGAAATCCACCGCGATGGCGCTGTCTGCATCGAGCGTCACCTGGGACTGATCAGCCAGCGTCACCGTGCGGATCTCCCCCGGAGCCGACACATAGTCCGCCCCCAGGTCATCCAGCCAGCGCATCGGCTGCCACCCGGCGCCCATGCCGACCATCAACAAAAGACAAGCCGCCACTGCCAAGCCACCGGCCCAGCGCCGCACAGGGTACTGGCCGGAACGACTCATCGCATCGAGGTAACCCTGCAAGGCAAGCGCATCTTCGGCGGCCAGGGTGCGTGCCGGTGCTTCGCTCAGTTCCCACACCACTTGGGCCTGGGCATAGGCCTCCGCGTGGGCGGGATCGGCTTGCAGCCAGTGACTGAAGGTCACTTGGTCGCCACTGCTGGGATGGTCATGCAACAGGCTCAGCCAGGCGTAGGCGGCCTGCTCCTGAGCCGGCGTGGGAATGATACGTTCAGCGTGGTTCACGGTGCTTTCCCTGGCGTGCGCGGTTCGGTGTCCCGCAAGCTTGCCTTGCAGGCGTCGAGGGCGCGCATCATATGTTTTTCCACGGCACTCTGGGACAGGCCCATGGCCTTGGCGATCTGCGCATATTTGCGCCCATGGAGGCGATTGAGCAGAAAAATCTGCCGCGTGCGCTCGGGCAATGCGCGCAACGCTGCCTCGACGTGGCGCAAATCATTGCCGGCTTCCAGCGCCGCCTCGGGCTCGCTGCCATGGCTGTCCGGCTGTTCCGGCAACCAACACTCGTTGCTGCGCACCCGCGCGCCTTCGCTGCGCAAATGGTCGATGGCAATGTTGCCGGCACAACGCAGCAGGTAGGTACTCAGTTCCTCGACCTGCACCAATGGCCGCCGCCAGAAACGCAGGAACAAGTCCTGCACCAGATCGGCGGCCGTCGCCCGACAGCCCACCCGCCGGCTTACCAATGCCTCCATTTGCGAGCGCTGGGACAGGAACACTTGCAGGAAATGCGCGCGTCCCCCGCCTTGATGTTCGTCTTCGCCGGATTCGGGCGGGAGGCCGATCATCGAGTCATGACTGCGCGAGTACGGCAACAGGGCTGGCGAGCAGACTCAGGCCTGCGAGCGCCAGCACCAGGCGGGGGCGGTGCGGCAACAAAAGCACCAGCAACAAGGCGCTGAGCATCAGTACTGCAAACCATTCGACCAGGCCCAGGCCCCAACCGATCCGGCTCACCAGCACCCATGGCGAAACAGCCAGCAGTGACCAGCCGGCCAGCTTCAGGAGCTTGCGGCGACCCGCCGTGGGCCTGTGACCAAGCAGTTCGGCGTGATGCCGGTCCATCGACAGACACAACGCGGTAAAACCGCTGTAGCAGAGCAACAGGGCCAGCAGCATTCAGTTCGCCTCTCGCTTGAGGGTGACGGCAGGTACACGCTGGCGGGTAGTGGTTGCAACCCGGCCGCTGCGGCGCATTTTCCATGCGGCCCAGGCCAGGAACAGGCCGCTACCCAGGCACGCCAGGTCAAATCCGGCCATCGCCCAATCACCTTGGGTCAGGGACGCTACGAGGTGATGCGAGGTGGTCAGCGCATTGAGCAGTGGAATGCCGCAGAACAGCAGCGCAGCCAGAATCAGTTGCTCAACCCAGGCGGTGCGCCCGGGGCGGGTCCCGGCATGAATCACACTCAAGCCCCACAGGATAAAGAAGCTGTTGATCTCCCAGTCCGCTCGGCCAGTCATTTGCACTGGCAGCAGGCGGTTGGCCCAGAAGAACGCCGCCACCGCGACCGTCAGCCCGGCCATGCTGGCAATGTTCAGGACTTCCACCAGCCGCAACTCGAACGGCATCACGCCACTCTTTGCATGCTTGAGTTGGCGCTTGCCTAGCCAGATCACCAGCCCGGTGCCAATCACCGCCGTGCTCGCCAGGCCGCAGATAAAGTACAGCCAACGCAATAACGGGCCGGCAAAACGGCCCATATGCAAGCCGTAGAAACTCCCCGCGACAGCCATCGCCGCCGGTTGCTCAGGCGTGGCACTGAGCAGTTGGCCGGTCACACCATTGAAGGTCACGGCACTGCTCACATCGTGCACTACCCGATCGGCACCGTCTCGCACCAGCACTACCGAGGCATTGGCATCTCCCGGATTATTCACCGTCAAGCGCGCCACACGCCCTCCGGCCCACTGCTCCCGCGCCCGCTCCAGCAGCGGCGCCATTGGTGCCAACTGACCGGGGGTACCGGCGAGTTCCGGCGTGCTGGAGGCAGGAAAGACCTCATCGTAGAACGCCCGCACATCACCTTTATAGGAAGCGAGAATGCTCGCCGGCATGACCATCGCCATGAAAATCACCAGGCTGCTATAGCTGATCATCAGGTGAAAAGGCAGCACCAGCACACCCACGGCGTTGTGGCCATCCAGCCACGAACGCTGGCCCTTGCGCGGGCGGAAGGTGAAGAAGTCCTTGAAGATTTTCTTGTGGGTGATGATCCCGGTGATCAAGCCGACGAACATCACCATGGCCGCGATCGTCGACAACCAGCGGCCCCACGGATGGGGCATCTGCAGCTGGAAATGGAAGCGATAGAAGAAGTCGCCGCCACGGGTCTCCCGCTCCTGCACTTCTGTGCCGGTTTGGGGGTCGAGGCTTTTTTCACTGAACTGGCCACGCTCACCGCGCTTGGCGGGCGACTGTTGCCAGCGCACCGTCAGTGCCGGTTGACGAGCGCTCGGCAGGTCGATCAGCCAGCGCGAAGCTCCCGGTGCGTGCTCCTGCAGGTAGTGCTGGGCAAGATCGAGGCTGTGTTGCGACGAGACCGAACGCGCCGGAATCTCCGGCTGCATCCAGTGACTGATCTCGTCGTTGAAGTAAGCGAGTGTGCCGGTGAGGAAAATCGCGAACAGCAGCCAGCCGAAGAGCAACCCGGTCCACGTATGGACCCAGGCCATGGCCTGACGAAAGCCTTCCTTCATGCTCGCCCCATCCAGTAAGCCACACCGGAAACTGCCGCCAGCACCAGGGCTGGAACAATCAAGCCGTACCAGGCCTGCCACGCACTGCGGCAGGCAAAGCACCACAGCACGGCGCACAGGTACACCAGAAACGAGATCATCATCCCGGTCACCACCGCTTCGGCGCGCGGCATCGGCAGCCAAAGGGTCACGCTGACACTGGCCAATGCGGCGACCACATAGCCACCCACCACGGCGGCAAGCACCCGCGAAGTGACCGCCAGTCGATAGGAAACGGGGAGCGCTCTGGTTTTGACTTTCATGTTTCGGCCTTGAAACAATGGAGCTGCGCGATCATCACGCGGCTAAGCAGGCGCCAATAATAATGATAAATATTCTCATACGCAAAAGAGTTCGATGAGACTTGAGTCTGCTGTGTGCTTCTGTAGGAGCGAGCTTGCTCGCGAAAAACCTGAGAACGACACGGGATTACAGATCCCTCACCTTATCGCTAACGCCCGGACCGCCCCCGAAGCAAGCTCACTCTCAGAAATGTCCGCGCCCCACCCAAATAAAAACGGGCCTGCATATGCAGGCCCGTTTGTCGTTGGCTGGAAAAAGATCACATCAGGCGTCAGCCGTTTTGCGCAGCCTGTTCGTTCTCGAGAAACTCGTCTTCGAGCAGTGCATCAGCCTGAACCCTTTCGAACGGCACGATCGCGGCGCGTGGTTTGCCCCGCAGTTTGCCGAACAGGTGCTCGAGCGCATGTTCGAGTTTTTCCGCCGCACCATCGATGGCTTGCTCCAGGGTGTCGGCTTTGTGGGTTACGGAAATCGGTTGATGGCCTTTTGGCCGCGCTTCCAGCTGGCAGCGCATATCGTGGGGACCGGGCTTGTCGCCGTTCTCGTCCCGCAGATGAACCTCGACACGGGTCAGGTCCTCTTCATAGCGTTCGAGCGTGCTCTCAATGGTAGTACGTACCCACTCCTCCAGTCGGATGCTGCTTTGAATATGGTTATCACTGTTGACTTGGATTTGCATAGTTCATCCCTTATTTCAGCTAGCTCGCGAGAGGCCTTCAGGCTAGCCCTTGGGCGTCATCACCGTGACCTCTTACTTACACAATCAGGCTGGCGGAAGAACATTTCAACCCCTAAAAAAAGATAAATATCTATTCGCAAAAAAAGCCGGACAACCGCCAAAAGCACTGTTAAGGTCGGGAGTTGGGTAGCCAGGCTCCAGCCCCCCAGGCTGTTCACATCTGCCGCTCGCCCAGCGGGTGCAGGCTTCGAAAGACCCCCGCCTCTTCCACCAGCCAGTCATGTACCGCCCGCACGCCCGGGTGACTCAGCGCCCCAGGCGCATAGAGCAGCACGTAGCGTTTATGGTTGGGCACCGCCAGACCAAACGGCACGATCAAGGTGCCGCGTTCCAGTTCGTCATTGAGCAAGGTACGCCGCGCGATCGCCACGCCCATGCCGGCAATCGCCGCTTCGATGGTCAGGTGGTTGCGGTTGAAGGTATGCCCGCGCCGCACGTCTGCGCCTTCAAAGCCGATGGCGTTGAGGTAAAACTCCCATTCCGCGTATTCATAGCTGCCGCGCCAGGCGGTGATGTCGTGCAGCAACGGAAAGTGCAGCAGGTCCGCCGGGCCGTGCAGCGGCGGGCGGCCGCGCAACAGGCCTGGGGCACAGACCGGGAAAATCTGCTCGTCCAGCAGGGTTGTGGATAACAACCCTGGGTAGCTGCCGTCGTTAAGGTCGATCGCCAGGTCGAAGTCGCCTTCGTGCAACGGCACGCTGCTGTCCTCGGCCACCAGCCGCAGCTGAATATCCGGAAAGCGCTGCTGCAAACGCGGCAGCCGAGGCGTCAGCCATTTACTGAGGAACGATGGAATCGAACGCACCCGCAGGATTGCGCTGATCATTCCGGCGTCCAGTCGTCGCAATTCAGCATCAATGCTGCCGTACGCTTCGTTCACGGTAATAGCCAATCGCTGGCCTTCTGCGCTCAATTCAACGCCCCGGGCACGTCGATGAAACAGCCGGAATCCGAGGCGCTCTTCCAGTTGCCGAATCTGCTGGCTGACTGCACCCGGCGTGATATGCAGCTCTTCGGCACATCGGGTAAACGACAGGTGCCGCGCGGCACAGGAAAACACGTGCAGCCAGACGTAAGTCTGGGCATGCAATTGACGGCTCATCGTTTAGTCCTGCTAAAGGCTTGAGTAGGAAATTTCGTTGGTCACGTAGGACCGAGGTGGGCAGTATCGCCGACATTGCGCTTGTCCTACAAAAATGGCAGCGATTTCTCTTCCATTGCTTGTATAGGCTTTAGCATGGCTATCAGTGTATTTGATCTCTTCAAAGTCGGCATCGGCCCGTCCAGCTCCCACACCGTCGGTCCCATGCGCGCTGCGGCAACCTTCGCCCAGAGCCTGCAGGACCAGAATCTGCTCGACGCCGTTCGTCGTGTGCAAATTCGCCTCTATGGCTCCCTGTCGGCCACCGGCGTCGGCCATGCCACCGACCGCGCGTGCGTGATGGGGCTGATGGGCGAGTGGCCAGACAGCATCGACCCGAACTGCATCGAAGACCGGATCAACACACTGTTGAAAACCCGCGAGCTGAAGCTGGCCGGGAAAACCACCATAGCCTTCGACTGGCAAACCGACCTGCTGCTGCTCGACGAGAGCCTGCCTTACCACCCCAACGCGATGTCCCTGACCGCCTTCGGCGAAACCGGCGAACTGGCCGAGCAGACGTATTACTCGATAGGCGGCGGTTTCATCATCGAGGCGGCCGAGGCCGAGTCGGGCATCGCACCGTCCAGCGACGTCGTATTGCCTTACGACTTCTCCAGCGCCGCCGAATTGCTCAAGCTGTGTAACCAGAACGGCCTGCGGGTTTCCGAGCTGATGATGGCCAACGAACTGGCCTGGCGCAGCGAAGCCGAGATTCGCCAGGGCCTGCTGCATATCTGGTCGGTGATGCGCGAATGCGTCGAGCAAGGCCTGCGTCACGAGGGCATCCTGCCGGGCGGCCTGAACGTGCCACGTCGGGCGGCGAAATTGCACCGTGCCCTGCTGGAAATCGGCAAGCCGAATGTCATCACTTCCACGCTGTCCGCCATGGAGTGGGTCAACCTGTTCGCCCTCGCCGTCAACGAAGAGAACGCTGCCGGCGGGCGCATGGTCACGGCGCCGACCAATGGCGCGGCGGGGATCATCCCGGCGGTGCTGCACTACTACATGAAATTCAATCCGGACGCGTCCGATGACGACGTGGTCGCCTTTTTTCTCGGCGCGGCCGCGGTAGGCATTCTGTGCAAGAAAAATGCGTCCATCTCCGGTGCCGAAGTCGGCTGTCAGGGAGAGGTCGGATCTGCCTGCGCCATGGCGGCTGCCGGCTTGGCGGACGTGCTGGGCGCGACGCCGGAGCAACTGGAGAACGCGGCCGAAATCGGTCTGGAACACAACCTTGGCCTGACCTGCGACCCGGTGGGCGGACTGGTTCAGGTGCCCTGCATCGAACGCAACGCGATCGCCGCCGTCAAGGCGATCAATGCCACGCAAATGGCGCTGCGCGGTGATGGCAAACACTTCATTTCACTCGACCGGGTCATCCGCACCATGCGCGATACCGGCGCCGACATGCACGACAAATACAAAGAGACTTCACGGGGCGGCCTGGCCGTGAGCTGGGTGGAGTGCTGAGGAGCATTCCCTGACCGCCCGTACCACGTGAGCCCGAGCAAGAACAATAACGAGGCCAATACGATGACCGATGTACGTACACCTGCTGCCGAAAATCCTGCTGTAGAAGTAACACGCGACACCGCGACAGCCAGCAAAGGCTGGAGCAAACACGACACCACCTGGATGCTCGGCCTCTACGGCACGGCGATCGGCGCTGGCACCCTGTTCCTGCCGATCAACGCCGGAGTCGGTGGTTTCTGGCCCCTGCTGATCCTCGCAGTGCTGGCGTTCCCGATGACCTTCTTCGCACACCGTGGCCTGACCCGCTTCGTGCTGTCCGGTCGCTCTGGTGACATCACCGAAGTGGTGGAGGAACACTTCGGCATTGGTGCCGGCAAGCTGATCACCTTGCTCTACTTCTTCGCGATTTTCCCGATTCTGCTGGTGTACAGCGTCGCGCTGACCAACACCCTGAGCAGCTTCATGGAACACCAGCTGCACATCGCCCCCCCGCCGCGCGCCATCCTGTCGCTAGGGTTGATCCTAGGCCTGATGGCCATCGTTCGCTGCGGCCAGGGCGTGATCGTCAAATGCATGAGCGTGCTGGTCTACCCTTTCGTCGCCGCATTGCTGCTGCTCGGTATCAGCCTGATTCCGAACTGGAACGGCGCGTTCTTCGCCACCGCCAGTGAAGGCATGCCGATGCCGCTGTTCTTCAAGACCCTGTGGCTGGCAATCCCGGTGATGGTGTTCTCGTTCAACCATTCGCCGATCATCTCGGCTTTCGCGGTGGATCAGAAACAGCGCTACGGCGAACAGGCCGAAGCCAAGAGCAGCGGCATTCTCGCCATTGCTCACGCAATGATGGTCGTGACGGTGATGTTCTTCTGCTTCAGCTGCGTGCTGGCGCTGTCCCCGGCTGACCTGGCGGCGGCGAAGGCACAGAACATCTCGATCCTGTCTTACCTGGCCAATCACTTCCAGACGCCAGTGATCGCTTACGCGGCGCCATTGATTGCCTTGGTGGCGATCACCAAATCCTTCCTCGGCCATTACATCGGCGCCAGCGAAGGTTTCCAGGGCCTGATCGTGAAGAGCCTGCGCGGCCGTGGCAAGGTCATGTCCGCCAGCTGGCTGAACCGCGCGACGGCGGTGTTCATGATCCTCAGCTGCTGGGCAGTGGCGACGTTCAATCCGAGCATCCTGGGCATGATCGAGACACTCGGCGGCCCCATCATCGCGTGCCTGCTGTTCCTGATGCCGATGTACGCCATCCGCCGCGTACCGGCATTACGCCATTATTCGGGCCAGGTTTCGAATGTGTTCGTGGTGTTGATCGGCTTGATTGCACTGTCTGCGATCATCTTTTCATTCCTGCCCTGAATCGGGCGGAAATCGCCTGAGGCTGCAGGTGCGCGCTTGCTCCGGGCGGCGATCAAGGATGATCGTCAACGCGGGGGAAAGCTTGCAGCCCGCGCCGTTCTCGGGTTCTTCGCGAGCAAGCTCGCTCCTACACGGTTGTGCTTTTGTTCGACAATCTTTCCGGCATGCCGCTTGCTACGTTCCCCGAGAGAGATCGCGAGCGGCCAGCCGATGGTCCGGTAACGCGAACCAACCCGATCATGGTCGGTCAACAACTGCACGTTCAATCAGGCGGTGACGCATCATGGACAATCCTTTTCAGCTCATTACCGATGCCTTCGCGCCGGATTACCAGATCAACCTGAGCATTCAGGGGCTCGACGGCAGCATCATGCTGACGCTGTCCAACAGTGGTCGCGTGGTGGCCAAACGGATGATCAGTGCCGAACAGCGCAATGATCCCAAGCGCCTCAAGCGCCTGGTGCAAAGCATTCAGTTCGGCATCGCCATAGAGCAGGGCCACAGTGCCGTGGCCATTCTCGAAGCGATGACTGACGGCGACAACCGGACGCTGCCACCGCCACCAGCCAAGGGCTTGCCGCGTCCGGCGATCGGGCTTTAAAGCTCGCCCTTTTCCACTTCGGGATGCTCGCTGGAACCCGCGCCGACCTTGCGCTGCGGGTGCTCGATCTTCACCGAAGGGAATTGCGAGGAGGCGTACCGCACCACCAGAATCGCGAACGCCAGCAGCAGGATGCCGCCGCATAGGTAGATGATGCCGATATCCGGTGGGTTGTGATGCGACACGTTGGAAATCAGCAGGCGAGTCAGTGCGGTGATGGCCACGTAGATCAGGAAGCGTACCGGCATGTGGTTGGTCTTGAAGTAGATCCCGACCATGGCGCCCAATTCCAGGTAGATGAACAGCAGCAGGATGTCATCGATCTTGATGTGTCCCTTGTCCAGCATTCCCAAAAATTCCATCACCGCCGCCCAGGCGGTTACTGCTCCAATGGCGAACAGTGCCAGGTAGTGGAAGCTTTCGACGAACAGGTTACCCAGGGATTCGGCCAGTTGGTGCACGTTCTGCCGCAGTTTCTCGGCCCAGTTGATTTTCACGGTGGTTCTTCCTTAGGTCGGTTTGACCGGATGATGCGGTTTTGACGTGACGGTTGTTTGGCATGCAGAAAAAAGGCCAGGGGTGAGAAGTGAGATGTTGGCTGGGGGATTTGAGGCACTTTGGGCATCGGAACTCCGCCCGGGCAATGTGTGTATATCCGTTTCTGGGTAACGGCGGCTTATGGTTCCGCCCTTACGGCGGGTTACTTTGAAAAGCGCAAAGTAACCAAACGCTTTTGCCCCACCACTCGGCACCTCGCCTAGGCTCGGTGTGCCCTCACTCCGGCATTGCTCCGCGGGGCGCCGCGATGGGCCATCCCTGGCCCAGCGCGGCTAAACCGGCATCCTTGCCGGTTTCCCCGCTGCGCAATGCCTGCGTTCGGCCAGCGTGGTTAACGGGGCGCCTGCAATCCACAGCTCGCCGTGGCGGCCTTCGGGCCGACCAAGGTATCAACCCGGCGCGCTGCGCTTGTCTGGTCGTGCACCGTTCCAAATTGAAATGAAGACTTGTAGAGGGATCTCAGGCAAAGGTAACCCTGGGGGAGATGATCACGTGGGAGCAAAGCTTGCTCGCGATGGCGATTTGGCATTCAACACTGATGAGGACTGGTATCTCAGAGACCTCCCTATAGCCCACCCCCAGCCAAAACGCAGCTACAGTGAAATGTCACTACCCAAATCGGCAGGATTCGCTTATCCTTTTAGCTGTATATAAATACAGTGGTCGAATACGACAACTTAATGTGAAGGCATGTGAGGTGGTGAATGGCCGTCGAAGTGGTATACCGCAGCAGCCGAGATCTGGAGCGCTTGTTCATGGATAAAGCCGAAGCTGACCGTCATGACAAAATGCTCGAACTCGCCGAATTGCTGGCTGAAGTGTTGCAAAAAGCCGTTCCGTCCCTGACCGAACAGCAAGTGGAAGAAGCCGGGATCTACATGGCGAAGAACCGCGACGTGTTCGCCAAGGCCTTCAAGAGCCAACCGGACGCCCTGTCCGAACTGTTGAGCGCGCCTGCCGAAGTGGTTGCCCCCGTTGAAGTAGCGCAAGAACCTGAAGCTGTTGAACCCGATGCCCCCGCCAAACCTGCAAAGGCGGCAAAAGCACCAAAGTAAACAGCGCCCGAATTGAACAGGTCCTGAGTCCAGCGACTCAGGGCCTTTTTCATGCCTGGGCATCAGCGATACAACACCCGCTCCGCCAGCTCATCCGCCACCCGCGCAGGGGAACGCTTTTCCGCCTGGGCATGGGCGAACACCTCGGTAAGACGGGAGCTGATTTTCGACAGGTGCGCGGTGATGGTGGTCAGCTCTTCACCACGGTGCTTGAGCGAGACGTAGATCAAACCGCCGGCATTGATCACATAATCGGGGGCGTACAAAATCCCCCGCCGCTCAAGCAAGTCGGCGACTTCGACATGGGTCAGCTGATTGTTCGCCGAGCCCGCCACCGCCGAGCAGCGCAATTGCGACACGCTGTTGCTGTTAAGGACGCCGCCCAGGCCGCATGGCGCGAGGATATCGCAGGGCGTACTGAGCAATGCATCGTTGGCGATTGGATGAGCGCCCAGTTGCTCCATCGCAAGCTGGACCTTGCCGTGGTCAATGTCGCTCACCAGCAGTTCAGCGCCGGCCGCATGCAGCTGTTCCGCCAACGCGTAACCCACATTGCCCAACCCCTGGATTGCCACGCGCAGGCCTTCAAGGTTATCGCTGCCCAGGCGTGCCATTGCCGTGCTGCGAATACCGGCAAACACCCCCATTGCAGCATGTGGCGCGGGATCACCGGCCGAGGTGGTGCTGGTGACATGCTGGGTCTGCTGGGCGATGCAATCCATGTCGGCTACCGAAGTGCCGCTGTCGATAGCGGTGATGTAGCGCCCGTCGAGCTGGTCTACGCAACGACCGAACGCTTCAAACAGCGCGGCGCGGCTTTCCACGTGCATCGGCCGGATGATCACGGCGACTCCGCCACCTTGGGCCAGGCCGGCAAGCGCCGCTTTGTAGCTCATGCCCCGGGCCAGGCGCACAGCGTCCTCGACGGCGGATTCGTCGTCAGGATAGGCAAGGTATCGACATCCGCCAAGGGCCGGGCCCAGACGGCTGTCATGAATGGCAATGACCGCCTTCAACCCGGTGACCGGGTCGACGCTCAGATGCAGCGATTCAAGGCGATTGCTCTGCATGAGAGCGAACATCGTAAGGCTCCCGAAAATCACTTCTTGTAGTCGCCAGTATAGGCTCGCGCCTGAATTTTGCTGAAGCGCGCCGGAATAAGCAGCGCTGCGGCTCAGGCATTCGGACATAACCTTCCGGGGCACTGGACGAATGAGGGAGACGGGGCTAAAACGAGGCATGTCCCGGGAGATTTTGATGACGCCCCGCCAATGCTTCTTCGAGTGCCTGCAACGATCACCGCCCGCGCTGTTCGAAGCGGCGCTGTGGATCTGTGTCGAGCATGACCAGAAGCTGAACGTCGAATCCCTACTGGCTGGGTTCAGGGATCTGCAGCAACGGGTTAGCCATGGTTTGCCAATGTTGCCGGTGAGCGAGTTGGCGCAACCGTTGCTGCGCCGCATGAATGACCTGGGGTTTGCCCAGGACGACTTCACGCCGCTGCGTCCGCAGGCGGCATTGCTGGACAAGGTGCTGACACGCCGACGCGGACAACCCCTGGCGCTGGGCTTGATCGCGCTTGAGCTGGCCCGGCGCCTGGAAATACCGATGGTCGGGGTCAATTTCCCAGGGCATTTTCTACTGCGGGTTCCGGGCGCCGACCACCTGCTTGATCCTTGCGGCGGGCGGCGTCTGTACCCGAATGATTGCCGGGAGTTGCTGCATCGCCAGTACGGTCCGAACATGAAGCTGAGCGCCGAGCATCTGGTCACCGCCGAACCGTTGCAGATGCTGCAACGCCTGTCCCGCAACCTGCGCCAACTGCATCTGGCTCACGATGATTATATCGGTGCCCTGATCGACGCCGAGCGGGTACTGGAACTGGGCAACGCCAGCGCCGCCGACTACCTGGCCCGGGCGAGCCTGTATCAAAGACTGGACTGTCCCAACGCCGAACGCTTCGACCTGGAGCATGCATTGATGCTCAGCGAAGATCCGATCCAGCGGATTCGCCTGACCGAACGGCTGGGGCACTTGCCGCCGAACACCATCGTCCACTGACACCCAATCCTGTGGGAGTAAAGCTTGCTCGCGATGGCGTCGTGTCAGTAGACATTGATGTTGAATGACACCCCGCCATCGCGAGCAAGCTGTGCTCCCACAGGTTGCAGGATGCTTATATTGGCGTGTGCAGTCAGGGAGTATCCGGCTGATTGGCCGGGTGTGCCTTGATGAATGCCGGGTGAGCCGCTGCCAGCGCCGCCACCCGGCGAATACGTGGCCAGGCCTGCGGGGAGATGTTGAAGCGCTCAGCCGCATACAGCTGCGGTATCAGATAAACATCCGCCACCCCAGGTTGCGATCCGAAACAGTACCCCTCGTCACCAATCAACTGTTCAACGGTCCCAAGCCCCTGGCTGATCCAGTGCCCGATCCACTCGACTACCTGCTGTTCATCGTGACCCAACTGCCGAAGCCTGTTGAGCACGCTGACATTATGCAGCGGGTGCACATCGCAGCCGATCAGCGCCGCGACCCCGCGCTCATGAGCGCGAGCGGCCAGATCGGTGGCCAACAGCGGCACGTGTGGATAACGTTCCTCAAGGTACTCAATGATCGCCGGTGACTGGATCAACAGATCGCCTTCATCAGTGCGCAAGGCCGGCACCCGGCCTTGCGGGTTGAGGCCCAGATACAGCGCCTGGCGGTGCTCGCCCCCCGCCGGCGCGATCAGATTGATCGGCAGCGCCTGATAGTCCAGGCCCTTGAGGGCCAGGGCAATCCGCACCCGGTAGGACGATGTCGAACGGTAATAGGTAAAGAGTTCCATCGGCCGATCCTCTTAACTCGCCGGCAGCACTTTGCCGCGGCACTCGCCAAAACCGATGGAGGCAAACCCGTCGCGGCTGCAACGGGCGCGCAGGATGATCTCGTCACCGTCCTCGAGGAATTTACGCACCTCACCACTCGCCAGTTCAATCGGCTGTTTCCCGCCTTCGGTGATTTCCAGCAGGCTGCCGAACTGACCGTTCTTCGGGCCGGACAATGTGCCCGAACCGAACAGGTCGCCCGCCTGCAACTGGCAGCCGTTGACGCTGTGATGCGCCACCATCTGCGCCACAGTCCAGTACATGTGCCGGGTGTTGCTCAGGGTCAGGCGATGGGCCGGCAGATTCTGCTCGCGCATCGCTTCGGTGAGCAGCAGGACTTCCAATTCAATGTCGAAAGCCCCGGCGGCCTGGTCACGCGGGTCGTACAGATACGGCAGCGGTTGCGGATCGCCTTTGGGACGTGCGGGCTGGGCACGGCGGAACGGCTCCAGTGCTTCAGCCGTCACCACCCAGGGAGAGATGCTGGTGATGAAACTTTTCGACAGGAATGGCCCCAGTGGCTGGTACTCCCACGCCTGGATGTCCCGCGCCGACCAATCGTTGAGCAGGCAGAAACCGGCGATGTGATCTGCGGCGTCAGCGATGGCGATCGAGTCGCCCATCTCGTTGCCCTGGCCGATCCAGATGCCCAGCTCCAGCTCGTAGTCCAGCCGTGCGCACGGACCGAACACCGGCTCGGCCTGCCCGGCCGGCAGGGTCTGGCCTTTCGGGCGCCGAACGTCGGTACCGGAGGGGCGAATGGTCGAGGCTCGACCGTGGTAGCCGATTGGCACGTACTTGTAGTTCGGCAGCAGCGGGTTGTCCGGGCGGAACAGTTTGCCGACGTTTTGCGCATGCTCGATGCCCACGTAGAAGTCGGTGTAATCGCTGATTTTCGCCGGCAGGTGCATCACGCAGTTTGCCGCCAGCGGCAGCAGCCTCGCGCCCTGGGCTTCGATTTTGCCGTGCAGGGTGCTGCCTTCTGCCAGCAACTGCAGCAGCCGCTCACGCAACGCCTTGCGCGCTGGCGTACCGGCTTGGAAAAAAGCATTCAGTTGCCCGCCGCAGGTGGCTTCGGCCGCCGCTTTGGCAGCGCCTTCGAACAGACCGGCATCCAGCGCCGCTTCCAGATCGAAGATGTGATCGCCGATGGCCACGCCACTGCGCAGTGCACCGCCGTCAATGCTGAACACGCCCAGTGGCAAGTTCTGCAGCGGAAAATCGACATGGCCGTTGGCCGAAGCAACCCAGCTGCGAGTAGTGGAAGTCTGAGTCATGGGTTATCTCCGGGTCGGGTCGAAAGTGGCGGGCAGCGTGGCCCAGCAAGTGTCGTAGTTTTTCTGTAATTGCGGGCACTCCAGGGCGAACCGGCTCGGGCGCAGGACCTGGCAGGTTTCGAACATGAAGGCCATGGTGTTATCGATTTTCGCCGGCGCCAGTTCAGCGTTGATTGCCCTGGTGCAGGTTTCGCCGTCGGGCCCATGGGCGCTCATGCAGCTGTGCAGGGACGCACCGCCCGGCACGAAACCTTCGGCCTTGGCGTCGTACTCGCCCTTGATCAGCCCCATGAACTCATTCATCAGGTTACGGTGGAACCAGGGCGGACGGAAGGTGTTCTCGGCCACCATCCAGCGTGGCGGGAAGATCACGAAGTCGAGATTGGCCAGGCCGTGGGTGCTGGTGGGCGATGTCAGGACGGTAAAGATGGAGGGGTCCGGATGATCGAAACTGACGGTGCCGATGGTGTTGAACCGGCGCAGATCATATTTGTACGGCACGTTGTTGCCGTGCCAGGCGACAACGTTAAGCGGCGAATGATCGAGCTCGCAGCCCCACAGCTGGCCGAGGAATTTCTGCACCAGGGTAGTCGGCTGCTGGAGGTTTTCGTAATGCGCGACCGGCGCCAGGAAGTCCCGAGGGTTGGCCAGGCCGTTACTGCCAATAGGCCCGAGGTCCGGAAGGCGCAGCGGCGCCCCATGGTTTTCGGCAATGTAGCCACGGGCCTGTGGGTCCAGCAGTTCGACGCGAAACTTCATGCCCCGGGGCAGCACGGCGATTTCCAGTGGCTCCAGCTCCAGCACCCCCAGCTCGGTGGCGATGCGCAGGCGACCCCTCTCGGGGACCAGCAGCAACTCACCATCAGCATTGAAGAACACCCGCTCCATGGAACGGTTGGCACGGTAGCTGTAGATGCTGATGCCGGACGGTTTTTCCGCCGCCGAGTTGGCCACCATGCTGACCAGCCCGTCGATGAAATCGGTCGGCTCATCCGGCATGTCCAGCGGGTTCCAGCGCAGGCGATTGGGCGTCACCTCGCCCAGCGGGCCGCCCGCCAGTTGGCGTTCAAGCTTGACGAATGCGGGATGATTGGCCGAGGGTTGGATGCGATACATCCACGTGCGCCGCGACTCGGCGCGGGCCATGGTGAAGGCCGTGCCAGACAGCAGTTCGGTGTACAGCCCGTACGGGGCTTTCTGCGGAGAGTTCTGCCCGATCGGCAAGGCGCCAGGCAGGGCTTCGCTGCTGAATTGGTTACCGAAACCGGACTGGTAGGCAGGCCCGGCGGCGGACGCGGTTGAATCGAGGTTCATGGAGCCTCCTGAACAGGGAGCAGGCCGTGGCCAGTCCTGCTTCGCAGAAATCTCGGCACGCCCGGGTTATTTTTATCGTAATTCGATTACGCATAACGTAATTTGATTGGTTTCTACCGTCAAGCTATAAAGACGCCCATTCGTAACAGGATCAGATCGCCTTCATGGAAACGCCGCGTAGCAACGACAAGCAGAAAGTCCGCTCGGCCGAGGTCGGCACCGACATCCTCAAGGCGCTCGCCGAGTTGTCGCCTTCGACTTCGCTGTCACGCCTGGCCGAACACGTGCAGATGCCGGCGAGCAAAGTGCATCGCTACTTGCAGGCGTTGATCGCCAGTGGTTTTGCCGAACAGAACTCCGCGACCAACCATTACGGCCTGGGCCGTGAAGCTCTTCGCGTGGGCCTGGCAGCCCTGAACAGTATGGACGTGCTGAAAGTCGGCGCCCTGCCCCTGGCCGACTTGCGCGACGAACTGAACGAAACCTGTTTCCTGGCGGTGTGGGGCAACCAAGGTGCGACGGTTGTGCACATTGAGCCCGCGGTTCGTGCCGTCACGGTGGTGACTCAACTGGGATCGGTGCTGCCACTGCTCAGTTCGTCCACCGGCCTGGTGTTTGGTGCCTACTTGCCCAAGCGCGAAACCGTGGATCTGCGCGAGATGGAGCTACAGGCAGGCAAGCCCCACCCGCTGGCGGACGATCAGGCCTACGTAACGCTGTGTGAACGCATCCGCGACCGCGGCCTGCATCACGTGCACGGGTTATTGATGCCCGGCGTCGATGCATTGTCGGCGCCGGTGTTCAACGCCGTGGGCCAGGTGGTGGCGGTGATGACCATTGTCGGCCCGGCGTCGTTGTTCCACGCCGATGAAGACGGCCCCGCAGCGCAGCGATTGCTGGCCGCTACCCGCGCCGTCAGCTGGCGCATGGGCTTTGAGCCCGCCCCTGCCCCGTGACCTCAGGATGAGGCAACCAGACTGACTGCTGACCTGGAACCGTACTCCAAGTTAAACGATGTCGGCGATCTGCCGTTGCTGCATCAAGCGCTGCGCATCGCGCAGTAGCACGAACGCCTGGGCGTCATCCGCCAAAAAGGATGGGTGGCCTGAGCGCCCAGGCTCCGCGCGGGGTATGCGGGGTGTATGGGGCGGTATCAGGGGCGTGGATGCGCCGCGCAGACACTGTTGCCGATGCTGCAACAGTGCATGTCGATAATCGCTATTTTTCCTTTGGGAACAAGGCTTTATTCTGGGTGAGCTTTCGGGGGAACAGGCTGGAGGCGCGGATCGATGGCGGTGTGTTGTTGTCCACTGCATCGTTGACCGGATTCAGATGAATTGAAGATTTTTCGGTTCATTGCACTGTGTACACAGACGTTGATTTGTAGCTCCTTGATCGAACGTCTTACTTTGGCCGCTGCGTTTGCAGCGGCCTTTTTTATGGCGTTTTTGTGGGAGCAAAGCTTTGCTCCCACAGGTGTGGCCACAGAGAAACAACCTGCGTTTACAACGAGTACTTCTGCAAATTCCCCATCATCTCCTTCAGCGCCTCGATATTATCCTTGGGATGTGCCGCCCCCTCGAAATCGCAAATCTGCTGCCAATTCGCCGCCACATCTTCCGGCGAGAACCCCACCCGCGGATCAAACCCGACGCCCAGGCTGCGTTCCCAGCGAACTTTGCCCATCCAGCCACCCCCTACCTCGAACAGCCCTGAAGTCTCCTGGCAGTTTTCACTGGCGAGGTACACCACCAGCGGGCTGACCAGCTCCGGCTTGAGTTGTTCGAACACTTGCGGCGGGATCAGGCCTTCGGTCATGCGGGTGCCGCCGGTGGGGGCGATGGCGTTGACCAGAATATTGTTCTTGCGACCTTCAATGGCCAGGGTGCGGGTCAGGCCGTAGAGGCCGAGTTTGGCCATGCCGTAGTTGGACTGGCCGAAGTTGCCGTAAATGCCGGAAGTCGACGCCGTGAAGATCACCCGGCCGTAGTTTTGCTCGCGCATGTGCGGCCAGGCCGCGCGGGTCACCTTGTAGGCGCCCTCGACGTGGACGCGGTAGACCAGGTCCCAATCGGCGTCTTCCATTTTGTGGAAGGTTTTGTCGCGCAAAATCCCGGCGTTATTGACGACTACATCGACCCGGCCGAAGGCGTCCATGGCGTGCTGGACGATTTTGTCGCCGTCAGTGACGGAGTCGTGGTTGGCTTCGGCGATGCCGCCCGCTTCGCGAATTTGCGCGACCACTCGATCAGCCGCCGAAGCGTTGGCGCCCTCCCCCTGGGCCGAACCTCCCAGGTCGTTAACCAGAACCTTCGCGCCCTGACTGGCGAACAGCAACGCGTGGGCGCGACCGAGGCCGCCGCCGGCACCGGTAATGATCACGACTTTATCTTCGAAGCGCACAGACTCACTCATGGGGGACAACTCCAGGCCAAAGGGACATGAGCCCGAGTGTCAGGCACGGGGCTGCGGGTCACAATGAAAACGGCTGGGGCTGAATAGTGCTCGATAAGGCAGGGGGATGATGCGTTAAAGCTCGCAGCCTTCGGCAGTTCCTGCAGAAACGCCGACAGCGATATTTACCGCAGATTTACGAACAGGCGACCTTGCGCGGCAGTAACACGCAATTGTCGCGGAACTCCAGGTAGTGCTTGAGCACCTGCGCAGGCGCTTCGATTTGTGGATAGTGACCAATACCGGGCAGCACGACCGTGTCGGGGTTGGGTATCAGCTGGCGATAGCGTTCGACCATGTGCCCGCCGGAAATGGGATCGGCCTCGCCATCGATCACTCGCATGGGCACTTCGTTGCGTTGCATGGCGGCGACCCAGCGATCACGCTGCGCGCGGCGCTCGGGAATGTAGCCAATGAGTTTGTGCATGATGCGCGGGCCACGGTTGCTTTCCACCAGACTCCAGAAGTCGTCCATCTCGCTCTCGCTCGGGCCACTGTGAGGGCCGAAGACATGCCGGAAACTCTTCACCAGCGCGTCCCGGTTAAAGGCCCGCCCGATCATCCAGCCCAACGGGCTGAGCAGCAGTTTCTGTACCAGCAAGGCACGATGGGTTTCAGGAAACAGGCCGCCATTGAGAAATACGCAGCTGGCCAGCTCGATGCGCGTCTCGTGGTGCCGCGCCAACAGTTCCTGGGCAACGCTGTCACCGTAATCGTGGGCAAGCACATGCACCGGGTCTGCGACTTGCAAGTGCGCGAGCAGCGCTTGCTGCAAGTCGGCTTGCTCCAGCAGGCTGTAGTCATGCTGGGTGGGCTTGGCAGAATCACCGAAGCCGAGCATGTCGCAGGCAATAACCCGGTAACGCTGGGCCAGTGGCGGCCACAGGCAATGCCAGTCCCAACTGGCGGTGGGAAAACCATGGATGAGCAGCAACGGCTCACCCTGCCCCGCCGTCCAGTAACGGATGTGCTGGCCACGGAAAATGAAGGTCTGGCCACGTTTGCGCCAGACGCACAGCGGAATCTCGGCGAGTGCCATCAGAGTTTATAACCCGGGTCGAGTTGATCGAGTTTGCGCAGCAACGCTGGCCAGGCCAGTGCACCACCCATCCCTTGAGCACTTTTGGTCACACCCGCAATCATCGCCTTGGCCCCAGCCAGAATCTGCGGCTCGATGGCGATCAACTCGGCCCGACCGTTTTGCGCCAGCACCTGGATATCGCAGGCGCGCTGGAAGATGAACATCATCAGGAAGGTATCGGCGATGCTGCTGCCACAGGTCAGCAGGCCATGGTTGTGCAGCATCAGGAAATTGTTCTGACCAAGGTCGGCTTGCAGTCGCGCTTTCTCCTCATGGTTGAGCGCGACACCTTCGTAAGCGTGATAGCCCAGGCTGGACAAGACGAACAGCGACTGCTGGCTGATCGGCAAAACGCCCTGCTTCTGCGCCGACACCGCGACACCGGCCGCCGTATGGGTGTGCAGCACGCACACCACGTCGTGACGCACTTCATGCACGGCGCTGTGGATGGTGTACCCCGCCGGATTGATCTCGTAGGGGCTGCCCATCAACTTGTTGCCGGCCTGATCCACCTTGACCAGGCTCGACGCAGTGATCTCGTGAAACATCAGCCCGAAAGGGTTGATCAGAAAATCTTCAGTGCCAGGCACTTTGGCAGAAATGTGCGTGAAGATCAGGTCATCCCAGCCATGCTGGGCGACCAGCCGATAACAGGCGGCCAGATCAACGCGAGCCTGCCATTCGGCGGCGCTGACCTGATCTTTGACGTTAGGCGGTGACGAGACGGGGGCTACGCTCACGACAAGGAACTCCTGTTCTTATTGTTCTGCACGTGACAGCAGTCTAGTCAGCCTCCGGGATTCGCGTAGTTGCATTGGCAGCCAGCTTGATGGCCGAGCGAGTCAGTTACGTAACGCCACCACCAGTTCTGCCAACCAGGGCTCGGCATCGGTTTCCGGGGTCACGCTCTCGCTGGCGTCCAGGCGCAGCATCGGCAGTACTTCACGAACGCCCAGCTCGCCGAACAGTTCACGCATCAGCTCACCACCGCCGCAAAAAGTATCGCCGTAGCTCGCATCGCCCAGGCCGATGACCGCACCCGGCAGACCGCGCCAGGCCGCCGGCAGCTGGTCGCGAATGGCGAAATAAAGCGGCTGCAGGTTGTCTGGCAGCTCGCCCATGCCAGTGGTCGAGGTTACTGCGAGCAAGGCTTCGGGGGCGAAAGCCTGCACATCAGCAAGCGTTGCCCGAGGGTTATGCCAGGTGTCGAAACCGGCCTCCTTCAAAATGCCTGCCGCGTGACGAGCGACTTCTTCGGCAGAACCGTAAACCGAGCCGGAAAAAATGGCGACTTTCATCAATCTGATCCTAATGCTGAGTAATTAAGGAGGATATTACCAGCAGGCCCACAATGGTTTCTTTTAGAATGCGAAGGTCAATCAGACAGGAAAGGATTCTCAATGATCAATGCCCAGCTGCTGCAACTGGTCATCAACGCCTCCAACGACGGTATCGTGATTGCCGAGAAAGAAGGCGATCAAGACACCATCCTGATTTACGTGAACCCGGCATTTGAACGCCTGACAGGCTATTCCAGCGAGGAAGTCCTGTACCAAGATTGCCGCTTCCTGCAGTCCGGCGACCGCGACCAGGACGCACTGGCGGTCATTCGCGAGACCTTGAGCACAGGTGGCTCATGCCGGGAAACGCTGCGCAATTACCGCAAGGACGGGACGCCCTTCTGGAACGAGCTGTCGCTTTCCACGGTAAAAAGCGAAAGCGACGGTATAACGTACATCGTTGGCGTGCAGAAGGACGTCAGCGCTCAGGTCAAGGCGCGGCAACGCATTGCCCAACTTGAGACCCAACTGGCTGAAGTCCAGGCCGAGCTTGCCGCGCTGAAAGCGACGAACGGTTAAAACAAAAAGGCGAATTAATTGTCATTAACTACAATCACCGATGACTTTGTAACTATTTCTTTCGAGTAGATCATGCAACGCGACGCGCTCCTGACGCAGGATGAGCTGGATTTCATCCAGACCATGCAACACAACCCGCAACTGAACATGCGGGATGCGACGTCGAGCCTGTTGGTAAATGGTGGTTCGCAAATCCGTGATCTGCTCACGCGCCTGGCTGCGCACGAGCAAGTCACCATCCAGGCCAATTTCGAAAATCAGCAGATGACTTTTCCGTTGCACCTGGTCGAAGACGAATTCCATGCGCTGCATCTGCGCCTCGGCGTGCCCAGCATCTACGAAGACGGGCCGATGGTGAGGCCCTGGCGCCTGGTGCTTGAGGAGCCGGTAGCACTGGAAAACGCCAACGGCCAGCCAGGTACCCTGTGGGTACATGAGGTGTCGTTCAAAGGTGTTCTGCTGGAAGTGCGCAACAAGACCAAACCGCCGAAACACTTCGCCTTGTGGTTCAGCCCGTCCGGCTATGAACGGATCGCGTTGCGCGGAACATTCGAGAAAGAAACCGAAAGCGGCTTTTTTGCTTATCAGCTAAGTCAGAGCGACAAGGACGAAACCGAGCGGCTGCGTCAGTTCATCCTTCAGCAACATCGCCTGACCCACCCCGCCCTGCACCTCTGATTTAAGTATCGAGATTGCCCGCCAGAAATTGTTTCAGGCGCTGGCGCATCACCACACCTTCACTGCCCAGGCAACCGATCGACGACTCGGCCAGGCATTCTTGCGCCAGGTCAGACGCATCACCGGCGAGGAACAACTGACAATCCAGGCTCAGGGCCAGTCGATTCAGGCGTCGAGGAAAGTCGGGGGCTGGTGCGTGATTAGACACCAGCACCAGTGCCTGCGGCTTGACCCGTTCGCAGACCAGGGTGAGTTCGTCAAAAGGCTGACCGATCGACAGGAACTGAATGGCCGAGTCGACATGGCTGAGGTACAGCGCCGTCACCAGTACCTCAAGCTCGCGGGCCTGGTCGCCCAAGGCGCAGACAATCACCCGGCGCGGTTGCATGACGCGCATCAGTTGCAGGCGCTGCAACACCCGGGAGCGCAGGAAACCGTCGAGAAATAGCCATTCGCTGGTTTGCCCGAACCCATCATGGCGCAGCAGCAACTGTTGCCACAGCGGCATGAGGATGTCCTGAAAGACCACCGCCAGTGGATAACTCGAAAAGATCTGGCCGTAGATCTGTTCCAGCAGCACTTCATCAAAACCACTGACCGCCGCCTGCACTTGCTGCTGCCACTGGGCATAGTCGGCGAGCACCAGTTCGTCAGGGATGATGTTCGCCAGGGTCTGGAGAGGTTCGGCCTTGGCCAGTATCTTGCCGACCTTGCTGACCGCTACACCGCGCTCGATCCAGCCGAGGATGCTGCGAACTTTTTCGATATCGGCCATGGAATACAGGCGATGCCCGCTTTCGGTGCGCGTGGGCTGAAGCAGCCCATAACGGCGCTCCCAGGCACGGAGGGTCACCGGATTGATTCCGGTCAGGCGACAGACCTCCCGAATGGGAAACAGGTCTTCGCGCTCCAGCGAACGCGCTTGCAGCGTAGAAGCGGCGATGTCAGTCAATACAGGCATTTCGCGGCCCACGTCCTTGCAAGAATAGGCAGTCATCTTAGCTCTACTGCCCCCTGACCATTCAAGAAATTCATGAATGACCAAAGGCGCTGGTGAATTATCCAGAATCAGGAATAATCCTTGCTTGATTCAACGCGCAGCCCATTACCCCGGTGCTGCGCCTGGCGAATCTCCTACCCGGAGAGACGCATTTGTCTTACGGAGATACACAATGTCTACTTCCCCCGTCACGCTGATGGTTGCGCGTCGAGTCGCCGATGGGCGCTATCAGGACCTGATGGACTGGCTGCGCGAAGGCGAACAGCTGGCCACCGACTTCAAGGGTTATCTTGGCTCCGGCGTGCTTGCTCCGCCGCCCGGCGATAACGAATTCCAGATCATCTTCCGCTTCGCCGACGAGCAAACCATGCACGCCTGGGAGCATTCCGCCTCGCGTACAGCCTGGCTGGCGCGTGGCAGCGACCTGTTTGCCCACCCCAAGGAGCATCGGGTCAGCGGTATTGAAGGCTGGTTCGGCGCCGCAGGTGTACGTCCGCCGCGCTGGAAACAGGCGGTGGCTATCTGGCTGGCGTTCTTTCCGGTGTCGTTGTTGTTCAACTTTGTGCTGGAGCCGTTGCTGGGCGAGCTGAGCCTTTTGCCGCGGGTGCTGGTCAGTACGCTGTGCCTGACGCCGTTGATGGTTTATTTCTTCATTCCGCTGTCGACGAAGGTACTGGCGGGATGGCTGAGTGGTGATTCTGCTCGGCGGGTGGCGGTGAAGGCTTCTGCGCAGAATCATTGAAGCCACCACCACTCCCCTGTAGGCGCGCGCTCGCTCGCGATGGTCGCCAACGATGACGCGGGGCAACAGTGTGGCTGCCGCGACGTGCAGACCATCGCGAGCAAGCTTTGCTCCCACAGTGCTCAGGTCTCAGTACTCAGGCCTCAATCCCGGAGCCTCACAGGACGGAGGTAGATCCACCCCGGCGCTGGTATAGTTTGGCTCTTACCGCAAAGCGAGCCCGACATGACCTCTTGCGCAGCCCCAATCCTCATCACCGGCGCCGGCCAGCGAGTCGGCCTGCACTGTGCGCAGCGATTGCTCGAGGAAGGTCAGCCGGTCATCTTCAGCTATCGCACCGAACGCCCCGGTGTGCAGGCCCTGCGCGATCTGGGCGCCACGGCGGTGTTCGCCGACTTCTCCAGCGAAGCCGGGATTCTCGCCTTCATCGCCGAGCTGAAAACCCACACCGACAGCCTGCGGGCCATCGTGCATAACGCCTCCGAATGGCTGGCTGAAACCCCCGACACCGACGCGCTCGCCTTCACCCGCATGTTCAATGTACACATGCTGGCGCCCTACCTGATCAACCTGCATTGTGCCGACCTGCTTGAACGCTCGAGCCCGGCAGACATCGTGCACATCAGTGACGACGTGACGCGCAAGGGCAGCAGCCGCCACATCGGCTATTGTGCGAGCAAGGCCGGGCTCGATAGCCTGACGCTGTCCTTCGCCGCGAGGTACGCGCCGACCATCAAGGTCAACGGCATTGCGCCGGCCCTGCTACTGTTCAACCCTGAAGACGACGCAGCGTACCGCGCCAAGGCCCTGGCCAAGTCCGCGCTGGGGATTGAACCCGGTAGCGAAGTGGTCTATCAAAGCCTGCGCTACCTGCTCGACAACCCTTATGTCACCGGCACGACCCTGACCGTCAACGGCGGACGGCACGTCAAGTAGACGGCCCCGCGAGGATGTTCCATGACTCTAACGCTACCCCGCAACGCCCTGTCCCAGAGCTATCGCGAGATCCTCATCGGCATTGGTGAAAACCCCGACCGTGAAGGCCTGATCGATACTCCTACGCGAGCGGCCAAGGCCATGCAGTACCTCTGCCATGGCTATGAACAGAGTGTCGAGGACATCGTCAACGGCGCGCTGTTTTCCTCGGATACCGACGAGATGATCATCGTTGCCGACATCGAGCTGTACTCGTTGTGCGAACATCACCTGCTGCCCTTCATCGGCAAGGCCCATGTGGCTTATATTCCGACTGGCAAGGTGCTGGGCCTGTCGAAGATCGCGCGGCTGGTGGACATGTTCGCCCGCCGCCTGCAGATCCAGGAAAACCTCACCCGGCAAATCGCCGATGCGGTGCAATCTGTGACCGATGCCGCCGGCGTCGCAGTCGTTATCGAAGCACGGCACATGTGCATGATGATGCGCGGCGTCGAGAAACAGAATTCGACCATGAACACTTCGGTGATGCTCGGCGCCTTTCGCGAGTCGAGCAATACCCGCCAGGAGTTCCTGCAATTGATTGGACGGAGCAAGTAGCAATGCCACAACTTCAGCCAGGAATGGCACGCATCCGGGTCAAGGACCTGTGTTTGCGCACCTTCATCGGAATCAACGAGGATGAGATCCTCAACAAGCAGGACGTGCTGATCAACCTGACGATCCTGTACGCGGCCCAGGAGGCGGTGCGCGACAACGACATCGATCACGCGCTGAACTACCGCACCATCACCAAGGCGATCATCGCTCACGTGGAGGGTAATCGCTTTGCCCTGCTCGAACGCCTGACCCAGGAAATCCTCGATCTGGTGATGCTCAACGAATCGGTGCTGTACGCCGAGGTCGAAGTGGACAAGCCCCACGCACTGCGCTTCGCCGAGTCAGTATCGATAACGCTTGCAGCCAGCCGCTAGCTGCAAGTTGCAGGCTTGAAGCGGTAAACTGCGAGCCAACGCCATCCACTTTTTACAGCTTGAAGCGTGCCGCCTGGAGCTGCCTCAGAGATTCCTATGACCGATCAACAACGCCTCGAACTCGAAGCCGCCGCTTTCCGCCGGCTGGTGGCGCATCTCGATAGCCGCAAGGATGTGCAAAACATCGACCTGATGAACCTCTCCGGGTTCTGCCGAAACTGCCTGTCCAAGTGGTACAAAGCCGCCGCCGATGAACGCCAGATCGACGTCAGCCTCGATGACGCCCGCGAAGTCGTGTACGGCATGCCGTACGCCGAGTGGAAAGGCCAATACCAGCAAGAAGCCAGCGCCGAGCAACAGGCGGCGTTCGCCAAAGGAAAACCCAATGAGTGACTTGAACACCCTGCGCGCCAGCCTGCAGAGCGGCGAACACGTTTTTGCCGACACCCTGGCCTTTATCGCAGCGGGCTACGACTACCAACCCCAGGCCTTCAGCAACGGCGGCGTGGACAACGATGCCGGCCAGAACGAAGGCTCGTGCAAGACCCTGGGCCTGGCGCTGCTGGAAGGCCTGAGCGATGAAGAGGCTCTGCTGGCGTTCGGTGAACATTACCGTTCGGTGCTAGCGACGCCCGAGGGCAGCGATCATGGCAATATCCGGGCGTTGATTGCCCACGGGCTGGCGGGTGTGAAGTTCAGTGCGCAGCCTCTGACTCGTCGCTGACCTGAAATCAAAATCAAAAGATCGTCCGGAGGCTCGGGCCGCGTTCGGACGATCTTTTGATCTTAAAAAACATCCCGACTTTTAAGATTGACCCGGCGACTTTATTTCGTTTGCCCGCCACCACCGCTCACGGCTTAGATAAAAAGAAGCATCCCTTCTTCAGAGTCGGTCACCCATGAGCAGCGAAAGCATCAGCCGTTCGATCAACGTGGTTCATCCCGTCACCCTCAGCCATGGCAAAAATGCCGAGGTCTGGGACACCGAGGGCAAGCGCTACATCGACTTCATCGGTGGTATCGGCGTGCTCAACCTCGGTCATTGCCACCCGCGCATCGTCGAAGCCATTCGCGATCAGGCCACACGGCTGACCCATTACGCATTCAACGCCGCCCCACACCAGCCCTACATCGATTTGATGGAGCGCCTCAGCGCCTTCATCCCCGTCGACTACCCCGTCAGCGGAATGCTCACCAACAGTGGCGCAGAAGCCGCAGAAAACGCCTTGAAGATCGTCCGCGGCGCCACCGGGCGTAGCGCCGTGATTGCTTTCGACGGCGCGTTTCACGGCCGTACCCTGGCCACCCTCAACCTCAACGGTAAAGTTGCGCCCTACAAGCAAAAAGTTGGCGTGCTGCCCGGGCCTGTTTACCACTTGCCCTATCCGAGCCACGACAATGGCGTGACCTGCGCTGAAGCCCTCAAAGCCATGGACCGTCTGTTCAGCGTGGAAATCGACATTGCGGACGTCGCCTGTTTCATCTTCGAACCGGTGCAGGGCGAAGCGGGCTTTCTCGCGATGGACCCGGCGTTTGCCCAGGCGCTGCGGCGTTTGTGCGATGACAAGGGTATTGTGCTGATCGCCGACGAAATCCAGTCGGGCTTTGGCCGTACCGGCCAGCGCTTCGGGTTTTCGCGCCTTGGCATCGAGCCGGATCTGATTCTGCTGGGCAAAAGCATCGCCGGCGGAGTGCCACTGGGAGCGGTGGTCGGGCGCAAAGCGCTGCTGGACGTGCTGCCCAAGGGCGGGCTGGGTGGCACCTATTCCGGCAACCCAATTGCCTGCGCGGCTGCGCTGGCGACCCTTGACGAAATGACCGACGCCCGGCTGCACAGCTGGGGGGCGCAGCAGGAAGAAGCCATCGTCAGCCGCTATCAGTCCTGGCACACCCGCCAGCTGTCGCCCTTCCTCGGGCGCCTGACCGGTGTCGGCGCCATGCGCGGCATCGAGCTGACTCATCCTGACGGCAGTCCGGCTGCAGCGCAGCTCACCCAATTGCTGGCCCTGGCGCGTGATGCCGGCTTGTTGCTGATGCCCAGTGGCAAGTCGCGCCACATCATCAGGCTGCTGGCGCCATTGACTACAGAGGCCGCCGTGCTGGAGGAAGGCCTGGACATCCTCGAGTCCTGCCTGGCACAACTGACCTGATGGCAAAATTAACTCAGGGACTGACGTAGCAAGTTATGGTCGCTTGCAGCCCCTGAATGTGCGTCGCAATACTCATTGAATACACACGATTTCGACGCTGAACTTCCACATCCTCAGATGCCTCAAGTTCGAATCGAGGACTGAATGTGTCGACCGGTACACCGCTTTCGCGGGGAAGCCCGCTCCCACACATAAGTTGCGGCGCCAGTCAGAATGCCCACAAAAAAACCGGCCGAAGCCGGTTTTTTCATTTCAACGCTCTCAGAACTTGGCGTTCTGCAGGTCGTCCAGGTAGCGCTCGGCATCCAGTGCAGCCATGCAGCCGGCACCGGCGGAGGTGATGGCCTGGCGGTAGACGTGGTCGGCCACGTCGCCAGCCGCGAAGATACCTTCGAGGTTGGTCGCGGTAGCGTTGCCTTCACGGCCGCCCTGCACAACCAGGTAACCATCTTTCATGGTCAACTGGCCTTCGAACAGCGAAGTGTTCGGCGTATGGCCGATAGCGATGAACACGCCGTCGACTTTCAGTTCGTCGAAGCTGCCGTCGTTGTTCTTCAGGCGCGCACCGGTCACCCCCATGTTGTCGCCCAGCACTTCGTCGAGCGTCGAGTTCAGCTTCAGCACGATCTTGCCTTCGGCAACGCGAGCGTTCAGCTTGTCGATCAGGATCTTCTCGGCGCGGAAGGTTTCGCGACGGTGGACCAGGGTCACGGTGCTGGCGATGTTGGCCAGGTACAGCGCTTCTTCCACCGCAGTGTTGCCACCGCCCACTACCGCCACTGGCTTGTTGCGGTAGAAGAAACCGTCGCAGGTAGCGCAGGCTGAAACGCCCTTGCCCATGAACGCTTCTTCCGATGGCAGGCCCAGGTAACGAGCGCTGGCGCCAGTGGCAATGATCAGGGCGTCGCAGGTGTAAGTCCCGCTGTCGCCGGTCAGGCTGTAAGGCTTGGAAGCAAAGTCCACGGCATTGATGTGATCGAAGACGATCTCGGTCTCGAAGCGCTCGGCGTGTTCTTTCATCCGCTCCATCAGCGCCGGGCCGGTCAGGCCGTGGACATCGCCCGGCCAGTTGTCGACTTCGGTGGTGGTGGTCAGCTGACCGCCAGCCTGCATGCCGGTGATCAGCAGTGGCTTGAGGTTGGCACGTGCGGCATAGACCGCTGCGCTGTAACCGGCAGGGCCGGAACCAAGAATAATCACTCGCGAATGACGGACTTCAGACATGACCTGCTCCTGTTGACCGGCCCAAACAACTGGCGCGGAACGCCGGGTTGCCGGCGGGAATTAAAAAGGACCGTTGAAAGCACTTGGGGAAGGCTTGGGCTCGACAGTCCTGTAAAAAGAATGGGTGCAGCTTATCGAGGGGGCGAAGATTAAGGAAATACGCAATAACAATCCAGCTCATAGGTGGTCTCTATCCGGTACCGCGACTGTATAGACTAATTTGTTAAAGCTGATGTCGACGCTGACACGGCGCTTTCGCCACCCGGGCAAAGCCGGTAAGGTCGGCGCGTTTCCCCTAGCTCGGAGCCCCTTATGCCCGCCCCCGTTCTCTCTGGCCCGCAATACCTGCGTGAAGGCCTCAAGCTGGTCCTGAGCCCCGGCCTGCGTTTGTTCGTGCTGTTGCCGCTGATGATCAACTTGATACTGTTCGTCGGATTGATCTACCTGGCCAGCCATCAGTTCAGCCTGTGGGTTGATACGCTGATGCCGTCCCTACCCGAGTGGCTGAGTTTTCTCAGTTACATCCTGTGGCCGATTTTTGTCGTGCTGGTGGTGTTAATGGTGTTTTTCACCTTCACCATGCTGGCCAATATCATCGCGGCCCCCTTCAATGGCTTCCTCGCGGAAAAAGTTGAAGTGGTGGTGCGCGGCACCGACGACTTCCCCGCTTTCAGCTGGGGTGAGCTGATCGCGATGATCCCGCGCACCCTGGCCCGGGAAATGCGCAAGCTCGGCTACTTTCTTCCCCGGGCGCTTGGGCTGTTCATCCTGTCGTTCATCCCGGTGGTCAACATCATCGCCGCGCCGCTGTGGCTGCTGTTCGGGGTGTGGATGATGGCGATCCAGTACATCGACTACCCGGCGGATAACCACAAGCTGGGCTGGAACGAGATGCTTGCCTGGCTGCGCGAAAAGCGCTGGCAGAGCATGAGTTTTGGCGGGAGCGTTTACCTGGTGCTGCTGATTCCGGTCGTCAATATCCTGATGATGCCGGCGGCCGTCGCGGGCGCAACGTTGTTCTGGGTGCGTGAACGTGGCGCGGAAAACCTGGTGACCCAGCGCTGACTGTTCACAAATCCATCATTTCTCCGTCACACCGACGACATGGCCCCAGCCGACACTGGGGTCATGACGACAGCTCTGCATATCACCCTGATCACCGAAACCTTCCCTCCCGAAATCAACGGCGTGGCCAACACCCTTGGCCGTTTGTGCGACGGCTTGCGCGCGCGCGGGCATCGCGTGGAGCTGGTGCGGCCGCGCCAGAATGGCGACCAGCAAATGGTTGGCGACGATGAGTTGCTGCTGTGCCGGGGCTGGCCGCTACCGGGTTATCCAGGGTTGCAGTGGGGGCAGTCGTCGATGCACAAGTTGCTGCGGCGCTGGCAGCACCATCGCCCGGATGTGCTCTACATCGCGACGGAAGGACCGCTGGGGTTGTCCGCGCTGCGCGCTGCACGCCGCCTGGGCATTGCGGTGGTCAGCGGGTTTCACACCAATTTCCAGCAGTACTCCAGCCAGTATGGCTTCGGCCTGCTGACCCGCCTGCTGACTCACTACCTGCGCTGGTTTCACAACCGTTCGAGCCTGACGCTGGTGCCCAGTGTGAGTCAGCGCATGGAGCTGGAGCGTCGGCATTTCGAGCGGTTGGCGTTGCTGTCCCGCGGGGTCGACAGCCAGTTGTTTCATCCGACCCGGCGTTTGCCGGCGCTGCGTGAACAGTGGGGCCTGGCCGAGCGCGACATCGCGGTGATCCATGTCGGTCGCCTGGCGCCGGAGAAAAACCTGGGCCTGCTCAAGCGGTGTTTCGACACGTTGAAGGCGAGTTATCCACAGAAGAATCTGAAACTGATCGTGATTGGTGACGGCCCGCAACGGGCTGCGCTCGAAAAGGAACTTCCACATGCGATCTTCTGCGGTGCCCAGCGAGGGGAAGTCCTGGCCAGTCACTATGCATCGGGGGATGTGTTTCTGTTTCCGAGCATGACCGAGACCTTCGGCAATGTAGTGCTTGAGGCGCTGGCTTCGGGCCTGGGCGTGGTGGCGTACGATCAAGCTGCAGCGGCCCAGCATATTCGCCATGGCTACAACGGGGTGCTGGCGATGCCTGGGGATGAAGATGCGTTTTGCGATGCGGCGGCATGGTTGCTGGAGGAGCGCGAGACATTGCGCTGCGTGCGTCTGAACGCCAGGCAGCATGCCAGTCGCCAGGGCTGGCCGGCGATTATCGAGCAGTTTGAGGGGCAGTTGCGGGGGGCTTGTGTGGGGGAGCACGTGGTGCCAAATGCACCAACCTCACCCTGAACCCAGGGTGACATTGAGTCAGTCATCGCCAGCAGGCTGGCTCCCACAAGGGGTCTGCGGTGTACTCAAAACCTGTTAAAGCCAGCCTGCTGGTTCACAGGGATCTGCGGTGTACACAAAACCTGTTAAAGCCAGCCTTCTGGTTCACAGGGGTCTGCGGTGTACACAAAACCTGTGGGAGCCAGCCTGCTGGCGATGGGGCCTTCCCAGTTGACGCTTAAACCAGCGTCATCAACGCCTCACGGCTGAACGGCAAGATATCTTCCTCACGCCCATCGCGCACTTTCTGCGCCCAGTCCGGATCCACCAGCAACGCGCGCCCCACCGCCACCAGGTCGAACTCATCGTTGTTCAAGCGTTCCAGCAGTTTTTCCAGGCTGGCAGGCTGGGCGATCTTGTCGGTGTTGACCATGAATTGCAGGAACTCGCCATCCAGGCCCACGCTGCCCACGGTGATGGTCGGTTTGCCAGTGAGTTTGCGAGCCCAGCCTGCCAGGTTCAGTTCGGAACCGTCGAACTCCGGCTCCCAGAAACGGCGCGTCGAGCAGTGGAAAATATCCACGCCGGCGTCGGACAGCGGCTGGAGGAATTCACCCAGCGCTTGCGGGGTCTGCACCAGGCGGGCGGTGTAGTCCTGCTGCTTCCACTGGGAGAAGCGGAAGATGATCGGGAAGCCTTCACCGACCGCGGCACGCACCGCTTGAATCAATTCGATGGCAAAGCGCGAACGATTGGCCAGGCTGCCACCGTACTCGTCGGTGCGCTGGTTGCTGCCTTCCCAGAAGAACTGATCGACCAGATAGCCGTGGGCCCCGTGGATTTCCACGCCGTCCATGCCAATGCTTTGTGCATCCTTGGCCGCCTGGGCAAATGCGGCGATGACTTCCTGGATGTCCTGTTTGCTCATGCCGTGAACCACGACCTGACCGTCCTTCAGCTTTTCCGAGGGACCGTAGCCCGGCACGCTGGCGTCCGGCTCGGTGCCGGTGCGCCGCACACTGCCGACATGCCACAGCTGAGGCACGATCTTGCCGCCTTCGGCGTGCACCGCATCGACCACTTTCTTCCAGCCGGCCAATGCAGCCTCACCATAGAAGTGCGGCACGTTCGGGTAGCCATTGGAGGCCTTATGATCGACCGTGGTGCCTTCGGTAATGATCAGGCCAACGCCGGCGGCAGCACGTCGACGGTAGTACTCGATCACCTTGGAATTGGGCACGCCACCTGGGGAGAACGAACGAGTCATCGGCGCCATGACGACGCGGGTCGGCAATTGGAGAGTGCCGAGGTGGAACGGTTTGAACAGGGCTTTGACGGGCATGAGGACGCTCCACGGGGGACAGGCTTTATGACAGCCATAATATGGAGAACATCGAGGGCTGAACAGCATTATTGATTTAAGTGATTTAGGATCAGAAACGAAAAGATCGCAGCCTTCGGCAGCTCCTACAGGTTGTACGCATTTATCTGTAGGAGCTGCCGAAGGCTGCGATCTTTTGATCTTTTGATATTTCAGCTCAGCGCTTTCTCGATCGCCTGGATCACAGAAGCATCATCCGGCGCCGTGCGCGGCGAGAACCGCGCCAGCACGCGGCCGTCCTTGCCCAGCAGGAATTTCTCGAAGTTCCAGGTGATGTCCCCTGGAAACTCAGCCCCCTCGCCCGCCAGCAGGCGATACAATTGATGACGATCGTGCCCGTTCACTTCCAGCTTGCTGGACAACGGAAACGTCACGCCATAGTTAAGGCTGCAGAATTCCTGGATCTCCTGCTCAGTCCCCGGTTCCTGCCCGGCAAACTGGTTGCACGGCAGCCCGAGCACACTGAAACCTTTGTCCTTGTACTGCTGGTAAAGGTTTTCCAGCGCCGCGTATTGCGGAGTCAGGCCACATTTGGAGGCAACGTTCACCACCAGCACGACGCGCCCTTTGAAAGGCGCCAGCGGTAGCTCCTGACCATCCAGGGCTGTCAATTTAAGGTCGTGAAAAGCGCTCATGACGAACTCCAAATTCCCGTGTTCTTCTCGAAACAGCTACCTGGCGGCGCTGCCATGGACAACCGCGGACTAAAAAAGGCGCCCTCGGGCGCCTCTCCAGTTCTCTGAGCTTAGCGCAGAAAATCAGTGGTGATGACCACCTTCGCCATGGACGTGACCATGGGCAACTTCTTCCTGGCTGGCGTCACGGATGTCGATGATCTTGACCTGGAAATTCAGGCGCTGACCGGCCAACGGGTGGTTGCCGTCGACAGTCACGTCGTCGCCGTCCAGATCGCGAATGGTGACGATCTGCATCTGGCCGTCCGGAGCGGAAGCGTGGAACTGCATGCCCACTTCCAGTTCGTCGACGCCTTCGAACATGCTGCGGCTCAGGGTGCTGACCAGTTCGGCAGCGTACTCGCCGTAAGCGTCTTCAGGTTCAACAGCAACGGTCAGTTCATCACCAACTGCCTTGCCTTCCAGGGCTTTTTCCAGGCCTGGAATGATATTGCCTGCGCCTTGCAGGTAAACCAGCGGCGCGCCGCCGGCGGAGCTGTCGATGACCTCACCAGCGTCGTTGGTCAGGGTATAGTCGATGGAGACAGCCTTATTGGCGGCGATCAGCATGGGGCGAGACCTTTTGCAGAAGAATATAGAAAGGCCAAGTTTAGCGAAGCAATCGCCCGAAAGCGAACACAACCCGGACAGACGGATGACGATGCAGGACTCCAGGGTTACAGGTTTCCATCAGGACGAGGACGGGCACTGGGTTGCCGAGCTTTCCTGCGGCCATACCCAGCACCTGCGCCACCAGCCGCCATGGCAATCCCGGGCCTGGGTCATGGACCCGGCGCAGCGCATTGAAAAAATAGGCCAGCCCTTTGCTTGCGGTTGGTGCGCACAAGGCCCGGTTAGCGATAACCTTGGCGACTGAATGTCGGTAGACCTCCAAAAATAGAAGGTCACCCCTGCGCTCCCTTAGAGAATCCGCATGCAAACTTTTTTTATCGCGCCCACCGATTTTGGTGTGGGTCTGACCTCCATCAGCCTCGGGCTGGTGCGTACCCTTGAGCGAGCCGGTCTCAAAGTCGGCTTTTTCAAACCGATCGCCCAACCGCACCCGGGCGACACCGGGCCTGAACGCTCCACCGAACTGGTGGCGCGCACCCATGGCCTCAAACCGCCCCAGCCGCTGGGCCTGGCCCACGTCGAACGCATGCTGGGCGACGGTCAGCTCGATGAGCTGCTCGAAGAAATCATCACGCTCTATCAACAGGCAGCGATCGGCAAGGACGTGCTGATCGTCGAAGGCATGGTCCCGACCCGCAGTGCCAGCTACGCTGCGCGAGTCAATCTGCACCTGGCCAAGAGCCTGGACGCCGACGTGATCCTGGTCTCGGCGCCGGAAAACGAAGTGCTCACCGAACTGTCCGGCCGTGTGGAATTGCAGGCGCAGTTGTTTGGTGGCCCCAAGGACCCGAAAGTCCTCGGCGTGATCCTCAACAAGGTCAAGACCGATGAAAGCATGGAAGTCTTCGCCTCACGCCTGAAGGAACACTCGCCATTGCTGCGCAGCGGTGATTTCAAACTGCTCGGGTGCATCCCGTTCCAGCCGGAACTCAACGCCCCCCGCACCCGCGACGTCGCCGACCTGATGGGCGCGCAGATTCTCAACGCCGGGGATTACGAAACCCGGCGCATGAGCAAAATCATCATCTGCGCGCGTACCATGCGCAACACTGTCGAGCTGCTCAAGCCCGGCGTGCTGGTGGTCACCCCGGGCGACCGCGATGACATCATCCTCGCCGTCAGCCTCGCCGCCATGAACGGCGTACCGCTGGCCGGCCTGCTGCTGACCAGCGACACCCTGCCCGACCCGCGCATCATGGACTTGTGCCGCGGCGCCTTGCAGGCCGGCCTGCCCGTGCTGTCGGTGAGCACCGGTTCATACGACACTGCCAACCAGTTGAACGGGCTGAACAAGGAGATCCCGATCGACGACCGCGAGCGCGCGGAGATCATCACCGACTTCGTCGCCAGCCACCTCGACGCCAACTGGCTGCACCAGCGCTGCGGTACTCCGCGGGAAATGCGCCTGTCGCCGGCAGTGTTCCGCTATCAACTGATCCAGCGCGCCCAGGCCGCCAACAAGCGCATCGTATTGCCTGAGGGCAGCGAGCCGTTGACCGTACAGGCGGCGGCCATCTGCCAGGCCCGCGGCATCGCCCGTTGCGTGCTCCTGGCCAAGCCCGCAGACGTCGAAGCCGTGGCCCGTGCGCACGATATCGAGCTGCCGCCGGGACTGGAAATTCTCGACCCGGACCTGATCCGCGAGCGCTATGTCGAGCCGATGGTCGCGCTGCGTAAAAGCAAAAGCCTCAACGCGCCGATGGCCGAGCAGCAACTGGAAGACACCGTGGTGATCGGCACCATGATGCTGGCGCTGGACGAGGTCGACGGCCTGGTGTCCGGGGTCATCCACTCCACCGCCAACACCATCCGCCCGGCCCTGCAGCTGATCAAGACCGCGCCGGGCTGCACCCTGGTGTCATCGGTGTTCTTCATGTTGTTTCCGGAAGAGGTGCTGGTCTACGGCGACTGCGTGATGAACCCGCACCCGAGCGCCAGCGAACTGGCCGAGATCGCTCTGCAAAGTGCCGACTCGGCGGCGGCTTTCGGCATCACTCCGCGGGTGGCGATGATCAGCTATTCCAGCGGCGAATCCGCCAGCGGTGAAGAAGTCGAGAAAGTCCGCGAAGCGACATTGCTCGCCCACGAACAGCAGAACTCGCTGCTGATCGACGGCCCCCTGCAGTACGACGCTGCCGCCAACGAAACCGTGGCCCGGCAACTGGCGCCGAACAGCCAGGTTGCCGGTCGCGCCACGGTGTTCGTGTTTCCCGACCTGAACACCGGCAACACCACACACAAAGCCGTGCAGCGCAGCGCCGACTGCGTCAGCCTCGGGCCGATGCTGCAAGGCCTGCGCAAACCGGTGAACGACCTGCCGCGCGGCGCGCAGGTCGACGACATCGTCTACACCATCGCGTTGACCGCGATCCAAGCCGCCAACCGACCTATGGATCTTTAAATGCTGGGTTTCCTGCCTGCCGCCGTGCGCGGCGTGATCGCATCGCTATTGCTGGCGCTCAATACCATCCTGCTGTGCTCGTTCCTGTTCTGCGTGGCGATCTTCAAGGTGCTGCCCTTCGCCATCACCCAGCGCTTCACGCGCTGGCTGATGAGCCATACCCATGAAGCCTGGATCAGCAACAACAAGGCCTGGATGAACCTCGTCTGCCGCACCCGCTGGCACCTCAGCGGCCTGGAAGGCCTGGACTATCAGCACTCCTACCTGATCACCAGCAACCACCAGAGCTGGGTCGACATCATGGTGCTGCAGTACGTGCTCAACCGCCGGATCCAGCCGCTGAAGTTCTTTCTCAAGCAGGAGCTGATCTGGGTCCCGGTGATCGGCCTGGCATGGTGGGCCCTGGGCTTCCCGTTCATGAAGCGCTACTCCAAGGCCTACCTGGAAAAGCACCCGGAGAAGAAAGGCAAAGACCTGGAAACCACTCGCAAGACCTGCGCGAAATTTCGCAACTACCCGGTAGGCATGTTCAACTTCGCCGAAGGCACGCGCTTCACCGAAGGTAAACACGCACAGCAGAAATCACCCTTCAAATACCTGCTCAAACCCAAGGCCGGCGGCATTGCGTTTGTGCTGGATGCGATGGGTGAGCAGCTGGAGTCGATCGTCAACGTGACCATTCACTATCCGGGCGGGCGTCCGGGGTATTGGGATCTGTTGTGCGGGAACGTGCAGGATGTGGTGGTGCACTTCCAGGAGTTGAAAATTCCACCGGAGTTCATCGGCAAGAATTATGAGCAGGATGGGGAGTACCGGTTGCAGTTCCAGGGCTGGATCAATCAGCTATGGGAAGACAAGGATGCACTGTTGGAGCAGATGTATCGCAAATATCCAGCCAAACACTGATCTCCTGTGGGAGCCAGCCTGCTGGCGATAGCGGATTCACATTCAGCAGATGGGTTGACTGAAACACCGCAATCGCCAGCGGGCTGGCTCCCACAGTTGACCGAGTTGACCCGAAACAAAAAACCCGCCGGATGATCACTCATCGGCGGGTTTTTTATTAACGGCTAACGCTTAGATCGCGCCACGCTGACGCAGCAGATCCAGCACCTGCTTGACGCTTTCTTCCAGCGACAGGGACTGGGTATCGACTACCAGGTCGGCATCCAGCGGCACGTCGTACGGGAAGGATTCACCCGGGATGTTGTCACCTGCCGCGGCGTACAGGCCTTGCGGGTCACGCTCGGCACAGACCGCTGGCGAGGCCTGGACGTAGACCGTCAGCAGGCGCTCCTTGCCGATCAGGTCCTTGGCCTGTTCGCGGCCTTCGGCGCTCGGTGCGACGAATGCGGCGAGGGTCAGCAGGCCGGCTTCGTTGAACTGACGCGCAACGTGTGCGGCACGGCGCCAGTTCTCGGTGCGTCCGGCGCGATCCTGTGGCAGACCCTTGTTCAGGTCGTGACGCAGGTTCTGGCCATCCAGTACGAACACCGCACGGCCCATGTCGAACAACTTGCGTTCAACCGCGTAGGCCAGGGTGCTTTTGCCCGCGCCCGACAGCCCGCTGAACAACACGGTTGCCGGTTGCTGGCCGAAGCGCTGGGCGCGTTCTTCGGTGGCCACGTGAGCCAGTTTGCCGTGGTGCGTGCTGCTGCCATGAGCCAACGGCTGGGCGATGATCATGCCGGCGGCGACAGTGCCATTGGTCAGGCGGTCGATGACGATGAACGAACCCGTGGTGCGGTTGCTGGCGTAACCGTCCAGCGCGATCTCCGCGTCGAGGCTCACCTTGACCCGACCGATCTCGTTCAGTTGCAACGAGCTGGCAGGTCCTTCTTCCAGGGTGTTCACGTCAACACGGTTAACGATGCTGGTGATCGAACCCGGCACGTAAGTGGTGGCGCGCTTGATGTCGTATTTCTTGCCCGGCAGCATCGGCTCTTCCGCCATCCACACCAGCATGGCGTCGAACGCGTCAGTGACTTGCGGCAGGTTGTCGGCGTGCACCAGCAGGTCGCCGCGGGAGATGTCGATCTCGTCTTCCATGGTCAGCGTTACCGCCTGACCAGGACCGGCGTGCTCCAGTTCACCCTCGAAGGTGACGATGGATTTCACACGGCTGCTCTTGCCCGACGGCAGCACAACGACTTCATCGCCCTTGTGCACGACGCCGCTGGCCAGGGTGCCGGCGAAACCACGGAAGTTCAGGTTCGGACGGTTGACGTACTGCACCGGGAAACGCAGGTCGGTGTAGTTGCGGTCGTTGGCGATTTCGACGGTTTCAAGAATTTCCATCAGCGACTGGCCGGTGTACCACGGCGAGCGCTCGGATTTGTTCACCACGTTGTCGCCCTTGAGAGCGGACATCGGCACGAAGGCCATGGTGGTCGGTTTGAAGGCGATACCTTCGGCAAACTTCAGGTAATCGGCCTTGATCGACTCGAACACGCTTTCGTCGAAGCCATTGAGGTCCATCTTGTTGATGGCAACCACGATGTGCTTGATGCCCAGTAACGAGGCGATGAAGCTGTGGCGACGGGTCTGGGTCTGCACGCCGTAACGGGCATCAACCAGGATGATCGCCAGGTCACAGGTGGACGCACCGGTGGCCATGTTGCGCGTGTACTGCTCATGGCCCGGGGTATCGGCGATGATGAATTTGCGCTTGGCGGTAGAGAAATAGCGGTAGGCGACATCGATGGTGATGCCTTGCTCACGCTCGGCCTGCAGGCCGTCGACCAGCAACGCCAGGTCGATGTCTTCGCCGGTGGTGCCAACTTTTTTCGAGTCGCGGGTGATGGCTTCCAGGTGATCTTCGTAGATCATCTTGGAGTCGTGCAGCAGGCGCCCGATCAGGGTGCTCTTGCCGTCGTCGACGTTGCCACAGGTCAGGAAGCGCAGCATTTCCTTGCGTTCGTGCTGGCCCAGGTAGGCGAGGATGTCCTCGCTGATCAAATCAGATACGTGCGACATGACAACCCCTTAGAAATAACCCTGACGTTTCTTTTCTTCCATCGAGCCTGCGCCATCGTGGTCGATGACCCGGCCCTGGCGTTCGGAAGTTCGCGTCAGGAGCATTTCCTGAATGATGTCGGTCAGGCTGGTGGCCTCGGACTCGACCGCGCCGGTCAGCGGGTAGTCACCCAGTGTGCGGAAACGGACTTTCTTCTTGACGATGCGCGCCTTGTCTTCGTCGCTCAGGTGATTGAGCAGGCGTTCGTCGTCGATCATGATCCAGGTGCCATTCATCTCGATGACGTCGCGCTCGGCGGCGAAATACAGCGGCACAATCGGGATGCCTTCGAGGTAGATGTACTGCCAGATGTCCAGTTCGGTCCAGTTCGACAACGGGAACACACGAATGGATTCGCCTTTGTTGACGTTGCCGTTATAGACGTTCCACAGCTCCGGGCGCTGGTTTTTCGGGTCCCAACGGTGCTTGGTATCGCGGAAGGAATACACGCGCTCTTTGGCGCGGGATTTTTCTTCATCGCGACGGGCACCACCGAAGGCGGCGTCGAAGCCGTATTTGTCGAGGGCCTGCTTGAGGCCTTCGGTCTTCATGATGTCGGTGTGCTTGGCGCTGCCGTGGGTCAGCGGGTTGATGCCCTGCGCGACGCCATCGGGGTTCACGTGCACCAGCAGGTCGAGGCCGAGTTCTTCGACCATGCGGTCGCGGAACGCGTACATCTCCTTGAACTTCCACCGGGTGTCCACGTGCATGACCGGGAACGGCAGCTTGCCCGGGAAGAATGCCTTGCGCGCAAGGTGCAGCATCACGGCGGAGTCTTTACCGACGGAGTACAGCATCACCGGGTTATCGAACTCGGCGGCGACCTCGCGGATGATGTGGATGCTTTCGGCCTCCAGCTGTTTCAGATGCGTCAGTTTGTCGACCATGGCTACTCACGAAAACGATCTTATGGACGGCCAGCGGGCCGTGTTCGAGCGGGGAATCCTAGCACAGCGACCTCTTCTAATCAGGACGCTGGCTAGATCGAAAGGGTATATGAATATACCCCCGCGTTTGGCCACCACCACGCCTGGCTGATTGGCACACCACCCCTGTAGGAGCTGCCCAAGGCTGCGATCTTTTGACGTTGTTTTTTTAAGATCAAAAGATCGCAGCCTTCGGCAGCTCCTACGCAAGGAATTGCGATTCAATCAGATCGGGTTGGGGCAATCGATGAAGATGTGTTCCAGCGCAAAGCGTCGCGCCAGGTAGTCGCCCAGGGCCTGCACGCCGTAACGCTCGGTGGCATGGTGGCCGGCGGCGATAAAGCTGATGTCGTTTTCCCGGGCGCTGTGGAAGGTCTGCTCGGACGCTTCGCCACTGAGGTACAGGTCAACGCCGGCCAGCACCGCCTGGTCGATGTAGCCCTGGCCGCCGCCGGTGCACCAGCCGACACGGCGGATCATCTCGCTGCCTTCGATCAGCAACGGCTCGCGCCCCATGACTTCCTGCACTCGACGGGCGAAATCCCGGGGTGTCATCGGCTCGCTGAGGGAGCCGACCAGGCCGACGATCTTCAGGTTGTCCGGATCCAGCGGGCCTTCCACGGTGATGTCCAGCTGACGGGCAAGCTGGACGTTGTTGCCAACATCCGGGTGCAGGTCCAGTGGCAGGTGATACGCCAACAGGCTGATGTCGTGCTTGAGCAGGGTTTTCAGCCGACGCTGCTTCATGCCGGTGACGCAGGGGTTCTCGCCCTTCCAGAAATAACCGTGATGCACCAGCACCAGGTCGGCCTGGGCTTCGACCGCCGCGTCCAGCAGCGCCTGGCTCGCGGTGACGCCACTGACGATACGCATCACCTGCGGTCGACCTTCGACCTGCAACCCATTGGGGCAATAATCGGCAATCCTGGCGCTGTTCAGGTAACGGTCAGCTTCTTCGACCAGGGTGCTCAGGGCGACGGCCATAAAAGACTCCTAAATATCCCGTTCAGAGGCGCGCGCGGCCTCGTATAATGCGCGTCATTATGGGCGGTCTCATACCGCCTGCAACCTTTCAGGACGTGCTTAATGCTCAAGGCGCTGCGTTTTTCCGGCTGGCCGCTGTTGGCCGGCGTGCTTATCGCTCTGTTGATCATCCAGCGCTACCCGCAATGGGTCGGGCTTCCAAGCCTCGATGTGAATCTGCAGCAAGCCCCGCAAACCACCAGCGTGCAGCAAGGTCCGGTGTCCTATGCCGACGCGGTGACCACGGCCGCGCCATCGGTGGTCAACCTCTACACCACCAAAGTCATCAACAAACCGAACCACCCACTGTTCGAGGACCCGCAGTTCCGCCGGTTCTTCGGCGACAACTCGCCCAAGCAGAAACGCATGGAATCGAGCCTGGGTTCGGGCGTGATCATGAGTCCCGAAGGCTATCTGCTGACCAACAACCACGTCACCAGCGGTGCCGACCAGATTGTCGTGGCCCTGAAGGATGGCCGGGAAACCCTGGCCCGGGTGATTGGCAGCGATCCGGAAACCGATCTCGCGGTATTGAAGATCGACCTCAAGAACCTCCCGTCGATCACCGTCGGGCGCTCTGACAATATCCGCATCGGCGACGTCGCCCTGGCCATCGGCAACCCATTCGGTGTCGGCCAGACCGTGACCATGGGCATCATCAGCGCCACTGGCCGTAACCAGCTGGGCCTGAACAACTACGAAGATTTCATTCAGACCGACGCCGCGATCAACCCCGGCAACTCCGGCGGCGCGCTGGTCGATGCCAACGGCAACCTGACCGGAATCAACACGGCGATCTTCTCCAAGTCCGGCGGCTCCCAGGGCATCGGCTTCGCCATCCCGGTCAAACTGGCGATGGAAGTGATGAAGTCGATCATCGAACACGGCCAGGTAATTCGCGGCTGGCTCGGCATCGAAGTACAGCCCCTGACCCAGGAACTGGCCGAGTCATTTGGCCTGTCGGGGCGCCCGGGTATCGTGGTAGCAGGGATTTTCCGCGATGGCCCGGCGCAGAAAGCCGGCCTGCAACTGGGCGACGTAATTCTCGCGATCGACGGCGAACCAGCCGGCGACGGCCGTCGCTCCATGAACCAGGTGGCGCGGATCAAGCCGACGGACAAGGTGACCATTCAGGTGATGCGCAACGGCAAAGAGATCAAGCTCACCGCCGAAATCGGTCTGCGTCCACCACCGGCACCGGCCCCGGTCAAAGAGAAAGAAGAAGAGTAAGCAGCAGCACACAACACTGTGGGAGCGAGCCTGCTCGCGATGAGGGCATAACGTTCAACATCATCGTTGACTGTCAAGCCGCTATCGCGAGCAGGCTCGCTCCCACAGGATCGGGGGATGGCTTAAAGGTTGCCGAGGCCGTCGATCAGCGCCTGGTTCTGCTCCGGCGTACCGATGGAGATCCGCAGGAACTGCGCAATGCGCTCCTGCTTGAAGTGCCGGACGATCACGCCTTGTTCGCGTAACTTGGCTGCCAGGCCCGCTGCGTCGTGCTGCGGATGACGGGCGAAAATGAAGTTGGCTGCCGACGGCAACACTTCAAACCCCTTGCCTTCCAATTGCGCGACGACCCACTCACGGTGCTCGATGACCAACCGGCAAGTCTTGTCGAAGTAATCGCGATCCTCGAACGCCGCCGCCCCCCCGACATTCGCCAGGCGATCCAGCGGATAGGAGTTGAAGCTGTTTTTGATTCGCTCCAGTGCCTCGATCAGGTCCGGATGGCCTACCGCCAAACCTACCCGCAAGCCTGCCAGCGACCGGGATTTGGACAGGGTCTGGGTCACCAGCAGGTTCGGATAACGATCCACCAAAGTGATCGCGGTCTCACCGCCGAAGTCGATGTACGCCTCATCCACCACCACCACCGAATCCGGACTGGCCTTGAGAATTTGCTCCACTGCATCCAGTGCCAGCAGGCAACCGGTGGGCGCGTTCGGGTTCGGAAAGATGACCCCGCCGTTCGGCCTGGCATAGTCCGCCGGATTGATCTGAAACTGTTCATCCAGCGGCACCGCATCGAACTTGATGCCGTATAGCCCGCAATACACCGGATAGAAGCTGTAGCTGATGTCCGGGAACAGCAGCGGCTTATCGTGCTGCAGCAAGCCATGGAAAATGTGCGCCAGGACTTCATCGGAACCGTTGCCCAGGAACACCTGGTTAGCCTGCACTGCGTAGTAACGGGCAACGGCTTGCTTGAGCACATCGCTGTTCGGGTCCGGGTACAGACGCAGGTTGTCATTCAATTCGGTTTGCATCGCCGCCAGGGCCTTGGGCGAAGGACCGTACGGGTTTTCATTGGTGTTGAGTTTCACCAGCTTGGTCAGCTTGGGCTGCTCGCCCGGCACGTAAGGCACCAGGTCCTTGACGAAGGGGCTCCAGAATTTACTCATGTTCATTTCCCCTTCTGATCGTCGACGATGCGGTATTCGGCACTGCGCGCGTGGGCGGTCAGCGACTCGCCACGGGCCAGCACGGAGGCCGTTTTGCCCAGTTCGGAAGCACCCTGCTCGGAGCAGAAGATGATCGAGGAGCGTTTCTGGAAATCGTACACACCCAACGGCGAGGAGAACCGCGCGGTGCCGGAAGTCGGCAACACGTGGTTGGGGCCTGCGCAGTAATCGCCCAGGGCCTCGGAGGTGTGACGACCCATGAAGATCGCACCCGCGTGACGAATCAATGGCAGCCAGGCCTGTGGATCAGCCACCGATAGCTCCAGGTGTTCCGGGGCGATGCGGTTGGCCACTTCGATGGCCTGGTTCATGTCCTCGACCAGAATCAGGGCGCCACGGCCATTGATCGAGGTTTCGATGATCTCGGCACGCTCCATGGTCGGCATCAGTTTGTTAATGCTCGCGGCCACCTTGTCGAGGAATTCGGCGTCAGGGCTGACCAGAATCGCCTGGGCGTCTTCGTCGTGCTCGGCCTGGGAAAACAGGTCCATGGCGATCCAGTCCGGATCGGTCTGGCCGTCGCACACCACGAGGATCTCCGAAGGGCCGGCAATCATGTCGATACCGACCTGGCCGAACACGTGGCGCTTGGCGGTGGCGACATAGATGTTGCCAGGGCCGACGACCTTGTCGACCTTCGGCACGCTCTCGGTGCCGTAAGCCAGGGCGGCGACGGCCTGGGCGCCGCCAATGGTGAACACCCGGTCCACGCCGGCGATGCACGCCGCCGCCAGCACCAGCTCATTGAGCTCGCCACGCGGGGTGGGTACTACCATGACCACTTCGGTCACGCCAGCCACCTTGGCGGGAATGGCATTCATCAGTACCGAAGACGGATACGACGCCTTGCCGCCCGGCACGTACAGGCCAGCGCGGTCCAGCGGAGTAACCTTCTGGCCCAACACGGTGCCATCGGCCTCGGTATAGCTCCAGGAGTCCTGCTTCTGTTTCTCGTGGTAGCTGCGCACCCGGGTGGCTGCTTTTTCCAGGGCTTCGCGCTGAGCGATGGTGATACGCGTGAGCGCCAGTTCCAGGCGCTCGCGCGGCAGGATCAAGTCGTCCATCGAGGCCACTTCCAGGCCGTCGAACTTCTGGGTGAACTCCACCAGGGCGGCGTCGCCACGCTCGCGCACGGCTTTGATGATGTCCAGCACCCGCTGATTGACCGAGTCGTCAGACACACTTTCCCAGCTCAGCAGATGATCCAGATGATGCGCAAAATCCGGGTCAGCAGCGTTGAGTCGGCGAATTGCAGTCGGTGCGGTCATAGCGAGAGCCTCATAGGAATGGCAAAAACTCAGGCGCCCTAACTTAGCAGCCGTTTCCGCTTGGGCACCTGAGATTCTGGCTATGAGGCGGATAGACGGGCGCGACTCAAGGTCGCGCAGGTGAATCAGCCGCGGTGTCGAGACTCCACTGCCTTGCGCAGGGTGTCGATCAACGCCTGGATACGGGCGTGCTGCATTTTCATCGAAGCTTTGTTGACGATCAGCCGGGAGCTGATGTCGGCAATGAAATCCTGAGGTTCCAGGCCATTGGCGCGCAGCGTATTGCCGGTGTCGACCACGTCGATGATCTTGTCCGCCAGACCGATCAGCGGGGCCAGTTCCATCGAGCCGTAGAGCTTGATGATATCGACCTGACGGCCCTGCTCGGCGTAATAACGCTTGGCAACGTTGACGAACTTGGTTGCCACGCGCAGACGGCCCTTGGGCTCGACATCACCAACACGGCCAGCAGTCATCAGCTTGCACAGTGCAATCCGCAGGTCCAGTGGCTCGTACAAGCCCTGGCCGCCGTATTCCATCAACACATCTTTACCGGCAACGCCCAGGTCAGCGGCACCATGCTCGACGTAAGTCGGCACATCGGTAGCACGCACGATCAGCAAACGTACGTCGGGCTGGGTCGTGGGGATGATCAGCTTGCGGCTCTTGTCCGGATTCTCGGTCGGCACGATGCCCGCTTCAGCCAGAAGCGGCAGGGTGTCATCAAGAATGCGGCCCTTGGACAATGCAATGGTCAACATGGGAAACGTCAGTCCTTAATAAAGGTACTCATGCCCGGTCGCAATCGGCGCCGGACACACATCGAGGCATTCCCGATAACGAAGAATCAGCCTCGATTTGAAACAAATCAGTTAACAGCAAACCGTGGCGAGGGAGTTTGCTCCCTCACCACAGCTGCAGCAGGGACTAGCCCGGTACGCGGCGGATCTTGGCGCCGAGCATCTGCAGTTTCTCTTCGATGCACTCGTAACCACGGTCTATGTGGTAGATGCGATCGATCAGGGTGTCGCCTTCAGCAATCAGCGCGGAGATCACCAGGCTGGCCGAAGCACGCAGGTCGGTGGCCATGACTGGCGCGCCCTTGAGCTTCTCGGTGCCAGTAACGATGGCAGTGTTGCCTTCGACCTGGATCTTGGCGCCCATGCGGTGCAGCTCGTAGACGTGCATGAAACGGTTCTCGAAGATCGTCTCGATCACGGCACCGGTGCCTTCGGCAATGGCGTTGAGCGAAATGAACTGCGCCTGCATGTCAGTCGGGAATGCCGGGTACGGAGCCGTACGCACGTTGACGGCTTTAGGCCGCTTGCCGTGCATGTTCAGCTCGATCCAGTCTTCGCCGCAGGTAATTTCCGCGCCCGCTTCCTTGAGTTTCTCAAGCACCGCTTCAAGGATGGTCGGATCGGTATCCTTGACCTTCACGCGACCGCCGGTAACAGCAGCAGCAACCAGGTAGGTACCGGTTTCGATACGGTCCGGCATTACCTTGTAAGTAGCCGGGTGCAGGCGGTCGACGCCATCAATGGTGATGGTGTCGGTGCCGGCGCCGGTAATCTTGGCGCCCATGGCGATCAGGAAGTTCGCCAGGTCGATGACTTCAGGTTCGCGAGCGGCGTTCTGCAGGACGCTGCGACCCTTGGCCAGCGCAGCGGCCATCATGATGTTCTCGGTACCGGTCACACTGACGGTGTCGAAGAAGAAGTGCGCGCCGCGCAGGCCACCTTCAGGCGCCTTGGCCTTGATGTAGCCACCTTCCACGTCGATCACCGCGCCCATGGCTTCGAGACCGCGGATGTGCAGGTCAACCGGACGCGAGCCGATGGCGCAACCGCCAGGCAGCGCAACTTCGGCTTCGCCGAAACGGGCAACCATCGGGCCCAGTACCAGGATCGACGCACGCATGGTTTTCACCAGTTCGTACGGGGCGATCAGGGTCTTGATGGTGCGCGGGTCGATTTCGACGCTGAGCTTCTCGTCGATCACCGGCTCGATGCCCATGCGGCCGAACAGCTCGATCATGGTGGTGATGTCGTGCAGGTGCGGCAGGTTGGCAACGGTAACCGGGCCATCGCACAGCAAGGTTGCGGCCAGGATCGGCAGGGCGGAGTTCTTTGCCCCGGAGATGCGGATTTCGCCATCAAGACGAACGCCACCAGTAATAATCAGTTTATCCATAAGAATCTCGACGCCCTTGGGCTCAGGTGCGCTCGGCCCAGGCCGCGCTGCTGAAAAATTTCATAGTGACCGCATGGATGCTGCCATCGGTGATCCATGGGTTCAAATGGGCATAGACCTGCTGCTGACGCTTCACCGGGCTCAACGCCGCCAGTTCATCGCTAATCAGGTTCAGCTGGAAATTGCAGCCTTCGCCTTCAACTTCCACCTTCGTGTCTGGCAGCTTTCCTTCAAGGAAGCTCTTCACTTCTACGGCCTGCATGCTCAACCTCAATCGGCGCCTTGTGCGCGCGGGTCGGACATCATACAAAAAAGCCCCGCGCCTGCGAACCCCGCTAAGCAGGACTCTGACGGGGGGCTTCCCTGTAGATGCGGTTAGGGATGCGCCAATAACTCGGTCAATTCACTGACCTGAGCGATTTCGCGCATATCTTCGGGCATCGCGCGGATGCTCAGGGCCTTGCCGGCGGCCTGGGCATCTCGCATGAAGCACAGCAGCAACGACAAGCCGACACTGCTGGACTTAACCACCTGCGAACAGTCAACCACCAGCGCCGCAGCCTTGCTGGCCTTGATCAGCGCCTGGCCCTGCTTGCGCAGAACCGGGCCGCTGCGGTAATCCAGCGTACCACTGAGGTGCAGTTCGCCGGATTCATTCATCTGGACGGCCGACTCACTCATTGGGTTTGCTTCTCGGCAGCTTGCTCGGTGGTTTCCTTGGCCTTGGCAACTTCGCCGGCCCAGTTGTTGATCACCTTGTCGAGATCGTTGCCATTGCGCTGCATCGAGTCCTGGAACTGATCGCGGAACAGCTTGCCGATGTTGATGCCGTTGATGATGACGTTGCGGACTTTCCACTCGCCGTTGATTTTCTCCAGCGTGTAGGACACAGGATAGATGGAGCCACTGCTGCCCTTGACCTGCATGTCAACGCTGGTCCGGTTACCGCTTTCATCCTTGGCAGGGGAAACGGTGATGCCCTGGTTATTATATTCGAGCAACGCATTGCCATAAAACTGCATCAGGCTGCGCTTGAAGTTTTCCTGGAAGCGCTGCATCTGCTCAGGCGAGGCCTTGCGCGAATACTTCACGGTCATGATGCTGCGGGAGATGCCTTCGGCATCGACCACCGGTCCGACAATGCCGTTCAGGGCGTTGTAGAACTCGTTAGGGTCCTGCTTGTACTTTGCCTTGTTGGCAGCCAGATCGGCCAGCAACCGGGTAGTGGTGTCCTGCACCAGATCGTGCGCCGACGGCGCCGCCACGGCGTTAGCCATCAGCGGCACAGCCGCGAGTAATACCAACAGGCCACGTCGCAAGGTAGAGATCATTCAAAAACTCCTCATTTGGCTTCTTTGCTAACGGTGTTGAGCAGGAATTTACCGATCAGGTCTTCGAGCACCAGCGACGACTGCGTATCGTGGATGGTCCCGCCATCCTTGAGCAGCGTTTCTTCACCACCAACGCTGACGCCGATGTACTTCTCGCCCAACAGCCCAGCGGTCAGGATAGATGCAGTGGAGTCCGTCGGCAGGTTATCGACGCTCTTGTCCAGCTGCATGGTCACCCGGCCGGTGAAACTGTCGCGGTCCAGATCGATCGCAGTGACCTTGCCGATAGTCACACCGGCCATGGTCACTTTAGCTCTGACCGTCAAACCGGCGATATTGTCAAAATATGCGTAAAGTTTATAAGAATCGGTTGTTGCGCTCGGGGACAGGCCACTGACCCGCAACGCAAGCAACAGCAAAGCCAGGATGCCAGCCAGCAAGAAAAGGCCGACACCGATTTCCAGGGTGCGGTTTTGCATCAGAAATCTCCAAACATCAAGGCGGTCAGAATAAAGTCCAGGCCGAGCACCGCCAACGAGGCGTATACGACGGTCTTGGTAGTGGCACGACTGATACCCTCGGAAGTGGGCTCGCAGTCATAGCCTTGGAATACGGCAATCCAGGTCACGACGAAAGCGAAGACGACACTCTTGATGATGCCATTGAGCACATCTTCAGAGAACGTCACGCTGTTCTGCATGTTCGACCAGTAGGAACCTTCATAGACTCCCAGCCAGTCGACGGCCACCCATGAACCGCCCCAGATACCCACCACGCTGAAAATCATCGCCAGCACTGGCAGGGATATGAAGCCGGCCCACAGGCGCGGGGCAATGATGTACTTGAGCGGGTCGACACCAATCATTTCCAGGCTGGACAACTGCTCGGTGGATTTCATGTTGCCAATCTCGGCCGTCAGGGCAGAGCCTGCGCGCCCGGCGAACAGCAAGGCGGTGACTACCGGCCCCAGTTCACGCAGCAGGGTCAGCGCAACCATCTGCCCGACCGCCTGCTCCGAGCCGTAGCTGGACAGGATGTTGAAACCCTGCAGCGCCAGCACCATGCCGATGAACACCCCGGAGACGACGATGATCACCAGGGACATGACGCCCACCGAATGCAATTGCCGGATCAGCAGGCCGAAGCCACCACCGATGCCGCCACGGCCGAGCAAGGCATGAAACAGGAACAAGGTCGCCCGCCCGAACACCGCGACGGCATCGATTGCCGCCGCGCCGAACCGGCGTACACGTTCTATCAGTGAAATCTTGCGCATCAAGGCTTCCCCAGAAGATCTGCGCGGTAATCCGTCGCTGGAAAGTGGTACGCGACCGGGCCATCAGGTTCGCCCGTCATGAACTGGCGGATCCGCGGATCGTCCGAGTTCATCAGCTCGTCCGGCGTGCCCTGCCCCAAAACCTGCGCCTCACCCACTACATAGATGTAGTCGGCGATGCTCGCGGTCTCTGCCAGGTCGTGGGAAACCACAATACTGGTGATACCCAGCGCATCGTTGAGCAGGCGGATCAGGCGCACCAGCACGCCCATGGCGATCGGGTCCTGCCCGACAAAGGGCTCGTCGTACATGAGGATCTGCGGATCGAGGGCAATGGCCCGCGCGAGCGCGACACGCCGCTTCATGCCACCGGACAGTTCGTCGGGCATCAGGTCGATCGCGCCGCGCAAGCCTACGGCCTGCAACTTGAGCAGGACGATATCCCGGATCATTTCCTCCGGAAGCTGGGTGTGCACACGCAATGGGAAAGCCACGTTCTCGAACACGTCGAGGTCGGTGAACAGCGCACCGCTCTGGAACAGCACGCCCATATGCTTGCGAGCGTCGAACAGATCGCTTCGAGACAGCTTCGGCAGGTTCTGGCCGTTAACCCAGACTTCGCCGGCAGTCGGCCGCAACTGTGCGCCCATCAGGCGCAACAGCGTGGTCTTGCCGCACCCTGAAGGCCCCATGATGCCGGTGACCTTGCCCCGTGGAATACGGATATCGACGTTATTGAAAATGCTGCGCGCACCGCGCTTGAAGGTCAGTCCCTTCAGCTCGACCGCGTAGGCGTTATCGGCACTCATCTAAACTCCTTGCGATGCAGCCTCACACTCGGACGCCTGTCTTTCTGACGAAAGCACATTCACCGTGGGCAGGCCGAACTGGCGGCGAACTATATCACTGCAAGGGCTTGGCGCCCAAGGCTAAAGCCGGGCGATGTTCAGCTGCACGACAGGTCAAAAGACTCCCAGCGAGAGGATTACGTAACAGGGAATGACAAAGCACGACGAACTAGCGTGAGGGTTTCGATCATAACCGCTATAATCGCCGCCTTTTCATCAGGCTATACGATTTCCGACATGAGCCAATCCAGCGACCTGATTCAATCGGCACAACGCACCATCCGTCTCGAACTGGAAGCCGTACAAGGCTTGCTTCCACGCATCGACGCAGATTTCGTACGCGCGTGCGAGATGATTCTGGCAAGCAAGGGCCGCGTGGTCGTGGTCGGCATGGGAAAATCGGGGCATATCGGCACCAAGATCGCCGCCACCCTGGCCAGCACCGGGACCACGGCGTTTTTCGTCCACCCGGCCGAAGCCAGCCACGGCGACATGGGCATGATTACCCGGGACGACATCATCCTGGCCCTGTCCAACTCCGGCTCGACCACTGAAATCGTAACCCTGCTGCCGCTGATCAAGCGCCTGGGCATCCAGTTGATCAGCATGACCGGCAACCCTGACTCGACCCTGGCCAAGGCCGCCGAAGTCAATCTCGACGTGCAAGTCGAGCATGAAGCCTGCCCGCTGAACCTGGCGCCCACCTCGTCCACCACTGCGGCACTGGTCATGGGCGACGCACTGGCCGTCGCGCTGCTGGAAGCGCGTGGCTTCACGGCGGAAGATTTCGCTTTTTCCCACCCGGGTGGTGCACTTGGTCGTCGCCTGCTGCTCAAGGTCGAGAACGTCATGCATGCCGGCGACGCCCTGCCCCGGGTCCAGCGTGGCACCCTGCTCAAGGACGCGCTGATGGAAATGACTCGCAAGGGCCTGGGCATGACCGCGATACTGGAGGCCGACGGCAAACTCGCCGGGATCTTCACCGACGGTGACTTGCGCCGCACCCTGGACCGCGCCATCGACATTCATCACGCCACCATCGACCAGGTCATGACCCTTCACGGCAAGACCGCGCGGGCCGAGATGCTCGCCGCCGAAGCCTTGAAGATCATGGAAGACAACCGAATTAACGCTCTCGTAGTGGTGGACGATGAGGATCGCCCGATCGGCGCCTTCAACCTCTCCGACCTGCTGCGCGCAGGAGTCATGTAATGAGCAACGATCTGCTGCAACGTGGCAAGAATATCAAGCTGGCAATCTTTGATGTCGACGGAGTGCTCACTGATGGGCGCCTGTACTTTCTCGAAGACGGCAGTGAATTCAAGACTTTTAACACCCTCGACGGCCAGGGCATCAAGATGTTGATGGCAGCCGGCGTTCAGACCGCTATCATCAGCGGTCGCAAGACCCCGGTGGTTGAGCGTCGGGCAAAAAACCTCGGCATTCCCCATCTGTACCAGGGGCGCGAAGACAAACTGGTGGTGCTGGACGAACTTCTTGGCGAACTAGGCCTAAGCTATGAGCAAGTCGCCTACCTCGGCGACGACTTGCCTGACCTGCCGGTGATACGCCGCGTTGGCCTGGGCATGGCGGTGGCCAATGCGGCCAGCTTCGTGCGTGAACATGCCGACGGCATCACCCAGGCCCGCGGAGGCGAAGGTGCTGCCCGCGAGTTCTGCGAATTGATCCTGCGCGCCCAGGGCCGCCTCGATGCGGCAAACGCCGCGTACCTGTGAGCCAACTATGCTGAGCAAAAAGTTTCGCAACATACTGCTGTTCGGTTGCATCGCCGCGATTTTTGCTGCGGTCGGCTACTGGAACATCAGCCCTGAACGCTTTCTCGACAAGCCGACCGTGGCCGTCGATGAGACGGCGATCGACTATTACGCCCTGAACGCCCACAGCGTGCAGTTCCTGCCCGATGGCAAGCTGCAGTACGAGATGACGTCGGACAAGGTCGAACACCTTAAAGCCACTGAAGTGACGCTGCTGACCAACCCGGACCTGAACATGTTCCGCGGCACCGAGTTTCCCTGGCATGTACAGAGCGAACGCGGTGAAGTGAATCCGGATGGTACGGAAGTGGAACTGATCGACTCGGTGCGTATCACACGTTTCGACGAGAAAAACCGCAAGACGCTGATTACCACCACCCGTATGACCGTGTTCCCGAAGCAGCAATATGCGCAGACGGAGCAACCCGTTAGAATCGACGGCGCCGGTGGCGTGTCGACTGGCACGGGAATGAAAGCGTATTTGAAAGAAAGCAGGATACACCTGCTATCGAACGTAAGAGGACAGTATGAGGCTCGTTAAAACCCTCCCTATTTTGCTCAGCCTGGGCGCAGCACTGGGAAGCGTGAGCGCCTGGGCTCTGCCGAACGATCAAGAGCAGCCTATCCGCATTCAGGCCGACGACGCCCAACTGGACGACAAGAACGGCATCGCCACCTACAAAGGCGACGTCATCATCACCCAGGGCTCCATGAAGGTGACCGGTAACACCGTGACCATCACTCGCACCCCGGCAGGCGACATCGACGTGGTGACTTCCGTGGGCAACCTGGCTTACTTCGAGCAATTGCAGACCCAGGGCGACGCCAAGCCTGTCCAGGGCTACGGCGTCACGATCCAGTATCACGCCTCGCAGAACCGCGTCGTGCTGATCGATCGAGCCAAGGTCATCGACAAGGACAACAACGTCACCCAGGGCGAGAAAATCGTCTACGACACCGTGAAGAAGCTGGCAAGCGCCGGTCGCGCCACGGGCAACAAGGTGACCGAGTCGCGCCCGCGAATCGACATGGTTATCCAGCCTAAAAAGAAAACCGACGAGCAGAAGGCCCAGTAATGGCAACTCTGAAAGCTCAGCATCTGGCCAAGAGTTACAAGAGCCGCCAGGTCGTGCGTGACGTAAGCCTGTCCATCGACAGCGGTCAGATCGTCGGGCTTCTTGGCCCCAACGGCGCCGGCAAGACCACTTGCTTCTACATGATCGTCGGCCTGGTGCAGGCTGATCAGGGCCGCGTGCTGATCGACGACCTGGATGTCAGTCACCAGCCCATGCACGGCCGCGCCAAGGCAGGTATTGGCTATCTTCCGCAAGAAGCGTCGATCTTCCGCAAACTGTCGGTGGCCGATAACATCATGGCCATCCTCGAGACCCGCAAGGAACTCGACAAGGCCGGGCGCCGCAAGGAGCTGGAGAGCCTGCTGCAGGAATTCCACATCAGCCACATCCGCGACAACCTCGGCATGAGCCTGTCGGGCGGCGAGCGACGCCGTGTGGAAATTGCCCGGGCGCTGGCCACCAACCCGAAGTTCATCCTCCTCGATGAACCTTTCGCCGGCGTGGACCCGATCTCGGTTGGCGATATCAAGCAGATTATCCATCACCTGAAGGCCAAGGGCATTGGTGTACTCATCACCGACCACAACGTCCGCGAAACCCTGGATATCTGCGAAACAGCCTACATCGTCAACGATGGCCAGCTGATTGCCGAGGGCGACTCCGCGACCATCCTGGCCAACGACCTGGTCAAGGAAGTGTATCTGGGCCATGAGTTCCGCCTGTAAGCGCTGAGGTGCCTGCCCAGTCGCGCGAGCGCTTGTCACTTTGAAAAATCAATACTTTTTTATTGTTACAGCGCTCTAGGCAAACACTGCAAAATCGGGCATATAATTTGCTTAAGTTTGGCGCTTCGGCGCCCTGTAGTGGATGGCGCATGCGCGCCGGCGAATAAGGTTTAAGCCCCTGCCATGAAACCATCGCTAGTCTTGAGAATGGGCCAGCAGCTGACGATGACACCTCAGCTGCAACAGGCCATCCGCCTGCTCCAATTGTCGACCCTGGACCTGCAGCAGGAAATCCAGGAGGCGCTGGAGTCCAACCCGATGCTCGAACGCCAGGAAGACGGCGACGACTTCGACAATGCCGATCCCTTGGCCGACAAAGCCGAGCAGCAACCCAACGCCGATGTTTCGGAGCCCTCCTATCAGGAGACCGCGCCAACGGTCGACAACCTTGAGGAAGGCGACTGGAACGAGCGCATTCCCAACGAGCTGCCGGTCGATACTGCATGGGAAGACGTCTACCAGACCAGCGCCAGCAGCCTGCCCAGCAACGATGATGACGAGTGGGACTTCACCACCCGCACGTCGGCCGGTGAAAGCCTGCAAAGCCACCTGCTGTGGCAGCTCAACCTCGCCCCGATGTCCGACACGGACCGCCTGATCGCCGTCACCCTGATCGACTGCATCAACAATCAGGGCTACCTGGACGAAACCCTCGAGGAAATCCTCGAAGCCTTCGACCCGGAGCTGGACATCGAGCTGGACGAAATCGAAGCCGTCCTGCACCGCATCCAGCAATTCGAACCGGCCGGTATCGCTGCCCGAAACCTCGGCGAATGCCTGCTGCTGCAATTGCGCCAGTTGCCCGCCAAGACCCTCTGGCTCGCAGAAGCCAAGCGCCTGGTCACGGACTACATCGACCTGCTGGGCAGCCGCGACTACAGCCAGCTGATGCGCCGCATGAAGCTCAAGGAAGATGAACTGCGCCAGGTGATCGAACTGGTGCAGAGCCTCAACCCGCGACCCGGCTCGCAGATCGAGTCCAGCGAGGCCGAATACGTGGTCCCGGACGTGATCGTGCGCAAGGACAACGAGCGCTGGCTGGTGGAACTCAACCAGGAGTCGGTGCCCAAATTGCGGGTCAACGCCCAGTACGCCGGGTTTGTGCGTCGCGCTGACACCAGCGCGGACAACACCTTCATGCGCAATCAGTTGCAGGAAGCCCGCTGGTTCATCAAGAGCCTGCAGAGCCGCAACGAAACCCTGATGAAAGTTGCCACCCAGATCGTCGAGCATCAACGGGGTTTTCTGGAGTACGGCGACGAAGCCATGAAGCCGCTGGTACTGCATGACATCGCCGAAGCCGTCGGCATGCACGAATCGACGATTTCCCGGGTGACCACGCAAAAATTCATGCATACCCCACGGGGTATTTATGAACTGAAATACTTTTTCTCCAGTCACGTCAGCACCTCGGAAGGCGGTGAATGCTCGTCCACGGCGATCCGCGCGATCATCAAAAAACTGGTTGCAGCGGAAAATCAGAAAAAGCCGTTGAGTGACAGCAAGATCGCTGGTTTACTGGAGGCACAAGGCATTCAGGTGGCTCGCCGCACCGTCGCCAAGTACCGCGAATCCCTTGGGATCGCGCCTTCGAGCGAACGCAAGCGGTTGATGTAAAGCCACGCCACAGCGTTCCAGTGGTAGATCATCGGGTCTACCGCTTTATGCACTGGCAACGAAGGAGAAGCTGTATGCAAGTCAACATCAGTGGACACCAACTGGAAGTGACCGAACCCCTGCGCACCTACATCGGCGAAAAACTCGCCCGATTGGAAAGGCATTTCGACAAGATAACCAACGTGCAAGTCACGATGACCGTCGAGAAGCTGCTGCAGAAAATCGAAGCCACGCTGCATATACCCGGCGGAGAAGTGGTCGCCAATGCCGAGCATACGGACATGTATGCCGCCATCGACCTGCTGACCGACAAGCTGGATCGCCAACTCAAAAAGCATAAGGAAAAGACCCAGAGCCTCCTCCAGGGCGCAACCGGTCGTTAACACTCCCAATCCATGATCCGACTTGAAAGCATCCTGACCCCCGGCCGTTCCCTCGTGAACGTGCCGGGCGGCAGTAAAAAGAAAGCCCTCGAACAAATTGCCAACCTAATCCATCGCGAAGTGCCGGATATGGAGATGCAAGATGTCTTTGAGGCCCTGATCGCCCGTGAAAAACTCGGCTCGACCGGTTTTGGCAACGGCATCGCCATCCCCCACTGTCGCCTCAAGGGCTGTACCTCCCCGGTCAGCGCCCTGATGCACCTCGACGCCCCTATTGATTTCGACGCCATCGACGGTGCTCCGGTTGACCTGCTGTTCGTGTTGCTGGTCCCGGAAGCCGCCACCGATGCGCACCTGGAGCTTTTGCGCCAGATTGCCAGCATGCTTGATCGCAAGGAAGTGCGCGAAAAATTGCGCAGCGCCCCGAGCAATGAAGCCTTGTACCAGGTTGTCCTGGACGAGCAGAACGGTCATTAATCATGCGCTTGATCATTGTCAGCGGCCGCTCCGGCTCAGGTAAAAGTACCGCGCTCGATGTCCTTGAAGACAGCGGGTACTACTGCATCGACAACTTGCCCGCCGGGCTGTTGCCCGAGCTGGCCGAACGAGCACTGATCCACACCGAGCTCGCGCAACCGCTGGTGGCCGTGTCGATTGACGCGCGCAACCTGCCAAGCCACCTGTCCCGTTTTCCGGAATTGCTGGAGGAAGTGCGCAGCCGTCACATCAAGTGTGACGTGCTGTACCTGGACGCCGACGAAGAAACCCTGCTCAAGCGGTTTTCCGAAACCCGTCGCCGCCATCCGCTGAGCAATGCCAATCGCTCGCTCGCCGAGGCAATTCAGGACGAGTCCAATCTGCTGGGTCCGATTGCCGACCTGGCTGACCTCAAGGTCAACACCACCAACCTGAACCTGTACCAGTTGCGCGATACCATCAAGCTGCGGCTGTTGAACCAGCCTGAGCCTGGCACCGCGTTCCTGGTGGAGTCTTTCGGCTTCAAGCGTGGCATGCCTGTGGATGCCGACCTGGTGTTCGACGTGCGCTGCCTGCCCAACCCTTATTGGAAACCAGAGTTGCGCGAGCAATCTGGGCTCGATCAACCGGTAGCCGACTACCTGGCCGCGCAACCGGACGTCGAGGAAATGTTCCAGGACATCTCCACCTACCTGCTCAAATGGCTTCCACGCTTTGCTGCCAGCAACCGCGCGTATGTCACCATAGCCATTGGCTGCACCGGCGGGCATCACCGCTCCGTCTACCTGACCGAACGTCTGGGCCAGGTTCTGCAACAATCCCTGAAGAACGTCCAGGTCCGCCACCGCGACCTCAGCTAAAGGATTCACATCGCAATGCCTGCTCTGGAAATTGAAATCATCAACAAGCTGGGCCTGCATGCCCGCGCGTCGGCGAAATTTGTCGGGGTCGCAGGAAAGTTCAAGGATTGCACCATCAGGGTAGGACGCACGCCGGAAACCACGGTGGACGGCAAGAGCATCATGGCAATGATGATGCTGGCGGCTGGCAAGGGCACCAGGATCCATTTGAGTACCGAAGGCGAAGAGGCGGACGAAGCGCTGGATGCGCTGGTAGCGTTGATCAACAACTACTTCGACGAAGGCGAGTAAAGAACAAGGTCAAGATTAAAAGATCGCAGCCTGCACGGGTACACGAACCCTGTGCGATCTTTTGATTTTCAAGCCAGCGCCGTATCCATCACCATCATCAAGCAAAACCCAATCAGCAACCCCAGGCTCGCCAGCTTGTCGTGACCATGACGTCGCGACTCGGGGATCACTTCGTGCGTAACCACCAGCAACATGGCCCCGGCCGCCAGTGCCAGCCCAAGCGGCAATAGCAGTTCGGCCAGGCTCACCAGCCACGCACACAGCAGCGCAAAAACCGGCTCAACCAACCCTGAAGCGGCACCGATCAGGAATGCCCTGACCCTCGACATCCCCGCCCCCGCCAACACCAGCGCAATCACCAGCCCTTCCGGCACATCCTGCAGCGCAATACCCATCGCCAGGCTATCGGCATCAGGCATGCCGCCCCCGGCTGACACCCCGACCGCCATGCCTTCGGGAATGTTATGGGCAATGATGGCAAACACGAACAGCCAGATCCTCGGCGCAATCGCCGGCCCCTCCTGCGCGCCTGCCAGCATTTCCGGGCAGGCCCCGGAGACCTTGCGGTCCACCAGATACAAACCCAAAGCGCCAAGCATGATACCAAGGCTGATCAGGCCACTGGCGGCCCAAGGCTTAAGCCCGAGGCTCTGCGCGGCGGAGATCCCAGGCACGATCAGCGAAAACGCCGTCGCCGCCAACATGACCCCCGCGCCGAAACCTAACAGCGTATCGCTGACGGCTTGCGGCATGCGGCGAATCACCAGCACCGGCACCGCGCCCAGCGCCGTACCCAGTGCGCAGATCGCCCCACCCTGCAATGCACGCAGCAGTTTCGGTTCAAGATCCAGCCACGCCAGCCCTTGGGCGACCAGCAAGGACATACCCGCCAGCAATAACAGCGATCCGAATGCGTAACGAAACATCCGCCCACTTCCGATCGCCAGCGTTTCAGTGCCCATAATCAGCCTTGGTGGTTTTTCATTGGAGATTCAACCCTGGGCCGCCTTGTAGCGCGCCGCCACTTCAGGCCAATTGATCACGTTGTAGAACGCGTTGATGTATTCCGGGCGACGGTTCTGGTACTGCAGGTAGTAGGCGTGCTCCCACACGTCCAGGCCAAGGATAGGCGTGTTGCCATTCATGAGCGGACTGTCCTGATTGCCGCTGCTTTCCACCACCAGTTTTTTCTGCGGGGTCACACTCAGCCATGCCCAGCCACTGCCAAAACGGGTCAGCGCAGCCTTGGTGAACGCCTCCTTGAAACTGTCGAGCCCGCCCAGTTGCTCGTCGATTGCCTGGGCCAGCGCGCCGTCAGGGGCGCCGCCACCGTGCGGGGCCATGACTTCCCAAAACAGCGAATGGTTGGCATGACCACCGCCCTGGTTGATAACGGCGGCACGCAGTTTTTCCGGCAGCTGCTGGACGGCCGCCACCAGCTTTTCCACGGTCCATTCGGCGAATTCGGTGCCTTCGACGGCCGCGTTCAGATTATTGATGTAGGTCTGGTGGTGCTTGGTGTAGTGGATCTCCATGGTCTTGGCATCAATGTGCGGTTCCAGGGCATCGTAGGCGTAGGGCAAGTCAGGCAGGGTAAAAGCCATGTTCAGTGAACTCCATGATGAAGAGGCGCAGGACGGTAGGCAGTTGGAACGTCGATGTGCAGCAGGCGGTGGGTCCGTGGGTATTCACCGTGTTCGCTGATGAAATTCAGCAGCTCGACATAGGTCTTGCTGCTCTGGCGCAGCGCCGCTTCGCGCAACGCTGGCGCCAGTCGCGTGTCCTGCATGGCCTGCAGCAACCGCTGGTGGATGGCACACAGGTATTCGGCGCTCTCCTCCGGCTGATTGAGCCGCAGGTGCAGGTCTGCCAGGTTGTGATGGGAGATGACGCAGGCTGCCACCGCTTCGTCGGCATCCGCCCAGCGCTCGAACAACACCTGGGCCAGTGCCAATGCCTGCAAGTAAGCCTCGCGCGCATCGACCAGTTCGCCCTGCATGAAACAGCGATTTGCTCTTTCGATCGTGCGTTTCCAGTGCTCCATGGTGAGCCTCCAAAACGGTAGCGGTGGTTACACGCCGCCTGCAGTGAGCTTTACCGGGTCAAGCAAAAGCTCGAGCTGGCTGCGCGTCAGGTCAGTGTGTTCAAGGGCGACATCAATCACCGGGCGGCCTTGCTGATAGGCCTTCTTGGCGATTTCAGCGGCCTTCTGGTAGCCAATGATCGGGTTCAGGGCCGTGACCAGGATCGGGTTGCGCGACAGCGCTTCCTTGAGCCTGGCTTCGTTGACCTTGAAGCTGGCAATGGCTTTTTCACCCAGCAGATGGCTGGAATTGGCCAGCAATTCGATGCTGCTCAGCAGGTTCTGGGCGATGATCGGCAACATCACGTTGAGCTCGAAATTGCCCGACTGACCGGCGATGGTGATGACCGTGTCGTTGCCGATCACTTGGGCGGCAACCATGGCGGTGGCTTCCGGTATGACCGGATTGACCTTGCCAGGCATGATCGAGGAGCCCGGCTGCAGCGCCTCGAGTTCGATTTCACCGAGACCGGCCAAAGGGCCGGAGTTCATCCAGCGCAGGTCGTTGGCGATCTTCATCAAGGTCACGGCGGTGGCTTTCAACTGGCCGGAAACACTGACGGCCGTATCTTGCGAGCCAATAAGCGCAAACAGATCCTGGCCCGGGGTGAACTCCACCAGGGTCAACTTGCTCAACTGTTCGCTGAAACGTACCGCGAATTCGGGATGGGCGTTGACCCCGGTGCCCACCGCCGTGCCGCCTTGAGCCACGGATTGCAGGCTCGGCAGCAAATCCTGCAGGTGCCCGACGTTGGCCTTGAGTTGCTGGGCCCAACCGTTGAGCACCTGGCTCATGCGCACCGGCATGGCATCCATCAGGTGCGTGCGACCGGTCTTGACGTGGTGATGCACCTCTTCGGCCTTGCGCTCGATCACCTGCACCAGGCGGGTCAATGCCGGCAACAGTTGCTCATGCAGGGCCAGGGCAGCGCTGACATGGATGGTAGTCGGGATGATGTCATTGCTGCTCTGGCCGCAGTTGACATGGTCGTTGGGATTGACCGGCTCACCGAGCAGACGGCTGGCCAGGGTGGCGAGCACCTCGTTCGCGTTCATGTTGGAACTGGTGCCCGAGCCGGTCTGGAAGATATCCACCGGGAAGTGCTGCATGAAGTCGCCCTCGAGCAAGCCTTGCGCCGCATCGACAATGGCTTTGCCCTGGGACTCGCTGATCTGCTTGAGCTCGACATTGGCGCGGGCCGCTGCAGCTTTAGCGAGGATCAATGCACGGATGAACTGCACCGGCATCGGCTTGCCGCTGATGGGGAAGTTATCCACTGCGCGCTGGGTTTGCGCGCCGTACAGGGCGTCTACCGGGACGTTCAATTCGCCCATGCTGTCGCGCTCAATACGTGTCTTGTTCATCAGAAAATCCTTGCACCAGTTCGTCTAGAGGAATGGAGGGCTGCAACTCGCAGGTGGCCAGTTGCCAGGTGTAGCGTTGCCAGCGCTTGAGGCGGCATTTACACAAGGAGAGGCGTTCCAGGTCGCGCAGAGGACGCCAGGCCTGGTCAAGGCACAAGCTGCGCCAGTGCCAGGGCAGTGCGACGTCGGCGGCGGTATCAAGCAGCAAACGGAAAGAGGTTTCGGCTATGGTCCAGGGAGAAGTGGCCGTGCAACACGCCAGGTACCGGCCTTCGGCCAGGTAGTGCTCAATCAGGCGCGGCTCGTCAGGGTCCATTGCGCAACGGATCTGGCGACTCATCCAGCGCCAGCTTTCTTGATAGGGCTGCTCGTGCAAGGCAGAACTCATGATCCGGGCTCATTCGGTAATGAGATTTATTATTATATGATAATGATAACCAAAACAACCCCGAGATCCCGGATATCCCTCTGGGGAGCAAAGCTTGCTCCAACAGGCGTGCTTTACCTGCCGTGATATGCAGGCGAAAAAAAAGCACGCCATCCGGTTGGGTGGCGTGCCTTTAGTGTTGCAGCAAAAATATCAGCTGCCTGCGACGGTCATCCGCTCGATCAGCACCGACCCCGTGCGAATATTGCTGCGCAGTTCCAGGTCATTACCCACGGCAACGATCTGCTTGAACATGTCGCGCATGTTGCCGGCGATGGTCACTTCCTGGACCGCAAACTGGATTTCGCCGTTTTCAACCCAGTAGCCGGCAGCACCGCGGGAATAGTCGCCAGTGACCATGTTCAGGCCCTGCCCCATCAACTCGGTTACCAGCAGGCCGCGGCCCATGCGGCGCAACAAGGCTGCCTGGTCTTCGTCGCCATGGGTGACGAACAGGTTGTGCACGCCGCCGGCGTTGGCGGTGCTCGGCATCCCCAGCTTGCGACCGGAATAGGTGCCAAGGATGTACGACACCAGCTCGCCCTTCTCGACGAACGGCTTGGCATAGGTCGCGAGGCCATCGCCGTCGAACGCCGAACTGCCCATGGCGCGCATCAGGTGTGGACGCTCGTCGATGGTCAGCCATTGCGGGAACAGTTGCTGCCCCAAGGTGCCTTCCAAAAATGAAGATTTGCGATACAGGCTGCCGCCGGAGATCGCCGAAAGGAAACTGCCGAACAAGCCACCGGCAAGTTCGGCGGAGAACAGTACCGGCACTTCACAGGTTGGCACCGGGCGCGCGCCCAACCGGCTGGCAGCCCGCTGCGCGGCACGCTGGCCAATGCTCACCGGATCGGCCAGCAAATTGCCCTGGCGGCTGACGTCATACCAGTAATCGCGCTGCATCTGGCCATCGGCCTCGGCGATCATCACGCAGCTCAGGCTGTGGCGGGTCGATGCATAACCGCCAATGAACCCGTGGCTGTTGCCATAGACTCGGCAGCCCTGATGCGTGCTGAGGGTGGTACCGTCGGCGTTCTTGATCCGGCTGTCGGTTGCAAACGCCGCCGCTTCACAGCTAAGGGCCATCTCGATGGCCTGCTCCGGGGTAATGTCCCACTGGTGGAACAGGTCGAAATCCTTCAGGTCCTTGGCCATCAGCGCAGCATCTGCCAGGCCCGAGGCTTCGTCTTCGGAGGTGTGCTTGGCAATTGCCAGTGCGGCGGCCACGGTTTCCCGGATCGCCTCTGGCCCACTGGCCGATGTGCTGGCCGAGCCTTTGCGCTGACCGACGTACAAAGTGATGCCAAAGCCCTGGTCGCGGTTGAACTCAACAGTCTCGACCTCACGCTGGCGCACCGAAGTCGACAGGCCCTGCTCCAGGGATACTGCTACTTCACAGGCACTGGCGCCCTGGCGCTTGGCTTCAGCAATGATCTGCTCGACTTGTTCCTGCAGTGCCGGCAACGCTTGCGGGCCGACGCTTTCAACTGCACTCATGCTGTTCTCCACTCAAATTCTGCTTTCGGCGAGGGTCATCGAGCGACCGGGCCGGACAAGCGGCCCCCGACTGGTTATCATGGCGGCGTTTCTTTGCGGACGGCCACCATGGTTGATTCTTACGACGACTCCCTCGATACGGGAGAAAAAAGCAAATCCCAGGTTAAACGCGAGCTGCATGCTCTGGTTGACCTTGGCGAGCGCCTTACAACACTCAAGCCTGACTTGCTGGCAAAACTGCCGTTGACCGACGCCATGCGCCGGGCATTGGCCGATGCGCCCAAGCACACCGCGAATATCGCGCGTAAACGGCACCTGATGTTCATCGGCAAACTGATGCGCGACCAGGACACTGACGCCATTCTTGTTCTGCTCGATCAACTCGATGCCTCCACCCGGCAGTACAACGAACGTTTCCATGGCCTGGAACGCTGGCGCGATCGCTTGATCGCGGGCGACGATGCGGTCCTGGAGAAGTTCGTGCTCGACTACCCGGAGGCTGATCGCCAGCAGTTGCGCTCCCTGATCCGTCAGGCCCAGCACGAACTGGCGACCAACAAGCCGCCGGCATCGAGCCGTAAAATCTTCAAGTACATCCGTGAGCTGGACGAGACTCAACGCGGTTTGCGTTAAGTAGCGCACAACCCATCCGAGGTAGGAGCTGCCAAAGGCGGCGATCTTTTGATCTTGTAAAAGCAAAAGATCGCAGCCTGCGGCAGCTCCTGCACGGAACACGTGTTCCTTACGATCCTGTGCCACCCACAGTGATTGCATCAATCTTCAGCGTTGGCTGGCCGACACCGACCGGCACCGACTGCCCATCCTTGCCACAGGTTCCGACGCCGCTGTCCAGCGACAGGTCGTTGCCGACCATCGACACCTTGCTCATCGCCTCCGGCCCGTTACCGATCAGGGTTGCGCCTTTGACCGGCGCGGTAATCTTGCCGTCCTCGATCAGGTACGCCTCGCTGGTGGAGAACACAAACTTGCCACTGGTGATGTCGACCTGGCCACCGCCGAGGTTGGCGCAGTAGATGCCGCGTTTCACCGAGGCAATGATCTCCTGCGGATCACTCTCGCCTGCCAGCATGTAGGTATTGGTCATGCGCGGCATCGGCAGGTGCGCGTAGGATTCACGTCGACCGTTGCCAGTGCGGGCCACGCCCATCAGGCGCGCGTTGAGCTTGTCCTGCATGTAGCCCTTGAGCACGCCGTTTTCAATCAACGTGGTGCACTCGGTCGGAGTGCCTTCATCGTCGACGCTCAGCGAGCCGCGACGACCGGCCAGGGTGCCATCATCGACGATGGTGCACAGCTTGGAGGCAACCATCTCGCCCATGCGTCCGCTATAGGCGGAGCTGCCCTTGCGATTGAAGTCGCCTTCCAGGCCGTGACCAACCGCCTCGTGCAGCAACACACCGGACCAGCCCGAGCCCAGTACGACCGGCAAGGTGCCGGCCGGTGCCGGAATGGCTTCCAGGTTCACCAGCGCCTGACGCAGCGCTTCGCGGGCGTAGCCCATGGCGCGGTCATCACTGAGGAAATAACGGTAGTCGGTACGACCGCCGCCGCCATGGCCACCGCGCTCGCGGCGACCGTTCTGCTCGACGATCACGCTGACGTTGAAGCGCACCAGTGGACGTACATCCGCTGCCAGGCCGCCGTCGGTGGAAGCCACCAGAATGCGCTCCCACACACCGGCCATGCTCACAGTGACTTGCTGGATGCGCGGATCGAGAGCACGGGTTGCGACGTCGATGCGCTTGAGCAACTCGACTTTCTCGGCACGGCTCATCACTTCCAGCGGGTTATCCGGCCCGTACAACTGGGCGACGTCCTGGGTAGTAAAAGCCTGCACGCTGCCATTCTGGCCGGCACGGGAGATCGAACGCGCGGCACGGGCCGCTGCGCCCAGGGCTTCGAGGGTGATGGCGTTGCTGTAGGCAAAGCCGGTTTTTTCACCGGACTGCGCGCGCACGCCGACGCCCTGGTCGAGGTTGAAGCTGCCTTCCTTGACGATGCCGTCTTCCAGCGCCCAGGACTCGGAGATCTGTCCCTGGAAGTACAGGTCGGCGGCATCGATGCCCGGGCCGGCGAGATCGCCGAGCACACCTTGCAGGCTCTCGATGGTTACGCCGCCAGGTGCCAGGAGGTGTTCACTGACTGAGGACAACAACTCGCTCATATGCTTTACGCCTTAAATTCGTTCATTGCGAGGCAGGTCGCTGTGCGCCCTGCGAGAAAAAGCGCCGGTGGCTGGACACCGGCATCCGCGCCCTGATGGACGCCTGTTCGCTACTATCGCGCTCGGCCAGCAGCACGGCCTCGCCTTGATCCTGCTGGGCCAGCACACGCCCCCAAGGATCGATGATGGCGGCGTGCCCCCAGGTTTCGCGCGGTCCCGGATGAGTTCCACCCTGGGCTGCCGCGAGCACGTAACACTGTGTCTCGATGGCCCGTGCGCGAATCAGCACCTCCCAGTGCGCCGCGCCCGTCACCGCAGTGAAGGCTGAAGGTGCGGTAATCAACTCCGCGCCGGCAGCCCGCAATTCGCTGTACAGCTCTGGAAAACGCAGGTCATAACACACCGTCAGGCCGACCCGGCCGACTGGCGTATCCGCTACCACGACACCACTGCCATAAGCATAGTCATCGGATTCGCGATAACGCCCGCGGTTGTCTGCCACATCCACATCGAACAGGTGCAGCTTGTCGTAGCGCGCCACCGTCTCGCCCTGGTCATTGACCAGCAACGAGCAGGCGTGCACTTTGGCCGTTGGCTGATCCACCGGCGGCAGCGGCAATGTGCCGGCCACTATCCATAACTTGAGGTCGAGGGCGGTCTGTTTCAACCATGGCAGGATCGGACCTTCGCCCAACGCCTCGGCGCGCCCGATGTCAGCGATATCACGGCGGCCCATGGCGGCGAAGTTTTCTGGCAGCACGGCGAGGCGCGCGCCAGCTGCGGCGGCCTCTTCGAGCAAGCGGCGGGCCTGGGCCAGATTGGCCAGCACATCGCTTTGGCTGACCATTTGAATCACCGCAAATGACATGACGTATTCCTATCGTGAAATCGAAACATACCCCGTAGGAGCTGCCGCAGGCTGCGATCTTTTGATGTTGATTTTAAAATCGCCAAGGTCAAAAGATCGCTGCCTGCGGCAGCTCCTACAGGGGCCATGCTACTCCATCGAGCCTGGCTGATGATTTCAAAAAGGCTTGTCGAAAGTGATTTTCGGTTCTTTCCACGGCCCCTTGACGGTGTACTTGACGCTGGCGAAACGCGCCACGCGGTCGCCGATCAACTTGTCAATCAGGAACAGCGCGCCGCCGATGGCCGGTGCGCCGACAATCAGCGCGGCAATTGGCAGGTTATTGGTCACCGGCAAGGTCACCAGCAACTTGGCATCAACCTTGTCGCCCACCAGGTCCAGGGTGCCGTTCAACTCGATGTTGCTCGATGGGCCAGTCATCAGGATCGGCTCGCGGGTGACGAAGACCCCGTCACTTGCGACCAGCAGTCCCTTGACCCGATCGTAGCTCAAGCCTTTGCCGAACAGGTCGGAAAAGTCCAGGCGCAGGCGACGGCCGATGGAGTTGAAGTTCAGCAGGCCAAATACCCGCAACGCCTGGGCGCCGCCATCAACTTCGACGAACTGGCCTTTGTTCAGCGACGCATCGAGGGTGCCGGAGAAGCGCTTGGTGGCCAGCCAGGCTGGCGAACCAGGCCAGCGACCGTCGACGTCCATGTGAAAGTTTTCACTGGTGACACTCGGCGCGAATCCCCAACCCTTCAGTACGTCGGCGAGATTCTTGCCGCTGATCCGACCCTTGTACCAGCTGCTCGATGCGCCCGGTGTGCCTTCCCAGCCACCGCTGCCCTGCAGCAGGATGCCCTTGAGGCCCAGGTCCAGGGTGTTGAGGGCAATGCCTTTGGCTGTGGGGCGGACCTTCAGCGACCAGGCGCCAACCAGGTCCTTGCCCTGGAACAGCTGGTTGATCGTGACATCCAGCGCCGGAATCTTTGTCGGGTCCACGGTGGCCAGCGGGTCCGGCGAGTTCTCATCGGCGAGGACCGTCGGATCGGGCGCTGGCAACTTCACGTACTGCAGGTTGATGGCAATCGGCGCACCTTTGGCGTCAGGGATCGCGACCGTGCCCTTGACCTGCTGGCTGTCGAGCTGCAAAGCCCACGAGGCCGGCCTGCGGTTCAACTGCACCGATGCCTGATCCAGCGTCGTGCCCATGGCGGTGAGTTTGCCGATCTTCAGGTCGGCGCTGCTGAGCAACTGCTTGGCACTGCCGCCAGGATCCTTGCCGGCATATTTGTCTGCCAGGTCCTTCCAGGGCCCGACGTCCAGTTCCGATAGCGAACCGCGCACTCGCAGGCCCTTGGCACCCGGCACGACGGCCTGACCGCCACCCAGCAGCAGTTCGCCACGACCTTCGGCGAAATTGCTGACGGGCGCTTCATAGGTGAAGTTCGCCAGCTCGCCGTAATTGACCCAGTAACGCCGATCCTCACCCTGCAGGGTCATGCGGAACGTGGTGTCGCGCCCCACATTCGCCGCCATGCCAAACGGCGCAGGCAGATCGATGGCAACGCCCTTGAGGTTGGAGCTGACCAGTAACTGGCTGTCGGCTCCGCCAAGGTTGAGTTGCAGTTGATAGGGAATCACACCGGTGACCGGCAACGGCTGGGTCACGCTCAACCAGTCAGTGAGTTTTTTCACCTCGACCTGGCCCGCCGCCATCACCCGGGTTTTGAGATTGCCGGCACTGCCATCGGCAAAGATCTGCGCGGAGACCGGCTTATCAAAGGCCCGTGCCGTGATATTCTGACCGCTAAGGCCCTTGGTGCTGTCGAAACGGAAATCACCCTTGAGCTGGGTCAATTCCAGCGCCGGCTCGCTCAATTTCAGGCGCGCCTTGGCGGTCTTGAAGTCGACCAGGATTTTCGGCAGCTCGCCCTTGGCCAGCGGAATATCCAGCTTCAGCTTGCCCTGCAGGTCGCCCTCGCCTTCCCAGCCGGCAAAGGTCTGCGCGGTACCGATCGGCGCGGTCTGGAGAATTTTCAGGCCATCGCCCAGCCCCCCGGCAAAAGCGCCGTCGAGCAGCAAGTGACTGCTTTTGCCGGCAGCCGCATGGGGAATTTCGACGTAGATATCGCGAACCTGGGTGTCGAGCAACTGCCCTTTGCTGGCAAGAATCCGCACCCCGCTGTCCTCGATGAACACATCGCCACTGACCTTGCTGACATGCGGCCAGCCTGGCTGGAAGGCCAGTTCTGCGTCATGAACCTTGAAGAACAGGCTGATGCTGCGATCGGCTTCTGCAGCGCCGTGGGCCAGCGAGCCCTGGTACTGGAAGAAACCTTCGTCTACCGCGCCCCTGAGAATCGCGGTGCGCAGCCATTCGTCCAGCGCCGGGCTCAATACCGTCGGCAGGTACTTGGCAGTGTATTTACCATCACCGTCCACCAGGCCGACCCGCAGGTCCATGTAGTCTTCCTGGGAATGATCGAAATGCAGGCGGATCAGGAAGTCGCCGGCAATCTTGCCCTCCTCGCCCAACACCTTCAGGTAGGGCGCGGTCAGGGTGAAGGCTTCTTTATCAATTTTCCAGGTCAGCTTGGCGTTGGCCTGGAGGTACTGCCAGGGCTTGGCGAAGATCGGGTCCAGGTGCAGGGAAAAGTCCTTGCTGTCCATGCGCAACTCGCCCTGCCCCAGGTCGCCACTGATACTGCCACTGACATTTCGCGCCGCCGGTGCACCGTGATAGGCATTGAAGCCTACCCGGTCGAGGTTGGCGGCAAAGCTGATTTTGCTGTCGTCCGTGGCCGCTGGCCGGAAGTCGAGCAGTACATTACGCAGGCTACCCGTCACTTTAAGTCGCTCGACCGCCGTGGCGACCCCTTCAGGCAAGGGGCCCAGCGCATTCAACAGCGGCGTGAGCGGCGTAAGGTCGAGGCGATCGGCCTGCAGGTGCCACAGTTCCGGGGTGTTATCACTGGCCCCGCTCTGCTTGAGTTGCAGGCGCGATTCCCAACGGGTTTCGCCGAAGTTCATGGCCAAGGAGTCGAGTGTGACCAGCGCACCCGCGGCGTCACGCTGGAAATAGGCGTTGAGTGCCAGGTTGCTGATCTGGATCGGCTTGCGCTCGGCGTAGGCACCTTTGATTTGCGGCGCATTCAGACGCACGGCCGCGCTCTGCAGCGCGCCCTTGCTCCAGTTTACCCACAGCTCGCCGCCGGCCTTGATCTCGGTGAAATTCCAGTGCTGGGTCAGACGCTCCGGCAGCCACTTCGACCAGTCACTTTGCGGCAGGCTGAGATAGGCGTCCGCTGCACCGTTCTTCCAGTCGCTGGCCTGCAGCCGAGTGCGCAGACTCAGGGCCAATGGCTGGCCATCCGGCAATGTCAGCCGGGCATCGAGCCGCTGTCGGGTGCTGCCGGTCTTGAGGCTCATGCCGACATACGTCAGGGTGAGCGGCACATGATCCAGCGGCTGCAAGGTCACCTGGCTATCAAGGACCGAAAGCTGCTGGACCATCTGCATGCGGTTGAGCAGTTGTTCAGGGTCCAGCGGCTGATCCTGCTGGACGGGCAATCCTTCCAGAGCCCAATGGCCATCCTCGCCTTCCTTGAGGCTGATCTTCAGGCCGTTGAGTTCGAGATGGGCCAGGCGTACTTCGCGGGCCAGCAGGCTGGCCCAGATATCCGGCACCGCGCGCACCTGGTCCAGGCGCAGAGCGTTTGCCCCTTCGCCGAGCATCACGTCATGGGCCAGCAGGATCGGCGCAAAACCGCTCCAGTTACCTTCCAGTTCACCGATGTGCAGCGGCATACCCAACGCAGTGCTGGCCTTGGCCTCGACCTCGGCCCGGTATTCGGCCACCAGCGGCGTCAGTTCCCGCCCAAGGCTGACGTAGAGCGCCATCAGCACCAAAGCCAACGCGCACAGGCCCAGACCCCAGCGGGTCAGTGCGGCCAAAATGCGTGTCAGACGGTCCATGTCAGTTGGCTCCCATGGCGTTAAAACTGCAGAAAGCTGAGGCCAGCTGTTCCAGGTGATTGACGACGTAAGGGTTCAGAGCAGCACCACGTCGTATTGTTCCTGTGAATACATGGTTTCCACCTGAAACCGGATGGTGCGGCCGATAAATCCTTCGAGTTCGGCGACATTGCCGGACTCCTCATCCAGCAGGCGGTCGACAACTTTCTGGTTCGCCAATACACGATAGCCTTCGGCCTGATAGGCGCGAGCCTCCCGCAGGATTTCCCGGAAAATTTCATAGCAGACGGTTTCCGGCGTCTTCAGCTTGCCCCGGCCCTGGCAGCTGCTGCAAGGTTCGCACAGCACCTGTTCGAGACTTTCACGGGTACGCTTGCGGGTCATCTGCACCAGGCCCAGCTCGGTGATGCCGATGATGTTGGTCTTGGCGTGGTCGCGCTCCAGCTGTTTTTCGAGGGTACGCAGGACCTGGCGCTGGTGCTCTTCGTCTTCCATGTCGATGAAGTCGATGATGATAATCCCGCCCAGGTTGCGCAGGCGCAGTTGACGAGCGATAGCGGTGGCCGCTTCCAGGTTGGTCTTGAAGATGGTTTCTTCGAGGTTGCGATGCCCGACAAAAGCCCCGGTGTTGACGTCGATGGTGCTCATGGCTTCCGCCGGATCGACCACCAGGTAACCACCGGATTTTAGCGGGACCTTGCGCTCGAGGGCCTTCTGGATTTCATCTTCGACGCCGTACAGGTCGAAAATCGGCCGTTCACCCGGGTAGTGCTCCAGGCGATCAGCAATTTCCGGCATCAATTCAGCGACGAACTGCGTGGTTTTCTGGAAAGTTTCCCGAGAGTCGATGCGGATTTTTTCGATCTTCGGGCTGACCAGGTCGCGCAAGGTGCGCAGCGCCAGGCCGAGGTCTTCGTAGATCACGCTCGGCGCGCCGATGGTCTTGATCTGCTCGTTGATCTGATCCCAGAGCCTGCGCAGGTAACGGATGTCCATGAGGATTTCATCGGCACCGGCACCTTCTGCAGCCGTGCGCAGAATGAAGCCGCCCGCTTCCTTGATCCCTTCCCTGGCCACGCAGTCGGTGACTACCTGCTTGAGCCGTTCACGCTCGCCTTCGTCTTCGATTTTCAGGGAGATGCCGACATGTGCCGTACGCGGCATGTACACCAGGTATCGCGACGGAATCGACAGCTGGGTGGTCAGGCGTGCGCCTTTGGAGCCGATCGGGTCCTTGGTGACCTGCACCACCAGGCTTTGGCCTTCGTGAACCAGTGCGCTGATGCTCTCAACCGCAGGCCCTTCGCGCAGGGAAATCTCCGAGGCATGGATGAACGCTGCCCGATCAAGGCCGATGTCGACAAAAGCCGCCTGCATCCCCGGCAATACCCGAACGACCTTGCCCTTGTAGATGTTGCCGACAATCCCGCGCTTCTGCGTGCGCTCGACGTGAACCTCTTGCAGAACACCGTTTTCAACCACCGCCACGCGCGATTCCATCGGCGTGATGTTGATCAGGATCTCTTCACTCATGGCAGGGTCTCGTTCAGGCATTTTCACGATAATGGCCGCATCTTGTCAGTACGACGCTCAGAGCGCGTTAAGGGTTTGCCAACAGGGTATGCCGAAATGGCCCAGCAGTTCTGCGGTTTCGCACAGTGGCAAGCCAACCACCGCCGAGTAGCTGCCATCCAGCCCCGCCACGAACACCGCGCCGAGCCCCTGGATGCCATAACCGCCGGCCTTGTCACGGGGTTCGCCGCTGGCCCAGTAGGCCGCCGCTTCTGGCGCTTCAATGCGGCGAAAACGTACCAGGCTACGGATCACCCGGGATTCGCAACGCGCGCCATCCAGCACGGCGATACCTGTCAGAACTTCATGCTCGCGACCGGACAACATCATAAGCATGGCGCATGCGTCAGCTTCGTCCACCGGCTTGCCAAGAATTTTCCCGTCCAGCACTACGGCGGTGTCGGCACCCAGCACGCAATAATCTGCGGCGCACACGACAGCATCACGCCCGGCCTCGGCCTTGCCTCGCGCCAGGCGCTCGACGTAGGCCGAAGGGGATTCGTCATTCAAGGGGGTTTCATCGATGTCCGCACTGATGGCGGAAAACGGCACGCCAATCTGCGTGAGCAACTCACGCCGACGTGGCGAGCCTGAGGCGAGAAATAGCTGTTTCATCACGACATCTCCCTGTCCAGTACACCCGTGCGGGCAAATGCCTGACCGATTTAGTTGATCTTGTAGCGTCGACGCAGCCCGCGCAAACCGTAGCTGATCCACGGCCACAGCAGGGCACTGACCAGAGCGGGCAATACCAGCGCCAGTGTCGGCTGGCGATTACCGGTGAGGGCGCTGAGCCATAGCTGAACCAGTTGGGCCAGGCCGAAGATCACCAGGATCACCAGGCTCTGCTGCCACATAGGGAACATCCGCAGGCGTTGTTGCAGCGACAGCACCAGGAAGGTGATGAGCGTGAGAATCAAGGCGTTCTGGCCCAGCAGCGTGCCATAGAGCACGTCCTCGGCCAGACCCAGGCACCATGCGGTGACCATGCCGACTTTCTGCGGCATCGCCAGTGCCCAGAAGGCCAGCAGCAATGCCAGCCACAATGGGCGCAGGATTTCCATGAACTGCGGCAGCGGTGAGACGCTGAGCAGCATGCCGATGGCGAAGGTCAGCCAGACGATCCAGCCGTTTCGGGATGCAGTCGTACCGACCATTATTCTCGTCCCCCAGTGTTAGCCGGTGCAGAGACAGGCGGTTTGGCAGCAGGCCTGGTGACCGGCGGCTTTGTCACCACAGGCTTGACCGGGGTCGTGGCGGCAGGCGCCACCGGCGCGACGACCGCCGGCACAGCGGGAGCCGCAGGCGCAGCTGCTGCTGCTGCTGCTGCTGCTGCTGCCGGGACTATGGCGGGTTTGGGCACCGTGGCAGGAATCATCGGGCCGCCACCGTACTGGTCCAGGGTTTCCTGGGCCTGGGCCGCTTCATTGGCACGCTCTTCGGCCGTGCGCCCGTCGCTGAACACCAGCAGCAGGTAACGGCTGCGGTTCAATGCGGCGGTGGGCACGGCGCGAACGATGGCAAATGGCTGGCCGGAGTCATGGATTACTTCCTTGACCGTCGCCACCGGGTAACCGGCCGGGAACCGCTGACCCAAGCCGGAACTGACCAGCAGGTCGCCTTCCTTGATGTCGGCCGTATCGGCTACATGGCGCAGTTCCAGGCGTTCCGGGTTACCGGTGCCGCTGGCGATTGCGCGCAGGCCGTTGCGATTGACCTGCACCGGAATGCTGTGGGTGGTATCGGTCAGCAGCAACACGCGGGAGGTATAGGGCATCAACTCGACGACCTGCCCCATCAGGCCACGGGCATCAAGTACCGGCTGGCCGAGGACCACGCCATCGCGCTCACCCTTGTTGATGATGATGCGATGGGTGAAGGGATTGGGGTCCATGCCGATCAACTCGGCCACTTCGACTTTTTCGTTGACCAGGGCCGAGGAGTTAAGCAACTCGCGCAGCCGAACGTTCTGCTCGGTCAGGGCGGCAAGCTTTTGCATGCGCCCCTGCAGCAGCAGGTTTTCGGTCTTGAGTTTTTCGTTTTCGGCGACCAGTTCGGTGCGGCTGCCAAACTGACTGGCCACACCCTGCCATAACCGCTGCGGCAGGTCGGTGATCCAGTAGGACTGCATCAGCACCAGCGACATTTGGCTACGCACTGGCTTGAGCAGTGTGAAGCGGGCATCGACCACCATCAGTGCGACCGATAGCACGACCAGCACCAACAAGCGCACGCCCAGTGAAGGCCCTTTGGTGAAAAGCGGTTTAATAAGCCGCTCCTCCCAGGCAAATGTTTTGTTTATTCATACGGCAGACCGGCCTGGATGCAGACTGACAGAAGATAAACGCCAACAGGCAGCACTGCAAAGTGCTGCCTGTGCGCTCAACAGCATAGATGCAACCCCGCGACTTATTCGCTGGAGAGCAGGTCCATGGTGTGTTTATCCATCATTTCCAATGCACGGCCACCGCCGCGAGCAACGCAGGTCAACGGGTCTTCGGCAACGATCACCGGCAGGCCGGTTTCCTGAGCCAGCAACTTGTCGAGGTCACGCAGCAGGGCGCCACCACCGGTCAGCACCAGGCCACGCTCGGCGATGTCGGAAGCCAGTTCCGGAGGCGATTGCTCCAGTGCGCTTTTCACTGCCTGAACGATGGTAGCCAAGGACTCTTGCAGAGCTTCCAGCACTTCGTTGGAGTTCAGGGTGAAAGCACGTGGCACGCCTTCAGCCAGGTTGCGACCGCGAACATCGACTTCGCGAACTTCGCCGCCCGGGTAGGCCGTACCGATTTCCTGCTTGATGCGCTCGGCGGTGGATTCGCCGATCAGGCTGCCGTAGTTGCGACGCACGTAGGTGATGATCGCTTCGTCGAAGCGGTCGCCGCCAACCCGTACGGATTCGGCATAGACCACACCGTTCAGGGAGATCAGCGCGATTTCAGTGGTACCGCCACCGATGTCGACCACCATCGAACCGCGAGCTTCCTCTACCGGCAGGCCGGCGCCGATCGCAGCAGCCATCGGCTCTTCGATCAGGAACACTTCACGGGCACCGGCACCCAGGGCCGATTCACGGATGGCACGACGCTCAACCTGGGTGGATTTGCATGGAACGCAGATCAGCACTCGCGGGCTAGGCTGCAGAAAGCTGTTTTCATGAACCTTGTTGATGAAGTACTGCAGCATCTTTTCGCAGACGCTGAAGTCGGCGATTACGCCGTCTTTCATCGGACGAATGGCAGCAATATTTCCTGGAGTACGGCCGAGCATACGCTTGGCCTCGGTGCCGACGGCCACGACACTTTTCTGGTTACCGTGTGTCCGAATGGCCACAACCGATGGCTCATTCAGAACGATTCCGCGCTCGCGCACGTAAATAAGGGTGTTGGCAGTGCCCAGGTCAATGGAAAGATCGCTGGAAAACATGCCACGCAGTTTCTTGAACATGGGGAAAGGACCCTAGGCAACGCGTGGGTAAAAAAGTGCGGCAAACTCTAACAACGACAGGGATTTTGGGCAAGGCGCCAATATGTTAAATTGGCCGCTTTTCTGTGCACCAACCCCCACAATCGCGGCCTTATGACCGTAGAAATGCGGTAGTGTTCCGACAATCTAACACACGGACGCCGTCCGTTCTGTTTTCCACTGGAGATTCCCATGGCGCTTGAACGCTCCGACGTGGAAAAAATCGCTCATCTGGCCTGCCTTGGCCTCAATGATGCCGATCTTCCACACATCACTTCGGCCCTGAACAGCATTCTCGGGCTGGTCGACGAAATGCAGGCGGTCAATACCGACGGTATCGAGCCGCTCGCCCACCCACTGGAAGCCAGCCAGCGCCTGCGCGCGGACGTCGTGACCGAGACCGATCATCGCGAGGCCTACCAGTCCATCGCACCAGCGGTCGAAAACGGCCTGTACCTGGTTCCGAAAGTCATCGACTAAAGGGAAAGAGCCTGCAATGCATCAAATGACTCTGGCCGAGATCGCCCGCGGACTCGCCGACAAAAAGTTTTCTTCCGAAGAGCTGACCAAGGTCCTGCTGGCGCGTATCGCCCAGCTCGATCCACAGCTCAACAGCTTCATCAGCCTCACCGAGGACCTCGCGCTGCAGCAGGCCAAAGCCGCTGACGCCCGCCGGGCCAATGGTGAGAGCGGCGCCCTGCTCGGCGCGCCGATCGCCCACAAGGACCTGTTCTGCACCCAGGGCATCCGCACCAGCTGCGGCTCGAAGATGCTCGACAACTTCAAGGCGCCGTACGATGCCACCGTGGTTGCCAAGCTGGCCGCTGCCGGGGCCGTGACCCTGGGCAAGACCAACATGGACGAATTCGCCATGGGGTCGGCCAACGAGTCGAGCTACTACGGCGCGGTGAAAAACCCGTGGAACCTGGAACACGTACCGGGCGGTTCGTCCGGTGGTTCAGCTGCGGCTGTTGCCGCACGCCTGCTGCCGGCCGCCACCGCGACCGACACCGGCGGCTCCATTCGTCAGCCGGCCGCGTTTACCAACCTCACAGGCCTTAAACCGACGTACGGTCGTGTTTCGCGCTGGGGCATGATCGCTTACGCCTCCAGTCTCGATCAGGGCGGTCCGCTGGCGCGCACCGCCGAAGACTGCGCGATCCTGCTGCAAGGCATGGCCGGTTTCGATGCCAATGACTCCACCAGCATCGACGAGCCCGTGCCGGATTACAGCGCCAGCCTCAACAGCTCGCTGCAAGGGCTGCGCATCGGCGTGCCGAAGGAATACTTCAGCGCCGGTCTGGACCCGCGGATCGCCGAGCTGATCCACAACAGCATCAAGGCGCTGGAAAAGCTCGGTGCCGTGATCAAGGAAATCAGCCTGCCGAACATGCAGCACGCGATTCCTGCGTACTACGTGATCGCCCCGGCAGAAGCCTCCTCCAACCTGTCGCGTTTCGACGGGGTACGTTTCGGCTATCGCTGCGAAGAACCGAAAAACCTGATCGACCTGTACAAGCGTTCCCGCGGTGAAGGTTTCGGCCCGGAAGTGCAGCGCCGCATCATGGTCGGCGCCTACGCGCTGTCGGCCGGCTACTACGACGCCTATTACCTGAAGGCGCAGAAGATCCGCCGCCTGGTGAAAAACGACTTCATGGCCGCCTTCAACGAGGTCGACATCATCCTCGGTCCAACCACCCCGAACCCGGCCTGGAAGCTCGGCGCCAAGAACAGTGACCCGGTCGCTGCCTACCTGGAAGACGTCTACACCATCACCGCCAACCTCGCCGGCTTGCCGGGCTTGTCCATGCCGGCCGGTTTCGTCGATGGCCTGCCGGTGGGCGTGCAACTGCTTGCCCCGTATTTCCAGGAAGGCCGCTTGCTCAACGTTGCGCACCAGTATCAGCTGAACACTGACTGGCACACCCGCACCCCAACCGGCTTCTGAGGAGAAACACATGCAATGGGAAGTCGTGATCGGGCTGGAGATTCATACCCAGCTCACCACCCGGTCGAAAATTTTTTCCGGTAGCTCCACCACTTTCGGTTCCGAGCCGAACACCCAGGCCAGCCTGGTTGACCTCGGCATGCCTGGCGTCCTGCCGGTACTGAACCAGGAAGCGGTGCGCATGGCGGTGATGTTTGGCCTGGCCATCGATGCCGAAATCGGCCAGCACAACGTGTTCGCCCGTAAAAACTACTTCTATCCGGACCTGCCCAAGGGCTACCAGATCAGCCAGATGGAACTGCCGATTGTCGGCAAGGGCCACCTGGACATCGCCCTGGAAGACGGCACGGTCAAGCGCGTCGGCATCACCCGGGCGCACCTGGAAGAAGACGCCGGTAAAAGCCTGCACGAAGAGTTCAATGGCGCCACCGGTATCGACCTGAACCGCGCCGGCACGCCGCTGCTGGAAATCGTTTCCGAGCCGGACATGCGCAGTGCCAAGGAAGCCGTGGCTTACGTCAAGGCTGTCCACGCACTGGTGCGTTACCTGGGCATCTGCGATGGCAACATGGCCGAAGGTTCGCTGCGTTGCGACTGCAACGTGTCGATCCGTCCGAAGGGCCAGGCCGAGTTCGGCACGCGCTGCGAAATCAAGAACGTCAACTCGTTCCGTTTCATCGAGAAGGCGATCAACACCGAAGTGCAGCGTCAGATCGAGCTGATCGAAGACGGCGGCAAAGTGATCCAGCAGACCCGCCTGTACGATCCTAACAAGGACGAAACCCGTCCGATGCGCAGCAAGGAGGAAGCCAACGACTACCGTTACTTCCCGGATCCGGACCTGCTGCCAGTGGTCATCGAGGACTCGTTCCTCGACGACGTGCGCACGACCCTGCCGGAATTGCCGCCGCAGAAGCGCGAGCGTTTCCAGGAGCAGTTCGGTCTGTCGGTCTACGACGCCAGCGTCCTGGCCACCAGTCGCGAACAAGCCGATTACTTCGAGAAAGTCGTGAGCATCAGCGGCGACGCCAAGCTGGCGGCCAACTGGGTGATGGTTGAGCTGGGCAGCCTGTTGAACAAGCAGGGCGTGGACATTGACCAGTCGCCGGTCTCGGCCGAGCAACTGGGCGGGATGCTGCTGCGCATCAAGGACAACACCATCTCCGGCAAGATCGCCAAGGTGGTCTTTGAAGCCATGGCCAACGGTGAAGGCAGCGCTGACGAGATCATCGACAAGCGCGGCCTCAAGCAAGTGACCGACACCGGTGCGATCGCGGCGGTGCTGGACGAGATGCTCGCGGCCAACGCCGAGCAGGTCGAACAATACCGCGCGGCAGACGAAGCCAAACGCGGCAAGATGTTCGGCTTCTTCGTCGGCCAGGCCATGAAAGCCTCCAAAGGCAAGGCCAACCCGCAACAGGTCAACGAACTGCTGAAAAGCAAGCTCGAAGGCTGATGAGAATGGAGCCAGCCTTCAAATCTGGCTCGACTCCTTGTGGGAGCCCGCCTGCTGGCGATAGCGGTCTGACATTCACCCTATCCGTGTCTGACACTCCGCAATCGCCAGCAGGCTGGCTCCCACATTTGTTTTCGGGAAACCTTGAATGAAGCGTCTACTCGGCCTTTGCGCCCTGCTCTCTCTGTTGGCCGGTTGCGCCAGCAACGACATCATCGATCCACACGGCTACGACAAAACCGGCACGGCTTCGTATTACGGCGCCAAACACCAAGGTAAACGCACCGCCAGTGGCGAGCGTTTCAACAAGAATTCCCTGACCGCAGCCCATCGCCAACTACCCTTCGGTACGCGGGTGAAGGTCACCAACCTGAGCAACGACAAGTCTTGCGTGGTCCGCATCAATGACCGCGGGCCGCACACCCGTGGGCGACTGATTGACCTTTCCCACGAGGCTGCCGCACGCCTGGGCATGCTCAGAAGCGGGACCGCCCGGGTGCGTGTGCAAGCCCTCGACGACTGACAGCTGGAGCGCCGACCATCTTCGGACTTGCAGATTTGCCCCTGATCAACGTGATTGAATTGCTCAGCGGCCTGGTTCTACTGATCGCCGGCGCCGAGCTGATGGTGCGGGCCGCCGTACGCCTGGCCGCACGCCTGCACGTGCGGCCGCTGATCATCGGCCTGACCATCGTCGCCCTCGGCAGCAGCGCACCACAAATGGCCATCAGCCTGCAGGCGACCCTGGCACAGAACGTCGACATCGCGGTGGGCAGCGTCATCGGCAGCAGCATTTTCAACATCCTGGTAACGCTTGGCCTGTCGGCGCTGATTATCCCGCTGCGGGTGTCCCGGCAGGTGGTGCGCCTGGATATTCCACTGATGATCGGCGCCAGCCTGCTGGTGTTCATACTCGCCTGGAATGAAGAACTGACCCGCTTCGACGGCATGGTGCTGCTGGCCGCGCTGGTGTTGTACCTGGGCCTGTTGTTGCGCCAGTCGCGCCACTCGACGCGGCCGCCATCTCACGATGAAACTCGCCAGGCGCCCTGGTTCAGCAGCCTGCTGATGATCGTCGCCGGCCTGGGGATGCTGGTGTATGCCGGCCACTTGCTACTGGGCGCTGCGGTCGCGGTCGCGACTGATCTTGGGCTTTCGGAACGGATCATCGGCCTGACCATAGTGGCCATCAGCACTTCCCTGCCGGAATTGGCCACCTCGTTGATTGCGGCCTTGCGCGGCCAGCGTGAAATTGCCGTGGGCAACGTCATTGGCAGCAACCTTTTCAACCTGCTGGGCGTGCTCGGCGTCACGGCGCTGATTGCTCCGACGCCCTTGTCGGTCTCGCCCAACGCCCTGGATTTCGACCTGCCGGTGATGCTCGGCGTCGCCGCGCTGTGCCTGCCAATCTTCTACTCCGGTTACCGGGTGACGCGTGCCGAAGGCCTGGTTTTCCTGGGGCTGTACCTGGCCTACGGCCTGCATGTGGTGTCCTTCACCACCGGCATGCCGCTGGCCGGCAAGCTTGAACACCTGATGCTGTTTTTCGTCCTGCCGGCCCTGGGGGCGTTTGTGCTGCTTACGTCACTGCTCGCCTGGCGTCGCCAACACCACAAAAAGGAAGTGCCATGACCGATAATAAAAAACCCGGCGTTGAAGTGCGTCGGCAAGTGATGGGCGATGCTTTCGTCGATCGCGCACTGGGCAATGCCACCGATTTTACCCAGCCGCTGCAGGACTTCGTCAACGAGCACGCATGGGGCAGCGTATGGAATCGCGAGGGCCTGCCGCTGAAAACCCGCAGCCTGATCACCCTTGCCGCGCTGACCGCACTCAAGTGTCCGCAGGAATTGAAGGGGCACGTGCGCGGGGCGCTGAACAATGGCTGCACAGTGGAAGAGATTCGCGAGGCGCTGTTGCATTGTGCGGTGTATGCAGGAGTACCGGCGGCCATCGATGCGTTCAGGGCGGCGCAGGAAGTGATTGATACTTACCAGAAGCCGGAATGATTATTCGAAAGTTGTGGTGACAGGTCTGCCGCCATCGCGAGCAGGCTCGCTCCCACAGGGGAATGCATTCCAAATGTGGGAGCGAGCCTGCTCGTGATGAGGCCCTGGAGAACGCCGCAACCCCCTGGGCTAAATCCACCCGCCCCACTGCAACAAAAAGATCCCGACATTGGTGGTCACCGCCGCCATCAACGTGGTGATGACAATGATCGCTGCCGCCAGCTCATGGTTGCCATTGGCCTGGCGAGCCATGACAAAACTGGCTGCAGCGGTCGGGCTGCCGAAGTACAGGAACAAAATCCCCAGTTCCGCCCCGCGAAACCCCCACAGCCACGCGCCCAGCGTCGCCAGTACCGGCAGGCCGATCATCTTGACCAGGCTGGAACTGAGCGCCATCGAGCCACTTTTTCGCATCGCTGCCAGCGAAAGGGTGCCGCCAATGCAGATCAGGGCCAGGGGCAAAGTGGTCTGCGCCAGGTACTGCCCGGAGGTTTCCAGCCAGCCCGGCAGGCCGATCTTGAAATAGGCAAAGGGTGCCGCTGCAATCACGCTGATGATCAACGGGTTGATCATCACGCTCTTGAAGATACTCCAGGGGTCGGACTTGATCACCGGGCTGTACACCGCCAGGACGATAGTCGAGAGGGTGTTGTAGAACAGGATCACCAGCGCCGCGAGAATCGCCCCAAGGGAAATCCCGTAGTCGCCGTACATGCTCGCCGCCAGCGCCAGGCCGATCACCCCGTTGTTACCGCGGAATGCGCCCTGGGTGTAGATCCCGCGATCTTCCCGCGGACATTTCCAGATCGCCCAGCCCCAGGCGATGGCGAAACACACCAGGGTCGCCACCGAGAAATAGATCAGCAGTTCCGGTTGCAGGGCGGCATGCAGGTCGGCATGCAGGATGCCCAGGAACAGCAGCGCCGGCATGGTGACGTTGAACACCAGGGCCGATGCGGTGTGGATAAAGTTGTCGTTGATCCAGTCGATGCGTTTGAGCAGCACACCCAGAAACAGCATGGCAAACACCGGGGCGGTGATGTTCAGGGTTTCGAGGAAGATCGCCAGCATGCCGGAATTAACCTTGGGTAAGCGTCGTTAGGTGGCTAATGATAAGCCACCCGGGACGTTGGCGTCTGGTAGACCGCTATCGCTGGCAAGCCAGCTCCCACAGATTCGTCGTGTTCATACGTTTTATGCAACGCAGAAATCCCTGTGGGGGCTGGCTTGCCAGCGATGCAGGCGACGCGGTCTTAGGTAATCGGCGCTGGGTTGAACAAGGTGATGTCGTTATGCAGCTTGTGCTGCTCGGCCCATGTCTGTTTCTTGCCGCTGGCAACATCCAGGTAAAAGTGGAACAACTCCCACCCCAGGTCCTCGATCGAAGCCCGCCCTGTCGCAATCCGCCCGGCGTCGATATCGATCAGGTCAGGCCAGCGTTGCGCCAGCTCGGTGCGGGTCGAGACCTTCACTACCGGCGCCATCGCCAGACCATACGGGGTACCGCGCCCGGTGGTGAATACGTGCAGGTTCATCCCGGCCGCCAGCTGCAAGGTCCCGCAGACAAAATCACTGGCCGGGGTCGCGCAGAAAATCAGGCCTTTGCGCTTGAAGCGTTCGCCAGGGCCCAGCACGCCATTGATCGCGCTGCTGCCGGACTTGACGATCGAGCCCAGCGACTTCTCGACAATGTTCGACAACCCGCCTTTCTTGTTACCCGGCGTGGTGTTGGCACTGCGATCCGCTTCGCCCTTGGCCAGGTATCGGTCGTACCAGTCCATTTCCCGCACCAGTTCCTGCGCCACTTCCTCGGTTTCAGCGCGGGAGGTCAGCAGGTAGATCGCGTCGCGCACCTCGGTGACTTCGGAGAACATCACCGTGGCACCGGCCCGCAACAACAAGTCCGAGGCGTAGCCCAGGGCCGGATTGGCGGTGATCCCGGAAAACGCATCGCTGCCGCCGCACTGCATACCCAGAATCAGCTCGGATGCCGGCACGGTTTCGCGACGACGCTGGTCGAGCTTTTTCAAGCGAGTCTCGGCCAGCGCCATGATCTGTTCGATCATCTCGGTGAACCCGTGACTGGAATCCTGCAGTCGGTACAACCACGGGTCGCTCAGGTCTACCGAACTGTCCCCTTCGTGCATCACCTGCCCGGCCTGCAACTTCTCGCAGCCCAGGCTGATCACCAGCGCCTCGCCACCCAGGTTCGGGTTGCGCGCCAGGTTGCGCACGGTACGGATGGGGATGTACGCGTCTGTTGCGGTAATCGCCACGCCACAGCCATAGCTATGGGTCAGCGCCACCACGTCGTCGACATGCGGATACCTGGGCAGCAACTCGTCCTTGATGCGCTTGACCGCATGATCGAGCACGCCGGTGACGCACTGCACCGTGGTGGTAATGCCGAGGATGTTGCGCGTGCCCACGGTGCCATCGGCGTTGCGATAACCCTCGAAGGTAAAGCCTTCCAGCGGAGCCTGCGCCGCCGGTACTTCGGTGGACAGCGGCAGGCTGTCCAGGGGTGGCGCGGTCGGCATGCGCAGTTGATCCTCATTGACCCAACTGCCGCGGGGAATCGGCTGCAACGCGTAGCCAATGGTCTGGCCGTAGCGAATCACCTGGCCACCCTCGGGAATGTCTTCCAGGGTGACCTTATGGCTCTGCGGCACAAAGTCCAGGGTTACCAGACCGTCCGCAAACGCTGTGCCCGCCGGCACGCCCTGATCGTTAACCACCACAACCACGTTGTCCCGCTCGTTGAGGCGGATGTAGCGCGGCGAGTCGGAATGTTCAATCAACTGCATGACGCCGCTCCTCAGGAATGCGCTTGAGACAATTTATTATGAGTTTCAGGACCGCTCACCGGCGGTTCCTTGAGCACCACGCGCTTGATCGGACCGACGATCACCAGGTAGCTGAACACCGCAACCAGTGCGTTGCAACCGACGAACACCAGTGCCCATTTGAACGAACCGGTGGAGCTGATGATGTAGCCGATCACGATCGGCGTGGTGATCGAGGCGATGTTACCGAACGTGTTGAACAGGCCACCACTCAGACCGGCAATCTGCTTGGGCGACGTGTCGGACACCACTGCCCAACCCAGCGCACCGACGCCTTTGCCGAAGAAAGCCAGGGCCATGAAGCCGACGACCATCCATTCAACATCGACATAGTTGCACGCCACAATGCTGCTGGAGACCAGCAGGCCGGCAATGATCGGCGCCTTGCGAGCGAAGGTCAGGGAGTGCCCCTTGCGCAACAGGTAATCGGAAATCACCCCGCCGAGTACACCACCGATAAAGCCACAGATGGCCGGCAACGAGGCAATGAAACCTGCCTTGAGGATTGTCATCCCGCGTTCCTGCACCAGGTATACCGGAAACCAGGTGAGGAAGAAGTAGGTGATGCCGTTGATGCAGTACTGGCCCAGGTAGACACCGAGCATCATGCGGTTGGTCAGCAATTGACGGATGTAGTCCCACTTCGGTCCGTCAGCCTTGGCGCCTTTGCCCTTGTCCTGGTCCATGTCGACCATGCCGCCGTTGTCGGCGATGTGCTTGAATTCGGCTTCGTTGATCATCGGGTGTTGACGCGGGCTGTAGATCACTTTCAGCCAGATGCCCGAGAAGATGATGCCGATTACGCCCATCACGATAAAGACGTGCTGCCAGCCAAAGCTGTAGACGATCCAGCCCATCAGCGGCGCGAACAGCACGGTGGCAAAGTATTGCGCCGAGTTGAAGATCGCCGAAGCGGTGCCGCGTTCCGCCGTCGGGAACCAGGCCGCGACGATGCGCGCGTTGCCGGGGAAAGAAGGTGCTTCAGCCAGGCCCACGAGGAAACGCAGCATGAACAGCGCCACAACCGCCGTGGACATGCCGAACTCGCCGACATAACCCTGCAACACGGTAAACAGCGACCAGGTGAAAATGCTCAGTGCATAGATTTTTTTCGAGCCGAAACGGTCCAGCAGCCAGCCACCGGGAATTTGCCCGGCCACGTAGGCCCAACCGAATGCAGAGAAGATGTAACCGAGGGTGACCGCATCAATGCCGAGGTCTTTTTGCAGGCTGGAGCCCGCGATGGCAATGGTTGCCCGGTCGGCGTAGTTGATGGTGGTCACCAGGAAAAGCATGAGCAATATCAAATAGCGGACGTGGGTCGGCTTGGTCGCTTGCATGTAGATGTACTCCCACTGATTATTTTTATGCGGGTAATAACGGTGTTGTTTTTGTGGGAGCTGGCCTGCCGGCGATGCGGGCACCTCGGTGTGTCAGTTACACCGCGGTGATGCCATCGCTGGCAGGCCAGCTCCCACAGGTATTGCGGTGTATCAGGAGCCGATGTAAGAGGTTTTCACGACCGTGTAGAACTCTTGCGCGTAGCGACCTTGCTCGCGGGAGCCATAGGATGAACCTTTACGCCCGCCGAATGGAACGTGGTAATCCACGCCAGCCGTCGGCAGGTTGACCATCACCATCCCGGCCTGGGAGTGGCGCTTGAAGTGGTTGGCGTACTTCAGCGAAGTGGTGGCGATGCCCGCTGACAGACCGAACTCGGTATCGTTGGCCATGGCCAGCGCGGAGTCGTAATCGGCTACTCGAACAATGTTGGCCACCGGGCCAAAAATCTCTTCGCGGCTGATGCGCATCGCGGCTTCGCTGTCGGCAAACAGGGTTGGCGCGAGGTAGTAGCCTTCGGTATCACAGGTCACCAAGCCGCCGCCGCTGACCAGGCGCGCACCTTCGGACTGGCCGATGTCGATGTACTTCATGTCCTGTTCAAGCTGCGCCTGGGAGACCACCGGACCAATATCGGTGCCGGTTTTCAGCGCATGTCCAACCTTGATCGACTTCATGCGCTCGGCCATGGCCTCAACGAATTTGTCATGAATTCCGGCGGTGACGATGAAGCGGCTCGAAGCGGTGCAACGTTGGCCGGTGGAGTAGAACGCGCTCTGCACCGACAGCTCGACCGCTTGCTTGAGGTCGGCGTCGTCAAGAATGATCTGCGGGTTCTTGCCACCCATTTCCAGCTGCACTTTGGCCTGGCGCGACACGCAGCTGACTGCGATCTGCCGCCCCACCCCCACCGAACCGGTGAAGCTGATGCCATCGACTTTCGGGCTTTGCACCAGCGCATCGCCAACCACCCGACCGCTGCCCATCACCAGGTTGAACACGCCGGCCGGGAAGCCCGCGCGGGAGATGATTTCGGCCAGGGCCCAGGCGCAACCCGGTACCAGGTCAGCGGGCTTGAGCACCACGCAGTTGCCATAGGCCAGGGCCGGGGCGATTTTCCAGGCGGGGATCGCGATCGGGAAGTTCCACGGGGTGATCAAGCCGACCACGCCCAGGGCTTCGCGGGTCACTTCGACGTGGACACCCGGACGCACCGACGGCAGGTAATCGCCGGACAGACGCAGGGTTTCACCGGCGAAAAACTTGAAGATGTTGCCGGCGCGGGTCACTTCGCCAATGGCTTCAGGCAGGGTCTTGCCCTCCTCCCGAGCCAGCAGGGTGCCCAGCTCTTCGCGACGGGCGAGGATTTCAGTGCCCACTTTGTCCAGCGAATCGTGACGGGCCTGAATGCCCGAAGTGGACCAGGCCGCAAACGCAGCGCGAGCGGCGTCGATGGCGGCGTGGACCTGGGCCAGGTCCGCCTTGGCGTACTCGCCGATGGTATCGGTCAGCTCGGAAGGGTTGATGTTGGCGCAGTAATCACTGCCGGCAACCCATTCGCCGTTGATGTAATTGTCGAAACGCTTTGTATCTGCCACGGATCTATCTCCTCACGCAAAAGGCCGCTGATTGCTCAGCGGCCTTGCTCAATCAATTGTTATTGCGCGCCTTGCTTGTCGATCAGCGCAGCCAGAGCTTCGTACTCTTCTGGCAGCAGGTCGGTCAGCGGCGCACGTACAGGACCTGCGTCGTAGCCGGCAATTTTTGCCCCGGCCTTGACGATGCTCACTGCGTAACCGGCTTTGCGATTACGAAGGTCCAGGTACGGCAGGAAGAAGTCGTCGATGATCTTGCCAACGGTGGCGTGATCTTCGCGGGCAATGGCGTGGTAGAAATCCATCGCGGTTTTCGGGATGAAGTTGAACACCGCCGAGGAGTAGACCGGCACGCCCAGTGCCTTATAGGCAGCGGCGTACACTTCGGCGGTCGGCAAACCACCCAGGTAGCTGAAGCGATCGCCGAGGCGGCGACGGATCGACACCATCAACTCTATGTCGCCCAGGCCATCCTTGTAGCCGATCAGGTTCGGGCAGCGCTCGGCCAGGCGTTCCAGCAGCGGAGCGGTCAGGCGGCAGACGTTACGGTTGTAAACCACCACGCCGATGTTCACCGATTTGCACACGGCTTCAACATGGGCGGCAACGCCGTCCTGGCTGGCTTCGGTCAGGTAGTGCGGCAGCAGCAGCAAGCCTTTGGCGCCCAGGCGCTCGGCTTCTTGAGCGTATTCGATGGCCTGGCGGGTCGAACCGCCGACACCCGCCAGAATCGGCACGCTGGTTTCGCAGGTGTCGACGGCAGTCTTGATGATTTCCGAGTATTCGCTGGCCGCCAGGGAGAAGAACTCACCGGTGCCGCCTGCGGCGAACAAGGCCGAGGCGCCATACGGGGCCAGCCATTCAAGGCGCTTGATATAGCCAGCGCGATTGAAATCGCCCTGGGCATTAAAATCGGTTACCGGAAAAGACAGCAGGCCGGAAGAGAGGATGGACTTCAGTTCTTGTGGATTCATTATTCGAACACCCTGGGTAGCGACGTATGTTGTTGGAAAACCGTTCAGCTTTCGCCGAGTTGTAGGTCATCGTACAACTTAAAATTTAATCGTCAACTGCATTTCATCGTCAGGATGGGAATAAGTGGGGAAACCTGCAGCAGGATGGGTGCTGGATAGCTACGGCTGAGAGGTAGGTTGTCCGAGGATGTGTACCCTCAGAGCCGACGCGGGATGATCGCTGGCTTCATCGCGGGCAAGCCCGGCTCCCACAGGGAGCGTCGAGGGCCACACAACCGGATTTCGCTCATGACTCTTGCAGGAGTGCGGCTGCTGGCGATCGCAGTGTTCCTGTCGCGTCGATAGTGGATGTTCCGCCGCCATCGCGGGCAAGCCCGGCTCCCGTCAGGTTTAGCCCCGCTGCGCCTCAGCCTCTTCATGGGCATGGCGCAGCCGTTCGCGGCTGTTGGTCAGGTGCAGGCGCATGGCGGCCCGTGCGGCATCGGAATCCTGGCGCGCGATGGCGTCGTAGATTTCTTCGTGCTCACGGCTCAGGCGGCTCATGTAGTGCTGCTGGTCGTCGTGGGCCAGCCGCGCCGAGTTGAGGCGGGTGCGCGGGATGATGCTGGTGCCCAGGTGCGTCATGATGTCGGTGAAGTAGCGGTTGCCGGTCGACAGGGCAATCTGCAGGTGAAACTGGAAGTCCGAGGCTACGGCGTCACTGGCATGGGCCGCGCTTTCGTTCAGGGCATCGAGCGCGGCACGCATCAAGGCTAACTGCTCGGCGCTGCGGCGTTGCGCGGCAAGTCCGGCGGACTCCACTTCCAGGCTGATGCGCAATTCCAGGATGGCCAGCACGTCACGCAGGGTGACCACGGTGGCGGGATCGATGCGAAAGCCGCTCGGGCTTGGGGTATCGAGCACAAAAGTACCGATGCCATGGCGGGTTTCCACCTGCCCGGCAGCCTGCAACCGGGAAATGGCTTCGCGCACCACGGTGCGACTGACGCCATGGGCGTCCATGATCGCCGATTCCGTCGGCAACTTGTCACCGCGTTTGAGATGACCGTCGCGGATCTGCTCGGACAGCACCGTCACCAGTTCCTGAGCGAGGCTACGGCGCTTGCGAGGGAGACGTGGTGTGGCGATCGGGTTTTCCATGGTGAACATCGGTCTCGAAAAATTCGGTTGAAACCGCATCATAGCTCAACGCGGTTGTACGATCACCTCTACCCCTTGTAGGAGCGAGCTTGCTCGCGATGGTGGTCAACGATGACACGGGGCAACAGGCTTGCCGTCGCGTCCTCAAGACCATCGCGAGCAAGCTCGCTCCTACAGGGATATCGGCGTCTAGGCGGTGACTGGCTGCTCCACCAGGTGGCCATTGTCGATACGCACATGCCGCGGATGGAAGCGTTTGAGGCTGCTGCGGTGGCCGACGCTGACAATGCTCAAGCCCGGGATCTCGTCGATCAGCGCCTGATACAGCGAGGCTTCATCCTCTTCATCCATCGCCGACGTTGCCTCGTCCATGTAGAGCCACTGAGGGGCATAAAGCAGCGCGCGGGCAAACGCCAGGCGTTGCTGTTCACCCGGGGACAACATGCGCTGCCAGTGATTGGGTTCGTCCAGGCGGCCCAGCAGGTGCGGCAGGCGGCACACTTCCAGCACGTGGGCGTAGCGCTCTTGAGGGTATGTCTCGGCGACCTGTGGATAACTCAGCGCTTCACGCAAGGTGCCAATTGGCAGGTAGGGTTTTTGCGGCAGGAACAGGTACCGCTCGGCCGGCAGGCGAATGCTGCCATGGCCCCGCGGCCACAAATGCCCCATCGCCCGCAGCAGCGTCGATTTGCCGCTGCCGGAGCGGCCGCTGATCATTACACGATCCCCCTCCTCCACCGTCATGTCGGCGCCGGCCAGCAAGTGGCGACCATCAGCAAGATCCAGCCCCAGGTTGTGTACTTTTAACGCCGAGCCCGAATTCTGCACGTCGATGGCCTGCGGCTTTTGCTCATTCTCGGTCATGGCCTGACGGAAACTGAGCAGACGATCACAGGTGGCGCGCCAGGCCGCGAGGCTCTGGTACGCACTGATAAACCAGCTGAAACTCTCCTGCACGTTGCCGAATGCCGAGCTGATCTGCATCAGCTCCCCCAGCTCGATCTTGCCCGCGAAGTAGCGCGGTGCCGCGACCATGAATGGAAAGATGATGGCTGCCTGGCCATAACCGGCCGTGAAGAACGTCAAGCGCTTGGACACCTTCATGATGTCCCAGAAATTGTGCCAGACCAGGCCGAAGCGACTGCTCAAGCGACGATTTTCATTGGGCTCGCCGTCATACAGCGCAATGCTTTCGGCATTCTCGCGAATGCGCACCATGGAAAATCGCAGGTCGGCTTCGAAGCGTTGCTGGTTGTTGTTCAGGCCGATCAGGCGACGACCGATCAAATGCGTCACCCAGCTGCCGATCACGGCATACACCAGCACGCACCAGAACATATAGCCGGGAATGGTAAACCCGTAGACCTCGATACTGCCCGACACCCCCCACAGGATGATCGAGAACGATACCAGGCTGACAATGTTGCGCAGCAGGCCGATCCCCAGTTCCAGGGTGTTGGAGGTGAAGCTGTTGAGGTCCTCGGAGATGCGCTGGTCGGGGTTATCGGTGTAACCGCCTTGCTCGAGGTGGTAGTAGTTCTTATGGCCCAGCCAGCGGGCGAAGTGTTTTTCGGTCAGCCAGGCCCGCCAGCGGATGGTCAGCATCTGCGTCAGGTACAGCCGATAAACCGCGCCCACAATCGCGACGGCCGCGATCGCGCAGAAATACAGGATCAACCGCCAGAATGCTGCCTCATCCTTCTGTTGCAGGGCGTTGTAAAAATCCTTGTACCAGGTGTTGAACCACACCGAAATGCCTACGCTGACCAGCGATAGAACGATTACGGCGATCAGCAGCGTCCAGGCCTTGGCCTTCTCTTCACTGCGCCAGTAAGGCGTGATCATCGCCCAGACTTTGCGAAAAAACTGCCCGCGCACAGCATCATTGACCGCGGAGTACTCAGCGTTCTGATTCATGGAAAAGGCTCATTGGAAAAAAGAACATCACACGAACCGATCATAGATGATCGGCTCGTGTTGCAACGCGGTGTGACAACAATTGTTCAGCACCGGTTCAGCGCCGGACAGGGCGCTTCTGCAATTTGCGCTGCAGAGTACGCCGGTGCATGCCCAGGGCGCGGGCAGTGGCGGAGATGTTGCCTTCGTGTTCAGTCAGCACCCGCTGGATGTGTTCCCACTGCAAGCGGTCCACCGACATCGGGTTTTCCGGTACCAGGGTGTCGAGGTCGGCGTGCTCGGACAGCAGTGCGGCGAGGACGTCATCGGCATCGGCCGGTTTGCACAGGTAGTTGCAGGCACCGCGCTTGATCGCCTCGACGGCGGTGGCAATGCTCGAGTAACCGGTGAGGATCACCACGCGCATTTCCGGGTCCAGCTCCAGCAGCTTGGGCAACAGCACCAGGCCGGAGTCACCGTCCATTTTCAGGTCCAGCGCGGCGTAATCCGGCAGGTCCGCCTGGGCGATGGTCAGACCTTCCTCGGCGGACCCGGCGGTGCTGACGCGAAAGCCGCGACGGGCCATGGCGCGGGCCATCACGCGGGTAAAGGTTGCGTCGTCGTCTACCAGCAGCAAATGCGGGAGTTCTTCGCCTTCGCCTTCGACTTGGATATCGTCACTCATGTTCGTCTCCTCGGGCGACACGGGGCAGGCGCAGCTCGGTGAGCGTGCCGCCTTCCTCATGACTATAGAGTTTCACTGAGCCGCCGGCGCGTGTCACGCTGGCCTTGCTCAAAAACAGGCCCAGGCCGAAACCTTTGCCCTTGGTGGTAAAAAACGGTTTGCCAATCTGCTCGGCGATGGCCAGCGGCACACCGGCACCGTGGTCGCGGATGCTGATGGTCAGGTCCTCGGCATTCCAGTCCAGCGTCACCTGCAACCCTTCCGGGCAGGCGTCGGCGGCGTTGTTCAGCAGGTTCAGCAAGGCCTGGGTCAGGTCCGGCGGTGGCGCCATGCGGGGCACGGCGCCCTGGCCGAGCCGCTGGAAGCGATAACTGGCTTCGGGGCGCATCAGGTGCCAGCGATTCAGGGCCTCGTCGAGCCAGTCGGTGACGTCCTGCATCTCCACGGCCAAGCGACGATTGGCTTCGGCGGCGCGCACCAGTTGCTGCAAGGTTTCCTTGCAGAGTTTCACCTGATCCTGCAGCACCTTCAGATCATCCTGCAACATCGGGTCGGGATGATCCTGCTGCATCTCTTTTAGCAGCACGCTCATGGTGGCCAAAGGCGTGCCCAGTTCGTGGGCGGCGCCAGCGGCCTGGGTCGCAACGGCCAGCAGTTGCTGGTCGCGCAGGCCCTCTTCTCGCCGAATGGCGCGCAACTCTTCCTGGCGACGCAGCTCCTCGGCCATGCGCGCGGCGAAGAAGGTGATCACCGCCGCGGCCAGGGCAAAGCTCAGCCACATTCCGTAAACCTGCAGGTTTTCCCGGGCGATGGGGAACGTCTGCAGGGGATAGAACCGCGCCAGCAGCAAGGTGTACATGGTCAATGCGATGCCGGACAGGATCACCGAATAGCGCCAGGGCAACGTCACGGCGGCGATGGTCAGCGGCACCAGGTAATAGGAAACGAAGGGGTTGGTCGAACCGCCCGAGAAATACAGCAGCGCACTGTGGATAAACAGGTCGCAGGCCAGTTGCACGGCGTATTCGAGTTCAGTGACGGGCCAGGAGGTGCGCAGGCGAATGGCCGTGAACGCGCACAACAGCATCGAGCAGCCGAGGGTCGCGGCCAGCTGAAACCAGGGCAGCGGCAGCAGGTCGAACCAGTAAGCCAGGCCCACGGAACCAGCTTGGGCGGCAAGTACCAAAGTACGAATGAACGTCAGCCGCCAGAGGTTCTGGCGAGTCGCGGAAGTGATTTGAACGGGGGCGAGCATGAGCTCTCCTGATGAGCGCTCCAGGCGGATCGCCAGGAGTATAACCAAGCGCGGGGGCTGGCAGGCAAAAGTGCGGCAAACGGCCACATGGCAGAAACCATGGTGGCGTCTATGAGACCGCTATCGCGAGCAGACTCGCTCGCACATTGAAATGCAATCCCTGTGGCAGCGAGCCTGCTCGCGATTGAGCGCGCAACGGTCACCTTCGATCTGTATAGAAGTTGTAACTGTGCGAACCGGCTCATAAAAGCTAGAGTCTGATGGTTTCACGCAGGCTCGGACCTTAACCCCTGCGCATCGCCCAAGGAGTTTTCATGCACACTTTCCGCCGTAGCGCCGCCCTTCTTGCCCTTAGTGTTGGCACCGTCGCCAGCCTGCCGGCCCTGGCCGCCGACGAGCTGCATTACAACCAGATTTCCCTGCGCGCCGAAGTCAGCCAGGAAGTGGCCCGCGACCTGATGATCGTGACTCTTTATACAGAAGAGCAGAACACCGACCCGGCCAAACTCGCCGCCGACATCAGCACCACCATGAACAAGTCGCTGGCCCAGGCCAAGCAGGTCAAGGACATCACCCTGCGCCAGGGGAGCCGTAACAGCTACCCGATCTACGACACAAAGGGCCAGAAAATCACCGGCTGGCGTGAACGTGCCGAGTTGCGCCTGGAAAGCTCCGATTTCGCCGCCCTGTCGAAGCTGACCGGCGAACTGCTGACCGACCTGAAAATGGCCGGCATGGACTTCGCCATCGCCACGCCAACGCGCAAAGCCAGTGAAGACGCACTGCTCAAGGACGCCGTCAGCGCCTTCAAGGCCCGCGCCCAGCTGGCAACTGACGCCCTGGGCGGCAAAGGCTATAAGATCGTCAACCTGAACCTCAACAGCAACGGTTATCCACAACCGTACATGCGCGGGCCGATGATGATGAAAGCCACCAGCATGGACGCCGCTCCGGTGACCCCGGAAGTTGAGGCTGGCACCAGCCAGGTCAGCATGACGGCAGATGGGTCGATTGAAGTGTTGATGCCTTAAACCGCATTGATTGCCCTTGTAGGAGCTGCCGCAGGCTGCGATCTTTTGACTTTGCCTTCAAGATCAAAAGATCGCAAAGATCAAAAGATCGCAGCCTTCGGCAGCTCCTACGCGGAATGTGCCGACGACTGCCGCATACATGGAATCTGCCGACTACGCTGCATAAGTGGGATATGCCGGATGCTCCGCTGGCGAGGGTATAAATAAGTAACACCGCGCGCCAACTGGGGGCGCCAGACGTCCCGGCCGCCCCATGTAGGTGCGCGATATGCACCGAAAAAAACCTGCGCAAACGGTCAAATGCGCGTCAATTTACACATATGCGACATTAAGGTACGTTCGTGCCACTGTTTAATGCTTGTGGCCCCCCTGCATCTTGCATTGGGTATGGCCCCTGCATAAGTATCCGCAGGCACGACTCACGAGGTCGTCCTCTAATTCCAAAAATGACAACAAATCATGAGGCCACCATGCTCAAACACGCGGTCATTCCGTTTTTAGTCGGCGCCAGCTTGTTAGCTGCCGCACCTTTCGCCCAAGCGGCGACTAACCTGGTGTTTTGCTCCGAAGGGAGCCCGGCCGGTTTTGATCCTGGTCAGTACACCACCGGAACCGACTTCGACGCCTCTGCAGAAACCATTTTCAACCGCCTGACCCAGTTCGAGCGCGGCGGCACCGCCGTGATTCCTGGTCTGGCGACCAGCTGGGACATCGCTGACGATGGCCTGACGTACACCTTTCACCTGCGTGAAGGCGTGAAGTTCCACACCACCCCGTACTTCAAGCCGACTCGTGAGTTCAACGCCGACGACGTGCTGTTCACTTTTAATCGCATGATTAACAAGGACGACCCGTTCCGCAAAGCGTACCCGACCGAATTCCCGTACTTCACCGACATGGGGATGGATACCAACATCACCAAGATCGATAAAGTCGACGATCACACCGTCAAATTCACCTTGAAAGAAGTCGACGCTGCGTTCATCCAGAACATGGCCATGAGCTTCGCCTCGCTGCAATCCGCCGAGTACGCTGCCCAGCTGCTCAAGGACGGCAAGCCTGCCGACATCAACCAGAAACCGATCGGCACCGGCCCGTTCGTGTTCAAGAGCTACCAGAAAGACTCCAACATCCGCTACACCGGGAACAAGGACTACTGGAAACCTGAAGACGTCAAGATCGACAACCTGATCTTCGCCATCACCACAGACCCGTCGGTACGTATCCAGAAGCTGAAGAAGAACGAGTGCCAGGTCACTCTGTTCCCGCGTCCGGCTGACCTCAAGGCGCTGAAGGAAGACAAGGCGCTGAAGATGCCTGACCAGGCTGGTTTCAACCTGGGCTACATCGCTTACAACGTGATGGACAAGGTCAAAGGCAGCAACGAGGCCAACCCGCTGGCTGACCTGCGCGTGCGCCAGGCGCTGGACATGGCGGTCAACAAACCGCAGATCATCGACTCGGTTTACCAGGGCGCGGGCCAACTGGCCGTCAACGCCATGCCGCCGACCCAATGGTCCTACGACACCACCATCAAGGACGCCAAGTACGACCCTGAGAAAGCCAAGGAGCTGCTCAAGGAAGCCGGCGTCAAGGAAGGTACCGAAATCGTCTTGTGGGCCATGCCGGTACAGCGTCCGTATAACCCGAACGCCAAGCTGATGGCCGAAATGCTCCAGTCCGACTGGAAGAAAATCGGTCTGAACGTGAAGATCACCAGCTACGAGTGGGGCGAGTACATCAAGCGCTCCAAAGGTGGCGAGAACCAGGCAATGATCATTGGCTGGAGCGGTGACAATGGTGATCCGGACAACTGGCTCAACGTGTTGTTTGGTTGCGACTCGCTGAGTGGCAACAACTTCTCGAAATGGTGCGACAAGAAATTCGACGGCCTCGTGAAGGAAGCCAAGCGCACCACCGACCAAGGCAAGCGCACCGAACTGTACAAACAGGCACAACACGTCCTCAAGGACGCTGTTCCAATGACACCTATCGCTCACTCGACGGTGTATCAACCCATGCGCGCCAACGTGCAGGACTTCAAGATCAGCCCATTTGGCTTGAATTCCTTCTACGGCGTCAGCGTCAGCAAATAAGGTTCAACAACGGCGACGTCAATGACGTCGCCGTTGTTGTATCCACCGAGAGCGTAGGAAAGAGCCTACATCCAGGTCCGACGCCGACTCCAGCGCCGGCGCAGGACGCGTCTACTTTTCCTACGAATGTTTAGGACTCTACGCATTTACTGCCGGCCCGATGGCTCATACCGTCGGAGTCGACCAGCTCATGCGTGGGCTCTCGGTTTTGCTTCACGTAAATGGATTGCGCTCGACAAGATCCCCAAGTCCCCAGTCGGAACGACGGCTTGTCGAAAATACTCAGAGAACAGAGGGAGCGTCATGCGCCATACCTTGGTTTTATCCGCATTGCTGGGCACCGGCCTGTTGGCCGCTACGTCCATTAGCCAGGCTGCCAGTGACAGCCTGGTGTTCTGCTCCGAAGGCAGCCCCGCTGGCTTCGATACCGCGCAGTACACCACCGCGACCGACAACGACGCCGCCGAACCGCTGTACAACCGCCTGGCAGAGTTCGAAAAAGGCGCAACCAATGTCGTGCCGGGCCTGGCCACCCGCTGGGATATTTCCGAGGACGGCCTGAAATACACCTTCCACCTGCGCGAAGGCGTGAAATTTCATACCACCAAGTACTTCACCCCGAGCCGCGATTTCAACGCCGATGACGTGCTGTTCACGTTCAACCGCATGCTCGATCCGCAACAGCCATTCCGTCAGGCTTATCCAACTGAATTCCCGTATTTCAACGGGATGAGCCTGAACAAGAACATTGCCAAGGTCGAAAAGACCGGGCCTTTGACCGTGGTCATGACGCTTAACAGCGTCGACGCCGCGTTCATCCAGAACATCGCCATGAGCTTCGCTGCCATCCTGTCCGCCGAATACGCCGACCAGCTGCTGGCATCGGGCAAACCAAGCGACATCAATCAGAAGCCGATCGGTACCGGCCCGTTCGTATTCAAGAGTTACCAGAAAGATTCCAACATTCGCTACACCGGCAACAAGCAGTACTGGGACCCGAGCCGGGTCAAACTCGACAACCTGATTTTCGCCATCAACACCGACGCCTCGGTGCGGGTCCAGAAGCTCAAGGCCAACGAATGCCAGATCACCCTGCACCCGCGCCCTGCCGACGTCACCGCGCTGAAAAACGACCCGAAACTCAAGCTCATCGAGAAGCCCGGTTTTAACCTCGGCTACATCGCCTACAACGTTCGACACAAGCCGTTCGACCAGCTTGAAGTGCGCCAGGCGCTGGACATGGCAGTGAACAAGCAGGGCATCCTCAACGCCGTGTACCAGGGCGCCGGGCAACTGGCGGTCAACGCCATGCCGCCGACCCAATGGTCCTACGACGAGACTATCAAGGACGCCGCCTTCAACCCGGAGAAAGCCCGCGAGTTGCTCAAGGCCGCTGGCGTCAAGGAAGGCACCGAAATCACCCTGTGGGCGATGCCCGTGCAGCGCCCTTACAACCCCAATGCCAAGTTGATGGCCGAGATGCTCCAGGCCGACTGGGCAAAAATCGGCCTCAAGGTGAAGATCGTCAGCTACGAATGGGGCGAGTACATCAAGCGCACCAAGAATGGCGAGCACGACATCAGCCTGATCGGCTGGACCGGTGACAACGGGGACCCGGACAACTGGCTCGGTACGCTGTACAGCTGCGATGCCATTGGCGGCAACAACTACTCCATGTGGTGTGATCCGGCTTACGACAAGCTGATCAAGCAGGCCAAGATCGTCACCGATCGCGACCAGCGCACCGTGCTCTACAAGCAGGCGCAGCAATTGCTCAAGCAGCAAGTGCCGATCACGCCAGTCGCCCACTCGACGGTCAACCAGCCGTTGAGCGCCAAAATCGAAGGGTTCAAGGTCAGCCCTTTCGGTCGCAACGTGTTCTCGGGTGTCAGCATAGAAAAATAATCGATTAGCCGAAAAACGCTGGGGGCGCATTCCGCCCCCAAGCAAGCGTATTGCCTTTATTCGTCGATCTGGCGTAATGCAAACGTTTGCCTAGCGAGAAAAGTTCCAAACCAAATAGCCGGACCACAAAAAAAGGCCGGTATAAAAAAAGAGAAACCAAGGAGCTTTACCCATGAAACTGAGCAGCACCGCGTTACTGGCCCTGGCCATCAGTAGCATCACCGCCACGGCTTACGCCGAGACTCAGAGCCAGGAATTCACTCCGGTAACGGTCAACACCAAAAGCGCTCAAGCTGAAGCCACTGGCTTCGTCGAAGGCCAATCCATCAGTGGCACTACACGTAACTGGTACGCCAACGAACAACTGAAACGTGGCGGCACGTTCAACTACAAAAAAAATGGCGTTTCGACCCCGACTGATCGTCGTATCAACTGGGTCCAAGGCACCATCATCAAGTACAACTCCGGCTTCACCGAAGGCACCGTCGGCTTCAGCACCGAAGTCGCCGCCTACAACGCCATTGCGCTGGAGCGCGACCGCGAGAACCTGGCATCCAACAACGGTGGCGCACCGGGTACTCGTCCAGGCGCGGGCAACAACCGCACCCTGACCCGCGAAGGCGGCGACGCTGAAGGCCAATGGAGCAAACTGGGCCTGGCCAACGTCAAGGCGCGCGTTTCCAACACCACCCTGACCGCCGGCCGCATGAACTTCAGCAGCCCGCAGGTCGACGTCATCGGTAACCGTGCCCTGCCTTCGAGCTTCGAAGGGATCGCGATCCACAGCGAAGAACTGAACAACCTGTCCTTCGACCTGGCCACCTTCGATCGCAACTCTCCGCGTACCGAAGAAAGCCTGAGCAAGTTCCGCTCCGAATACGGCGACTCCAGTGCCGAAGCCGATCACGTCAACACCGCCGGCATCACCTACACACCATTCGCCAGCCTGACCACCAGCCTCTGGGGCACCCAGGCCGAAGACCTGTGGAACCAGTACTACTTCGGCGCCAGCCACGTGCTGGGCGACAGCTCGGTACTGAGCCTGACCACTGGCCTGAACTACTACAAGACTGTCGACGAAGGTAAAAAACTGCTGGGCGAAATCGACAACGACACCTACTCCCTGTCGCTCGGCCTGACCCACCAGGCCCACAGCCTGACCTTCTCCTACCAGGAAGTGAACGGTAACGAGTACTTCGATTACCTGCACGAAACCAACGGCATCTACCTGGCCAACTCCCTGCTGTCGGACTTCAACGGCCCGAACGAGAAATCCTTCCAGATCGCCTATGGCCTGAACATGGCCGAATACGGCGTGCCAGGCCTGAAGTTCAACATCTACCAGGCTCGCGGCTGGGGCATCGACGGCACTCACTACAAGGGTGGCGGCTACGACGGCGTGCAGTCCATGGACGGCGAACACCATTACGAATATGGCATCGGTGCTGCTTACGCAGTACAGAGCGGCCCGCTCAAGGCCACCGCGATTCGCGCGACCTACACCGCGCACCGTGCCAGCGAAAACCAGGCTGATGGCAGCATCAACGAGTTCCGTCTCGTGACCACCATCCCGTTCAACATTCTGTAATGCACCTGCCCTGCGGCTGATTCAACGATGAATCGGCCGTTGGGCTTTTGTCTTTCAACCGATTGCAGAGGGTTCTTGATGAAAATGCTTCCCCTACGTGCGGCCATTGCGGCCGCGTTGCTGAGTGTGGCGGTCGGCGTTTCGGCCAAACCGCTGGTGGTTTGCACCGAAGCCAGCCCGGAAGGCTTCGACATGGTTCAGTACACCACTGCAGTCACAGCCGATGCAGTGGCCGAGACCATCTTCAACCGTCTGGCCGACTTCAAGCCCGGCACCACCGACGTGATCCCGGCGCTGGCCGATTCCTGGGACATCAGTGAAGACGGTCTGACGTATACGTTCCATCTGCGCCAAGACGTCAAGTTTCATACCACCGACTATTTCAAGCCGACTCGCAACATGAACGCAGACGATGTGGTCTGGAGTTTCCAGCGTCAGCTGGACCCGAATCACCCGTGGCACAAACTGTCGAGCGTGGGCTTCCCGTACTTCGAAAGCATGGGCTTCAAAGAACTGCTGAAAAGCGTCAAGAAAGTTGACGACAACACGGTCGAGTTCACCTTGACCCGCCGCGAAGCGCCGTTCCTGGCCGACATCGCCATGGCGTTCTCGTCGATCTACTCCGCTGAATACGCCGACCAGTTGCTCAAGGCCGGCAAGACCGGTGACCTGAACAACAAACCGGTCGGCACCGGGCCGTTCATTTTCCAGCGCTATAACAAAGATGCACAGGTCCGTTTCAAGGCCAACCCGGAGTACTTCCGCGGCAAGCCACCGGCCGAAGCGCTGATCCTGGCAATCGCCACCGACAACAACGTGCGCCTGCAAAAGCTCAAGGCCAACGAATGCCAGGTAGCGTTGTATCCAAAACCCGATGACATCCCAAGCATCAAGAAAGACGACAAGCTGAAAGTCGATGAAATGAATGCGATGACCGTCGCCTACATCGCCATCAACACCACGCACAAATACTTGAGTGATGTGCGCGTGCGCAAAGCCATCGACATCGCCTTCGACAAGGAAGCGGCGGTCAATGCCCTGTTTGGCAAAGGTAACGCGACGGTCGCGGTCAATCCGTACCCGGACACCCTGCTGGGCTACAACCACAGTCTGAAGAACCCGCCGCGTGATCTCGACAAGGCCCGCGCCCTGTTGAAGGAAGCCGGTGTACCGGAAGGCACCGTGTTTACCCTGTTCACCCGTAACGGCGGCGGAGCGACCAACCCGAACCCGATGCTCGGCGCGCAAATGATGCAGGCCGATCTCGCCAAAGTCGGCATCAAAATCGACATACGGGTGATGGAATGGGGCGAAATGCTCAAACGCGCGAAGAACGGCGAGCACGACATGGTGTCTGCAGGTTGGGCGGGCGATAACGGTGACCCGGATAACTTCCTAACGCCTATGCTCAGTTGCGAAGCGGCGAAGAACGGCGAAAACTACGCGCGCTGGTGCAATGAAAAATTCCAGACCCTACTTGATGAGGCCCGCTCCAAGGTCGATCCGGTTGAACGCGCAGCGCTCTACGAGCAGGCACAGGTCATTTTTAATCAGGATCAACCTTGGATCAGCATCGCACACACTAGAATGTTTACCGCAATGCGCAAGAACGTAGAGGGCTATCACATCAGCCCTCTCACCACTAATAACTTCGCCACTACCCAGGTGAAGTAGATAAGAAAACTCCCGGTGTCCCTGACTCCAGGGACACCAGGCACGCCTAACCGGCTGATGAGGTACACCACAAGATGTTTAGTTTTATTGCCCGCCGATTGGGGTTATTGATCCCCACGTTCTTCGGCATCACCTTGCTGACTTTCGCGTTGATTCGCATGATCCCTGGCGACCCCGTGGAAGTCATGATGGGCGAACGCAGAGTCGACCCGGAAATGCATGCTCAGGCAATGGAACGCCTAGGTCTGAACAAACCCCTGTATGCCCAATACCTGGATTACATTGGCAAACTGGCTCAAGGCGATCTCGGCGAGTCGTTGCGCACCCGGGAAAGCGTCTGGACTGAATTCACTTCACTGTTCCCCGCGACCCTGGAACTGTCCATGGCCGCCCTGCTGTTCGCCGGCATCCTGGGCCTGCTGGCCGGGGTGATCGCGGCACTCAAGCGAGGATCCCTGTTCGACCATGGGGTGATGGGCATCTCCCTGGCGGGATATTCGATGCCGATCTTCTGGTGGGGCCTGATCCTGATCATGTTCTTCTCGGTGTCCCTGGGCTGGACCCCGGTGTCCGGACGGATCGACCTGCTCTACGACATTGAGCCGCGTACCGGCTTCATGCTGATCGACACGCTGCTGGCCGATGACGTCGGTGCGTTCCTCGATGCGCTGCACCACCTGATCCTGCCTGCCATCGTGCTCGGCACCATCCCGCTGGCGGTCATTGCGCGGATGACCCGTTCCTCGATGCTCGAAGTGCTGCGCGAAGACTACATCCGCACCGCCCGCGCCAAAGGCCTGTCGCCATCGCGCGTGGTATTCGTGCACGGTCTGCGCAACGCACTGATTCCGGTATTGACGGTAGTCGGCCTGCAAGTCGGCACTTTGCTGGCCGGTGCGGTACTGACCGAAACCATTTTCTCCTGGCCCGGCATCGGCAAGTGGCTGATCGAAGCCATTGGCGCGCGGGACTATCCCGTGGTGCAGAACGGCATCCTGTTAATCGCCTGCCTGGTGATTGTGGTCAACTTCGTAGTGGATATCCTCTACGGCTTTGCCAACCCACGCATCCGTCATCAGCGCTGAGATCATGACCATGACCACTCCAGCTTCAACTCCAGCGGTAGCAGTCGATCAAAGCCTGCTGTACCCGTCCCCGTACAAAGAATTCTGGCAAGCCTTCTCCAAGAACAAAGGCGCCGTCGCCGGCCTGATGTTCATGTTGCTGGTGATTTTCTGCGCACTGTTCGCCCCCTGGGTGGCACCGCACAACCCGAGCGAGCAGTACCGCGACTTCCTGCTGACCCCGCCAGCCTGGCTGGAAGGTGGGCAGATGCAGTTCCTGCTCGGCACCGATGAACTGGGCCGAGACCTGCTGTCACGGCTGATCCAGGGCTCGCGCCTGTCGCTGCTGATCGGCTTGTCGTCGGTAGTGATGTCGCTGATTCCAGGTATTCTCCTGGGGCTGTTCGCCGGGTTTTTCCCGCGCTTGCTTGGCCCGTCCATCATGCGTCTGATGGACATCATGCTGGCACTGCCGTCGCTGCTGCTCGCCGTGGCGATTGTCGCCATCCTCGGTCCTGGCCTGATCAACACCGTGATCGCCATCGCTGTGGTGTCCCTGCCATCCTACGTGCGTCTGACCCGCGCTGCGGTGATGGGCGAACTGAACCGCGACTACGTGACCGCAGCGCGCCTGGCGGGTGCCGGTCTGCCACGCCTGATGTTCATCACCGTGCTGCCCAACTGCATGGCACCGCTGATCGTTCAGGCGACCTTGAGCTTCTCCTCGGCGATTCTCGATGCCGCGGCACTGGGCTTCCTCGGCCTTGGCGTCCAACCGCCAACCCCTGAGTGGGGCACGATGCTGGCTTCGGCTCGCGACTACATCGAACGCGCCTGGTGGGTGGTAAGTCTGCCTGGTCTGACCATTTTGCTCAGCGTGCTGGCAATCAACTTGATGGGCGACGGCCTGCGCGATGCGCTGGACCCGAAACTCAAGAACGCCGCCTGAGGAGATTCAAATGTCACTGTTAGAAATCAAGAATCTCAACGTTCGCTTTGGCGACAAGAATGCCGTGCCAGTGGTCGACGGCCTCGACCTCAAGGTCGACAAGGGCGAAGTCCTGGCCATCGTTGGCGAGTCGGGTTCCGGCAAGTCCGTGACCATGATGGCGTTGATGGGGCTGATCGAGCACCCAGGTATCGTGACCGCCGACGCGCTGAATTTCGACGGCAAGAACATGCTCAAGCTCAGCAATCGTCAACGTCGGCAAATCGTCGGCAAAGACCTGTCCATGGTCTTCCAGGACCCGATGACCGCGCTGAACCCGAGCTACACCGTCGGTTTCCAGATCGAAGAAGTGCTGCGCCTGCACCTGAAAATGTCCGGCAAGCAGGCGCGTAAACGCGCCATCGAACTGCTGGAAAAAGTTGAAATACCGGGCGCCGCCAGTCGTATGGATGCCTACCCGCACCAGTTGTCCGGCGGTATGAGCCAGCGTGTCGCGATCGCCATGGCGATTGCCGGCGAGCCGAAATTGCTGATCGCCGACGAACCGACCACAGCCCTCGACGTGACGATTCAGGCGCAGATCATGGAGCTGCTGCTGGCCCTGCAGAAAGAGCAGAACATGGGCCTGGTGCTGATCACCCACGACCTCGCCGTCGTTGCCGAGACCGCCCAGCGCGTGTGCGTGATGTACGCTGGCCAGGCGGTTGAAGTCGGGCAGGTGCCGCAACTGTTCGACATCCCGGCGCACCCGTACAGCGAAGCGCTGCTCAAGGCCATTCCGGAACACAGCCTCGGCGCCTCGCGCCTGTCCACGCTGCCGGGCATCGTTCCCGGTCGTTACGACCGTCCGCAGGGTTGCCTGCTGTCGCCGCGCTGCCCCTATGTGCAAGAAAATTGCCGCACCCAGCGTCCGGCCCTCGACCCGAAAAGCAACAGCCTCGCCCGCTGCTTCTACCCGCTGAATCAGGAGGTGGCGTAATGGCCGTCGTACTTACCGCCCGCGACCTGACCCGTCACTACGAAGTGTCCCGTGGCCTGTTCAAGGGCCACGCGACCGTACGCGCCCTGAACGGCGTGTCGTTCGAACTGGAGGCCGGCAAGACCCTCGCCGTTGTTGGCGAATCGGGCTGCGGCAAATCCACCCTGGCCCGCGCCCTGACCCTGATCGAAGAGCCGTCATCCGGCTCTTTGAAAATCGCCGGCCAGGAAGTCGCTGGCGCCGACAAGGCCCAGCGCAAGCAGCTGCGTAAAGACGTGCAGATGGTGTTCCAGAGCCCGTATGCGTCGTTGAACCCGCGGCAGAAAGTCGGCGACCAGCTGGGCGAACCGCTGCTGATCAACACCAACCTGAGCGCCGCCGAACGTCGCGAGAAAGTCCAGGCGATGATGAAGCAGGTCGGCTTGCGCCCTGAGCATTACCAGCGCTACCCGCACATGTTCTCCGGCGGCCAGCGCCAACGGATCGCCCTCGCCCGCGCGATGATGTTGCAACCAAAAGTGCTGGTGGCGGATGAGCCGACCTCGGCACTGGACGTGTCGATCCAGGCCCAGGTGCTGAACCTGTTCATGGACCTGCAGCAGGAGTTCAACACCGCCTACGTGTTCATCTCCCACAACCTGGCGGTGGTGCAACACGTCGCCGATGACGTGATGGTGATGTACCTCGGCCGCCCGGTGGAGATCGGCCCGAAGAACGACATCTACGAACGCCCGCTGCACCCCTACACCCAGGCGCTGCTGTCGGCCACCCCGACCATCCACCCGGACCCGAACAAGCCGAAAATCAAGATCGTCGGCGAACTGCCCAACCCTCTGAACCCGCCACCGGGCTGCGCTTTCCACAAGCGCTGCCCGTATGCGACCGAGCGCTGCAGTACCGAAGAGCCGGCGTTGCGTCTGCTCGACAACCGCCAGGTGGCTTGCCACTACGCCGAGCAGTTTCTCGACGGCGTGGCCTGAAAAATGTAGGCGAGAGCCTGCTCACAAAGATGGGGTGTCAGTCACTACTATTGTGGCTGACACACCGCTTTTGCGAACCGGCTCATTACCTGTTTGACCAAACCCCTTTTCCTGGAGTGCGCCCCAGCTCGATAGAAGGGGTTTTCTTTTATCTGTCGAGATAATGCAACTCTGGGAACGTTATATAATGCAGGATCAGCCTCGGCTTTACTCAAAATGAACATACGTTCCTGAGCAAAAGAAAGCGGCACCTCCACCTCATCCTGATCACCGATCATTCGCTGTGCTCTCCAGACCTTTCGAACATCTCTCGACGCTTCAAACTGGGAATAAGACATGCCAGCCATATAACTGTCAGCCCGGCACCAATCAAACTGTTCAATTGGAAGGCCGCCACAGCCGAGTAATAGTTGAGCAACATCCCCCCCAGCAACGATCCAAGCGGCATCGCCCCCCAACTGATGAGCCTGACCACAGACGTCATGCGACCCAGCAAGTCCCGCGGCGTTTCCTCCTGACGCAACGTGATGTGCAAGATCGAATGTGCTGCGGCAGACACTCCGGAAAGCAGTAGCGCGATAGCAACGGCGACCTGGCTGATCCACATTTCTGAATAGGGTACCGGGATGAGCACCAGCGGAAGTTGTGCGCCTATTAAGGTAGCGGCCAGCATAAACAACCTCCCGATGCTCACCTTCACCCGCGAGATAACGATCGCCCCCACCAACGACCCCAGGCCGCCACAGGTCAGTACGATACCCACCACATACGCCGGTGAAGTCAGATCCCTGGTCAGATAGATGAACAGCATCGTCAACAGCGAGAAATACACCAGATGCCATATCGCGGCGCCGCTGGCCAACAACAGGATCTTACGGTTGCCAAATACAAAGCGAAGACCGGATAGCAAAGCCTCAAGCACTGGTTCATGGGTAACGGGAGGCTCATCAGCCTTCTTTACACTGACACCTTTGGTCAATGCAAACGATACAAGGTAAGAGATGGCATCAACCACTAACGCCATAGTTGGCCCGATAAAACTGGCGATGGCCCCCGCCATCCCCGGCCCCCCGGTTGTGGCGATGGACTGGCTCATCGATAAACGAGAATTACCGGCCAACAACTGTTGGTCAGGCACTATCCGGGGAATAAAACTCCAATAGGCGATATCCGAGAACACGGTGACGCTGGCAATGAGGAAAGTACACAGAAACAGGGCTGCAGTACTCAGACTGTCAGCCCAATACAATAGGGGAATGAAAGCAACTAGAACAGCTCGTAGCACATCGCTTGCAAGCAGCAGGCGTCGCTGCGAAACCCGGTCTACCCACACGCCAGCAAACACACCGAATATCACTGGCGGAACACCTTGCAGTGCGAGCAGAATACCCAGTTCGGCAGCATCGAACCCCAACACGCCAATCGCGAACAACGGAATGGCCACTGCCGAAATTTCGCTACCGACCAGTGAAACCGCTTGTGCAGCCCAGAGCAGTGAAAAATCTCTCCCCAAGTCTTTAGCCATTGTCGTGGCCAGCCCGATGCATAGCTTCGCGCAGACTTTTCGGACGCATGTCGACCCAGCGCTGCTCTATTTCATGCAGGCACTCCTCCTTTGGACACGGACCAAACACAGACCTCCACCCAGCAGGAAGATTTTTTCCTTGAGGCCATAGGGAATACTGTTCTTCCTCGTTCACAACCACAACATAGCCCGACTCGGCATTCAAAAATGTCATACCACCTCCTCAGATCGAATGAACAGGAATGATTAGCGAAGGTTCAGCTTCGTGAGAGTTGAACCTGGGATGCAGCAATGGCTTTCTGATTTCAGATGTTTTCAAGCAGCGTTTTCGGGTTGCGCTCGTCAACTCCTTCATCGTTTTAAGCAGCACCGGCTGGCGTTAAGTTCGTTCTTCAGGGATAAATTTCAACCGCACCAACTCGTTGAAATTATGGACTTATCCGACCAGACGAATCAGCAACTTCCAAAGGGATAAAGGCTGCGCCAACCTTAATTATTGCAATAATACTGACAACCAGATCGACGGAAGCCTCGGCATATACCCCGATGCGGGATTCATAGGTGGCCCCAGTTGAATGAAAAGGCTGGCAAGGTCATTCGACAGCCTATAAAGCTCTTGATACGCAATGGTTTTATCCACCCCCACTAATGCTTCGATCACGTTGACACTCTTCAAGCGTCGATCTAGTTTTCAATATAGACATCACACTCAATCGCACAATAGAAAAAAATCGATATATAAATTTACAGAAATAGCTGTAGGAACATTCTGTAGGTCCGCGCCACCGACAAGCTCTAAACCATCTCAATATGTTTCAAATAACTGCGTGGTATTTACCGGAAACGGTTTTGGCAATAACGAAAAATCTCAACCATCAGCCAGGGGGGGTTAAATACGGGCGACAGAAAGCCGTAACCATGCAGCGGGAAATGCACCCAAAATGAGGTGAATTATCCAGGCGAAGATTGAGAGGGTGTAGAGCTACGGCACCGAAGAACCGGCCCTGCGCCTGCTCGACAACCGCCAGGTGGCTTGCCACTACGCCGAGCAGCTTCTGGATGGCGCGACATGACGGTGTACTAAAGAACCTGTGGGAGCGGGCTTGCCCGCGATGGCGTCCCACCAGGCGACTTTAATGTCACTGCGGCATCGCCATCGCGGGCAAGCCCGCTCCCACAGGGTCAGGTGTTGGTTACCCAAAACCTCTTCTACCTCGACTGCGTAACGGTCGGAGTGAAGGGGTTATCTTTTGCCCGAAAATTACCTCTTACGTCTGGCTATCGCCTTCATCCGGGTCATCGGAATCCGGCTCTTCGGTAGTGGAATCATCGTCGTCCGCGCTACCTCCCTGCCCCTGGTCACCGGGCTCGGATTCGGACTTGGCGATCATCAGGCCTGAGTGCCCTACCTGCCCGCTCGATGCCTGTTCACCGTGATCGGGGCATTCGGCCCGCGCTGCGGACATGCCAACGGACATAATCACCAAAACCTTTAGCAACAGCAAAATGCGTCGAAAAATGCTCATAGCCGAATTCATCCTTTTGGTTAAGCATGGGATGCCTGAGGGGCAGTCCGTGAAATTTAGTTCCGATTGAGTCGGTTCTCCAGATAGGACGTTAATGAAACAGCAGAATGCCGCTCACAAGCAGACTGGTTTTGCATAATGATTATGGCGAATCGATATGAGCCCGGTTTTACGGACGATGGAGGCGGCAATGTCGCTATTGCAGACACTGCTAGAACTGGAACAACGCCTGCTGGCGCAGGCCACGCGGATTGATGCCGAAGCGATTTCACAGTTGATCGACGACGACTTCACGGAGTTTGGCGCCAGTGGGGCCGTGTGGTGCAAAGCCGACGTGGTCGAGAGTTTGCCTGATCAGGTCTTCGTCCAACGCACCATCACCGAGTTCGCCGTTAAACCAATCTCGGCTGATACCGCCCTGGTGACCTACCGCTGCCTAACCGATGACAACACCACCTTGCGCAGCTCAATCTGGCGTCAGAGAGAAGGGCGATGGCAGATGGTTTTTCATCAGGGGACGTTTGTGCTCTAGCGCGCCAAGATCAAAAGATCGCAGCCTTCGGCAGCTCCTACGGGTATACGCCGAAGGCTGCGATCTTTTGATCTTCGCCAGAAACCAAAAACCCCGAGGCTTTCGCAACGGGGCTTTTGTGTGACAGCTCAACGCTTAGTGATGCTCACGCGTCGCACGGAATTTCACGTCCGGCCAGCGCTCTTCCATCAGCGCCAGGTTGACCCGGGTCGGGGCGAGGTAGGTCAGGTGACCGCCGCCGTCGACCGCGAGGTTTTCCACAGCCTTGACGCGGAATTCCTCCATCTTCTTCTTATCGTCGCAATCGATCCAGCGCGCCGAGTACACGGTGATCGGCTCGTACGAGCACTCGACCTTGTATTCCTCTTTCAAGCGGCTGGCGACCACGTCGAACTGCAGCACACCCACGGCGCCGAGGATGATGTCGTTGCTGCGCTCGGGGAAGAACACCTGGGTCGCGCCCTCTTCGGCCAGTTGCTGCAAGCCTTGGCGCAGCTGTTTGGATTTCAGCGGATCGCGCAGACGCACACGACGGAACAGCTCCGGGGCGAAGTGCGGGATACCGGTGAAGCCCAGGACTTCGCCTTCGGTGAAGGTGTCGCCGATCTGGATGGTGCCGTGGTTGTGCAGGCCGATGATGTCGCCGGCGAAGGCTTCTTCCAGTTGCTCACGCTCGGAGGAGAAGAACGTCAGGGCGTCGCCGATCCGTACATCCTTGCCGGTGCGTACGTGGCGCATCTTCATGCCCTTTTCGTATTTGCCGGAGCAGATACGCATGAAGGCGATACGGTCGCGGTGTTTGGGGTCCATGTTCGCCTGGATCTTGAACACGAAGCCGGTGAATTTCTCTTCGATCGGTTCCACGGTGCGCTCGTTGGCGACCCGCGCCAGGGGTTTCGGCGCCCAATTGATCACGGCGTCCAGCACGTGATCGACACCGAAGTTGCCCAAGGCAGTACCGAAGAACACCGGAGTCAGCTGGCCGTCGAGGAATTCCTGTTGGTTGAATTCGTGGCAGGCGCCCTGCACCAGCTCCAGCTGGTCGACGAAGCGGTCGTACTCGTCGCCCAAATGCGCGCGGGCTTCGTCCGAGTCGAGCTTCTCGATGATCTTCACATCGGTACGTTCGTGGCCGTGACCGGCGGTGTAGACGATGATGTAGTCGTCGGCCAGGTGATACACACCCTTGAAGTCGCGGTAGCAACCGATCGGCCAGGTGATCGGCGCAGCCTTGATCTTCAGGACCGCTTCGATTTCGTCGAGCAGTTCAATCGGGTCACGGATGTCGCGGTCGAGTTTGTTGATGAAGCTGACAATCGGCGTGTCCCGCAGACGGCAGACGTCCATCAGCGCGATGGTCCGTGGCTCCACACCCTTACCGCCGTCGAGGACCATCAATGCCGAGTCGACCGCCGTCAGGGTACGGTAGGTATCTTCGGAGAAGTCTTCGTGGCCCGGGGTGTCGAGCAGGTTAACCATGTGGTCGCGATACGGGAACTGCATGACCGACGTGGTAATGGAAATACCCCGTTGTTTTTCCATTTCCATCCAGTCGGAGGTGGCATGGCGGTCGGACTTGCGGGACTTCACCGTGCCGGCAACCGCGATCGCCTTGCCCATCAGCAGGAGCTTCTCGGTGATGGTGGTCTTACCGGCATCGGGGTGGGAAATAATGGCGAAAGTGCGGCGTTTCGCGACTTCGGCGGCCTGTTTGGTCATGGGAAATCGCCTGGCAGGTGATTCAAAAAAGGGCGGCGAGTATAGCTTAAAACGCGCCCCACGGACCACCGCTCGTACCCTCCCCCAAACACCTTCGGCAGCTCCGACGGTGGCTATTTGCTGTTATTTATGGAACCTTTTAAAAGGTAGAGACGTCCACTCCCCTGTTACAGCACTCGTGTCAGGGGCTGATAAATCAGCAAGTTGGCCTGACGAGGCTGCGCTTATGGCTCGATAAGCCGCACGCATTTCCCCTGTAGGAGCGAGCTTGCTCGCGATGGATGTCAACGATAACGCGGGCTATTCGGTTAACCGCGGTGTCGGGACATTTTTCGCGAGCGAGCTCGCTCCTACAGGGAAGGCGTGCGGCATGAGCTGCTTCTCGCGAACGTTGCATTGCCCGGCAGCCAGGAATGGCACTGCCACTCGGGACTGCGTTCGCCGACAAAGAAAAAAAGGAGTCCGCCTGTGGCTATTCGCTATGGCAAAGGGCTGATAGGAGGTGCGGTTGTCGTCGCACTCCTGGCCCTGCTGGTCCACTGGATCGGCATCAATACGATCGAACATTACCGCGACGATTTGTTGTTTTACCTGCAAGCCCATTTGATGCTCGTCCTCGCTTCCATGCTGGCCGCCCTTGTTGTGGGCATACCCGCCGGTATCTTCCTCAGTCGCCCAACCATGGTTGGCCGTGCTGAACGCTTCATGCAAATCTTCAACATCGGCAACACCGTGCCGCCCCTGGCCGTACTGGCCATCGCCCTGGGCATCCTTGGCATCGGCAGTGGTCCCGCGATCTTCGCCCTGTTCCTTGCCTCGCTGTTGCCGATCGTGCGCAACACCTATGAAGGCCTGAAAAACGTCCAGGGTTCGCTCAAGGAAGCAGCCGTCGGCATCGGCATGACGCCGACTCAAGTGCTGTGGCGGGTCGAACTGCCAAACGCCGTACCGATCATCATCGGTGGTGTGCGTGTGGCCCTGGCGATCAACGTCGGTACGGCACCGCTGGCCTTCCTGATCGGCGCCAACAGCCTGGGCAGCCTGATTTTCCCTGGCATCGCCCTGAACAATCAGCCGCAACTGCTGCTCGGCGCGGCGTGTACCGCCTTGCTGGCCTTGCTGCTCGATGGTCTGGTGACACTGGCCAGCCGCCTCTGGCTCGAACGCGGCTTGCGCCCGTCTTAAGCCTCGGCAAAGGAATATTTATGAAAGCTCTCCACCTGAAAGGCATGACCTTGATAATGGGCTGTGTCCTGCTGTTCGCAGGATTGGCTCAAGCCGCTGAAAAACCGGTGATTCGCATCGGCGCCCGGGTGTTCACCGAACAGACCCTGCTCGCGGAAATTACTTCCCAGTACCTGCGCACCAAGGGTTACGACACCCAGGTGACGGGCGGTCTGGGCAGCAACCTCGCTCGCAGCGCTCAGGAAAGCGGTCAACTGGACCTGATTTGGGAATACACCGGCGTGTCGCTGGTGGCTTACAACCACATCACTGAAAAGCTCGACAGCGCCCAGTCCTACGCCCGGGTGAAAGAACTGGACGCAAAAAAAGGCCTGGTCTGGCTCACCCCGTCGAAGTTCAGCAACACCTACGCCCTGGCACTGCCGGAAACCACCGCCAAGGCTTATCCGCAGATCAACACCATCAGCGAGCTGAACACGGTGATGCAGGCTGAGGCGAAGACTAACCACCTCGTCGCCCTGGACACCGAGTTTGCCAACCGTTCCGACGGCATGGCCGGCATGGTCGAGCTCTATGGCATGAACCTGACCCGGAAAAACACGCGCCAGATGGATGCCGGGCTGGTCTATACCGCCCTGCGTAATGGCCAGGTGTTCGCCGGCCTGGTCTACACCACCGACGGTCGCTTGAACGCCTTCAAACTCAAGTTGCTGGAAGACGACAAGCACTACTTCCCGGACTACACCGCAGCGCCGGTGGTACGCCAGGCTTACCTCGACGCTCATCCCAAACTCGCGGAAGAAATCAAACCGCTGGCCGAGCTGTTCGATGACGAGACCATGCGTGCTCTGAATGCGCGGGTCGACGTCGGTCACGAAAGCCCATCATCCGTTGCCGCCGATTTCCTGCGCCAGCACCCAATCAACTAAGGAGGAAAAGACATGGAATTTTTGAACGCCTTTTCCCATCTCGACTGGGCCCAGGTGGCGCATCTGACCTGGCAGCACATCACCCTGGTCGGCATTGCCGTGACCCTGGCGATCGTAGCCGGCGTGCCGCTGGGCATCCTGATGACCCGTTTCCCGGCACTGGCCGGGCCGCTGCAGGCCAGCGCCACGGTGCTGCTGACGGTGCCGTCGATCGCACTTTTCGGCCTGCTGCTGCCGTTCTACTCCAAATTCGGCCAGGGCCTGGGTCCGATGCCGGCGATCACCGCCGTCTTCCTGTACTCGCTGCTGCCGATCATGCGTAACACCTACCTCGCCCTGACGGGCGTGGAACCTGGCATTCGCGAAGCCGCCCGCGGTATCGGCATGACCTTTGGCCAGCGCCTGCGCATGGTCGAGCTGCCGATTGCAGTGCCGGTGATCCTCGCCGGTGTACGCACCGCCGTGGTCATGAACATCGGTGTCATGACTATCGCCGCCACCATCGGTGCCGGTGGCCTGGGTGTACTCATTCTCGCTTCAATCAGCCGCAGCGATATGTCGATGCTGATCGTCGGCGCCGTGCTGGTCAGTCTCCTGGCCATCTTCGCCGACCTGCTTCTGCAATGGCTGCAACGCACGCTGACTCCAAAAGGACTGCTCAAATGATCGAACTTCAAAACCTCAGCAAGACCTTCCAAAGCAACGGCAAAGATGTGAAAGCCGTGGACTCCGTCAGCCTGACCGTCAATGAAGGCGAAATCTGTGTGTTCCTCGGACCATCGGGCTGCGGCAAAAGCACCACGCTGAAAATGATCAACCGCCTGATCAAGCCCACCTCGGGCAAGATCCTGATCAACGGCGAGGACACCACCGACCTCGACGCCGTGACCCTGCGCCGTAACATCGGCTATGTGATCCAGCAGATCGGTCTGTTCCCGAACATGACCATCGAGGAAAACATCACCATCGTCCCGCGCCTGTTGGGCTGGGACAAACAGAAATGCCACGACCGCGCCCGCGAGTTGATGAGCATGATCAAGCTTGAACCCAAGCAGTATCTCAATCGCTACCCGCGTGAACTGTCGGGCGGCCAGCAGCAGCGGATCGGTGTGATCCGTGCGCTGGCGGCAGATGCGCCGTTGCTGTTGATGGACGAACCGTTCGGCGCGGTCGACCCGATCAACCGCGAGATGATCCAGAACGAATTCTTCGAGATGCAACGCGCGCTGAACAAGACCGTGATCATGGTCAGCCACGACATCGACGAAGCGATCAAGCTGGGCGACAAGATTGCGATCTTCCGCGCAGGCAAATTGTTGCAGATCGATCATCCGGACACCTTGCTGGCGCACCCTGCGGATGACTTTGTCAGCAACTTCGTCGGCCAGGACAGCACCCTCAAGCGCCTGTTGCTGGTGAAGGCTGAAGACGCGGCGGACAACGCGCCATCGGTCAGCCCGGAAACCCCGGTGGCCGACGCCCTGGAGCTGATGGACGAGCATGACCGCCGTTATGTGGTGGTGACGGATGGTGAGAACAAGGCGCTGGGCTATGTCCGACGTCGTGACCTGCATCGCCAGGCCGGCACGTGCGCGCAATACCTGCGCGAGTTCAACGCCACGGCGGCCTACGACGAGCATTTGCGCATCCTGTTGTCGCGCATGTACGAGTTCAACCGCTCGTGGTTGCCGGTGATGGACGCCGATCGGGTGTTCCTGGGTGAAGTGACCCAGGAGTCGATTGCCGAGTACCTGAGCTCCGGCAAGTCCCGTGGCGGCAAGACCAGCATTGTTTCGCCAGCCGAGACTGCGGTCGCCTGACAAAAAATAACTGTAGGAGCGAGCTTGCTCGCGATGCACTCAATGGCGCCGCGGGGTATCAGGTTCCCTGCGCTATCGTTGAGGTCCATCGCGAGCAAGCTCGCTCCTACACGTATTCAAATCTCCCTTCTTGGGGAACATCACACTGTCATGCAGGTCGGTTACATCAGTAACTGTCCAGGACCGCACGACGGAAGCGTGCAAAAACGCGACATTTTTTGTTGATCTCGAGCCCCTCACGCCCTAAAGTTCGCGCCGAACGTCCATGCTGGAAACGATCCATCCGGCTCAAGTACTGACGACGAGACAGCAAGGCCAAGGGAAGCACCGCCTCCCGTGGCCTTTTTTGCTTTCGGCGACATGCCTTGGGAAGTAGGCGAACCAAAGTGGGGATACGGAGGACGTTCATTTACACCCATTGACCAAATCAGTTTGCCCTTAGGAGTCTCCAGCATGTCGATCAACGTCGAAGATTATTTCGAGCGCGCCACCTTTGACAAAATGAAGGCGTTCGCCGACAAGCAAGAAACCCCGTTCGTGGTGATCGACACCGCGATGATCAGCCAGGCCTACGATGACCTGCGCGCCGGTTTCGAGTTCGCCAAAGTCTATTACGCGGTAAAAGCCAACCCGGCGGTCGAGATCATCGACCTGTTGAAAGACAAGGGGTCGAGCTTCGACATCGCATCGATCTACGAGCTGGACAAGGTCATGGACCGCGGCGTCAGCGCCGACCGTATCAGCTACGGCAACACCATCAAGAAATCCAAAGACATCCGTTATTTCTACGACAAGGGCGTGCGCCTGTTCTCCACCGACTCCGAAGCCGACTTGCGCAACATTGCCAAGGCTGCACCGGGCTCGAAAGTCTACGTGCGTATTCTCACCGAAGGCTCGACCACCGCCGACTGGCCTCTGTCGCGCAAATTCGGCTGCCAGACCGACATGGCCATGGACCTGCTGATCCTGGCCCGCGACCTCGGCCTGGTGCCTTACGGCATCTCCTTCCACGTCGGGTCGCAACAGCGCGACATCAGCGTCTGGGACGCGGCGATCGCCAAGGTCAAAGTGATCTTCGAGCGCCTGAAAGAAGAAGACGGCATTGTGCTCAAGCTGATCAACATGGGCGGTGGCTTCCCGGCCAACTACATCACCCGCACCAACAGCCTGGAAACCTACGCCGAGGAAATCATCCGCTTCCTCAAGGAAGACTTCGGTGACGACCTGCCGGAAATCATCCTGGAGCCGGGCCGTTCGCTGATCGCCAACGCTGGCATCCTGGTCAGCGAAGTGGTGCTGGTTGCGCGCAAATCCCGTACCGCCGTCGAGCGTTGGGTGTACACGGATGTGGGCAAGTTCTCCGGCCTGATCGAAACCATGGACGAAGCCATCAAGTTCCCGATCTGGACCGAGAAGAAAGGCGAGATGGAAGAAGTAGTCATCGCCGGCCCCACCTGCGACAGCGCCGACATCATGTACGAAAACTACAAATACGGCCTGCCACTGAACCTGGCAATCGGTGACCGTATGTACTGGCTGTCGACCGGTGCCTACACCACCAGCTACAGCGCCGTAGAGTTCAATGGCTTCCCGCCGCTGAAATCGTATTACGTGTAAGCGGTAGACACGCGCAAGACAAAAAGCCCATGACACGTCATGGGCTTTTTTGTGTTGAACCGCATTCCCTGTAGGAGCTGCCGCAGGCTGCGATCTTTTGATCTTGTTTTTCAAAGGCCAGATCAAAAGATCGCAGCCTGCGGCAGCTCCTACGCAGAATTGCATTACAGCTACGGTTTCGTCATTGCCAGCCGTTACAGCGGATCGCGTTCCAATTCGGTTTGGCGCTGGGCGTAGTCGGTTGCCAATGCGCGGATTTGCGGATCGGCGGCGCTTGCCAACGCCTGGCTCGCCACCCGCAGGAAATTCAGGTTGCCACCCGCCAGCGCCTTGCGCAACCAGCCCAGCGCTTCGGCGACATTGCATTCATTCGCCAGCACCGCGGCATAACTGAACTGCCCGCGAAAATCGCCGCCAACCGCCGAGCGTCGATACCAGTCACGCGCCGCCTTCGGATCAACCGGGCAGTACTGGCCTTCTTCGAGATAACGCCCCAGCAGGTTCATCGATTTCGCGTGGCCAAGCCCGGCGGCACGGCGATACAAATCAAGCGCCTGGCGTTGATCTACCGCCACCCCACGCCCGGTTGCCAGCAGGTTGGCGTAGTTGTACATCGCCCAATCCAGGCCTGCGTCTGCGGCGATCCGATAATGCCCGGCCGCCACTGCGGCGTCCGCAGCGCACCCCCACCCGTGTTCATGGCAGCGACCCAGCATGTTGCGCGCCATCAGGTGGCCGCGTTTCGCCGCGATCTCGAACCAGCGCAGGGCCAGTGGCAAATCCTGCTCGATACCTTGCCCGTCCAGCAGGATCTGCCCGAGCAATGCCTGGGCATCCAGGAGGTTCTCGCGGGCGGCGATCAGGATGGCCTGGGCAGCACGCGCCGGGCTTTCGTCGAGCATCGCCTTGAGCCGTTCACCGTCCAGAACTTCCTCGCGGCGCAATTGAAAAGTCATACCTCGACCCAGCGGCGCAGCAGGTTGTGATAGGTGCCGGTCAGGCGGATCAATGAAGGATGATCGGGCATGTCCTGAGTCAACTGACGGATCGCCCCGTCCATCTCGAACAGCAGCGCGCGCTGGCTGTCCTCGCGCACCAGGCTCTGGGTCCAGAAGAACGAGGCAAAACGTGTCCCGCGGGTAACCGCGTTGACCTTGTGCAGGCTGGTGCCGGGATACAGGACCATATCACCGGCAGGCAATTTCACCCGCTGGGTGCCGAAGGTGTCCTGGATCTCCAGTTCGCCGCCGTCATAGTCCTCGGGCTCGCTGAAGAACAGGGTGGCCGACAAGTCGGTGCGCACACGCTCGATACTGTTCTGCGGCTGGCGCACTGCGTTGTCGATATGGAAGTCGAAACTGCCGCCCGCCGTATAACAGTTCAGCAACGGCGGGAAGACCTTGTGCGGCAGGGCTGCGGACATGAACAGCGGATTTTTCCACAGCCGTTCCAGCATCGCTGCGCCGATTTCCTTGGCCAGTGGATGGCCTTCCGGCAGCTGCAAATTATGCTTGGCCTTGGCCGATTGGTAGCCCGCCGTGATTTTGCCATCCGCCCAATCCGCCTGCTCCAGGGCCTCCCGGATACGCTGCACTTCTTCTTTCGCGAACACGCCGGGAATGTGCAGCAACATGGAGGCAATACCTGCAGGCAAAGGGATGTCAATGGTATTGATTCTTATTGACTGTGTAAAACCCTCGCGACGAACGAATCAGCAAAAACCGTAAGGTTAAATTGTAAAGAATGTAAATTCAGTGCGAATAGTAATGTTTCGCAATTGATACGAATACCTGTTTACCCTATATTCCGCGACCTCAAATCCTTGGGGAGGGGAATTTCAATGTCACGCCAACAACTACAATCAACTGTCAGTTCACCGCGTTTGCTCGCGTCCGCAATTGGCGTGGCAATCACTGCCGGCTCCGCAGGCCAAATGGTTTTGGCCGCAGAGAAGACCGACGCCAAGGCGCAGGGCAACACGATCTCCCTGGACGCCACCTCGATCAACGCTGAATCTCAGGAAGCGACCAGCTACAACGTCGAAAAAGCCTCCTCGCCCAAGTACACCGCGCCACTGGTAGACACGCCGCGCTCTGTCACCGTGATTCCGCAACAGGTACTCAAGGACACTGGCGCCCTGAACATGCAGGATGCGTTGCGGACTGTTCCGGGCATCACGTTCGGTGCCGGTGAAGGTGGCAACCCCCAGGGTGACCGCCCATTCATCCGTGGTTTCGATGCCCAGGGGGATACGTACCTGGACGGCGTGCGCGACACCGGCTCGCAAAGCCGCGAGATCTTCGCGGTAGAGTCGATCGAAGTCAGCAAAGGCCCGAACTCGGCCATTGGCGGCCGTGGCGCTGCCGGTGGCAGCATCAACATGGTGAGCAAGAGGGCCCATCTGGGCGATTCCCTCGACGGTGGATTCACCTGGGGTTCGGACCAGACGCAACGCTACACCTTCGACGGCAACTACCAGTTCACCGACACCGCCGCTGGCCGTCTGAACCTGATGAGCCACGAAAGCAACGTCGCCGGCCGTGATAGCGTCGACTACGACCGCTGGGGCATCGCGCCGTCCGTGGCTTTCGGCCTGGGTACCGACACCCGCGTCAATCTCGATTACTACCATCTGGAAAGCAACGACACGCCAGACTCGGGCATTCCGTACAGCATTCCGGTTGCCGGTTCTGCCGCGCGCACCAAGTCCAACCCGGACACGCCGGATGACGGTGGCGACAGCAGCAACTTCTACGGCCTGGACGGACGCGACTTCCGCAAGGGCCGCACCGACACCGCGACCATCGCCATCGAGCATGACCTGAACGATGCCCTGACCGTGAAGAACACCCTGCGCCACGGCAGCAGCATGCAGGATTACATCCTGACCCAGCCAGACGACTCCAAGGGCAACGTCAACAATGGCAGCGTCTGGCGTCGTGCCAACACCCGTGTCAGCAACACTGACACCACCACCAACCAGACCGATCTGTTTGGTGACGTGTACATCGCCGGGTTCAAGAACAGCTTCGCCACCGGTATCGAGTTGAGCCACGAGAAGAGTCAGAAGTCCTCGTACAGCGTCGACACCGATACCACTCCAGGCGGCAACCCAGTCACCACCAACTGCAGCCCTGCACTGATTGGCGCGCCAAGCGGCTACAACTGCACCTCGCTGTCAAACCCGAACCCGAGCGATCCGTGGAACGGCGCAATCTCGCGTAACTACGCCGGCACCGACACCTCCAGCACCACCCGCGCACTGTACGTGTTCGACACCCTGGAATTGTCCCAGCAGTGGCTGGTCAACATGGGCCTGCGCTACGACCACTTCGACACCAAGTACAAGACCTACAACGCTGCCGGCGCGACCGTGGTGACCAATGGCAACGCCTCCAAAGGCAAGGACACCAGCGAGTTCATCACCGGTCAGTTCGGCGTGGTCTACAAGCCGGCTGAGAACGGCAGCATCTACGCCTCGTACGCTACGTCAGCGACGCCGCCGGGCAATACCCTGGGCGAAGGTCAGGAAGGCAACCCGCTGGGTGGCACTCCGGATCGCACCGGCAACCTGCTGAGCAGCGACATGGAGCCGGAAACCACCAAGAACTACGAAATCGGTACCAAGTGGGATCTGCTCAATGATCGCCTGTCCCTGACCGCCGATATCTTCCGCACCGAAAAGGACAATGCTCGTGTTCAAGTGGACACCACGTCCTATGAAAACGCCGGCAAGACCCGCGTGCAAGGTATCGAACTGTCGGCCAGCGGCAAGATCACTGACAAATGGCAGGTCTTCGCCGGTTACGCCTACATGGACAGCGAGCAAGTCGACGGCGGCCCACTGGGCGCAGCCAACGATGGCAACGAACTGCCTAACACGCCGAAAAACAGCGCCAGCCTCTGGACGACCTACCAGGTCACGCCGAAGCTGACCGTCGGTGGCGGCGCGTTCTACGTCGATGACGTGTTCGGCAGCGTGGCCAACACCACCATGGTTGATGACTATGTTCGCTACGACGCGATGGTTGCCTACAAGCTGACCAAAAACGTGGACCTGCAGCTGAACGTGCAGAACCTGACCGACGAAACCTACTACGACAAAGCCTTCTCGACCCACTTCGCCAACCAGGCGGCGGGCCGTACGGCATTGTTGAGCACCAACTTCCACTTCTGATAAAGGGTGAGCTCCACCCATAGCAGGAGCGAGCTCGCTCGCGATGGACGTCAACGATGACGCGGGCAGCCTGATACCCCGTGCTGTTCTCGAGTTTTTCGCGAGCAAGCTCGCTCCTACGGGTAGCGCCGAGCGTTACCGCCTGGCCCCGTTCATCCAGATGAACGGGGCTTTTGTGCGTAATAGACAAGGCATCCCGTCAACCCACGGCATAATGCGCGCCGTGATGATTATTTTCGAACGAACAAGGCGAGCGACGTGTTGAAGAAAACCCTGTTCCAGCTGCACTGGTTTTTCGGCATCAGCGCCGGGCTGGTCCTGGCCCTGATGGGCATCACCGGGGCGACCGTGTCGTTCCAGGATGAAATCCTCAGTGCGCTGAACCCATCGGTGTTGCAGGTCCAGAAGCAGGTCGCCGGCGTCCTGCCGCCTGCCGAACTGGTGGAACGCATCGAAGCGGCCTCCGGCAAGAAAGTCTCGATGCTCAGCGTCGAAACCGACAGCGGCGCAGCGGCCAAGGTGTTCTTCACCCCCAAGCCCGGCGAGCGCCGCGGCGAGATGCGCTACTTCGATCCCTACACCGCCGAGTTCATGGGCGATGCCGCCGGCCAGGGCTTTTTCGGCCTGATGCTGCAACTGCACCGCTTCCTCGCCATGGGCGATACCGGCCGGCAGATCACCGGGGCATGCACGCTGATCCTGGTGTTCTTCTGCCTGTCCGGCCTGTACCTGCGCTGGCCCCGCCAGTGGAAAAGCTGGCGCGCCTGGCTGACCCTGGACTGGAAGAAAAAAGGCCGCAGCTTCAACTGGGACCTGCATTCGGTCGCCGGCACCTGGTGCCTGCTGTTCTACCTCCTGGCGGCACTCACCGGCCTGTCCTGGTCTTACGAGTGGTACAACAAGGGCCTGACCCGCTTGCTGTCCGATTCACCGCAAAATGAGCGGGTGCGCGGCGGACGCGGGCCTGCCCCCAGCGGTCCGGCGCCGACAGCCGACTACGCAGCCATGTGGAGCAGTATCTACAGCGCTGCGGGTCCCGCACTGAGCGCCTACAACATTCGCATGCCGCCTGTGGCCGGCCAGCCGGCGACCGTGTTCTATCTGCTGAAGACCTCACCCCACGACCGCGCCTTGAACCAGATCACCCTCGATCCCGCCACCGGCATCGTCAAGCGGCATGACCGCTACAGCGACAAGAGCCTCAAGGCGCAGTTGCTGACCAGCATTTACGCCCTGCATGTCGGCAGTTACTTCGGGATTGTCGGGCGGGTGATCCTGACCCTCAGTGCCCTGACCATGCCGTTGTTCTTCATCACCGGCTGGTTGCTGTACCTCGACCGTCGACGCAAGAAAAAGCACATCAGAGACGCTCGCAACGGCCTTGCCCAACCGTCGGTCGACGCCCCATCCTGGTTGATCGGGTTCGCCAGCCAGAGCGGCTTTGCCGAACAGTTGGCCTGGCAGACCGCCGGGCAATTGCAGGCCGCCGGCTTGCCGGTGAAAGTGCAGCCACTGGCCAGTGTCAGCGAGCAGGACCTGCAGGATTCAAGCAACGCGCTGTTCGTGGTCAGTACCTTTGGCGACGGCGAAGCGCCGGACAGCGCCCGGGGTTTCGAGCGCAAGGTGCTGGGTCGCGCCATGAGCCTGGACAGCCTGAACTATGCGGTGCTGGGCCTCGGTGATCGGCAGTATCAACACTTCTGCGGATTCGCCCGACGCTTGCACACCTGGCTGGGCGAGCATGGCGGCAAGACGCTGTTCGCCCCGGTGGAAGTCGACAGCGGCGACCCCTACGCCTTGCGTCACTGGCAGCAGCAACTCGGCCAGCTGACCGGACAGGCGCCCCTGGACACCTGGCAAGCACCCAGCTACGACAACTGGACGCTGACCCGCCGCGAACTGATGAACCCGGACAGCAGCGGTTCGCCGGTCTACCTGTTGGGCCTGACCGCCCCCACTGCCAGCGGCTGGCTCGCCGGTGACCTAGTGGAGGTACTGCCGCGTAACTGCTCATGGGCGATCGAGCACTTCCTCGATGGCCTGGGGATAGACGGTCGAGCCACCGTGACCCTCGATGGCCTGGCACAAACCCTGGAGCAGGCCCTGGCCAGTCGCCAACTGCCGCAGAACCGCGCGCATCTGGTCGGCCTGCATGCCCAGTCGCTGGTGGATGCACTGGTGCCGCTGGCCATGCGCGAATACTCCATCGCCTCGATCGCCGCCGACGGCATCCTGGAACTGATCGTGCGTCAGGAAGTGCACCCGGACGGCAGCCTGGGCGTCGGCTCCGGCTGGTTGACCGAGCACGCACCGGTAGGTGGCAGCATCAGCCTGCGGGTTCGGCGCAACAGCAGTTTCCACCTGCCAACCGAGCCGGTACCGATGATCTTGCTGGGCAACGGCACTGGCCTGGCCGGGCTGCGCAGCTTGCTCAAGGCGCGGATCGCCGATGGCCAGCAGCGGCATTGGCTGCTGTTCGGCGAGCGTAATCGCGAGCACGACTTTCTTTGTCGCGATGAGCTGCAGGAATGGCTGGTTTCGGGGGATCTGGAGCGTCTGGACCTGGCGTTCTCGCGAGACCAGGCGCAGAAGATTTATGTGCAGGACCGGCTGCGCGAGTCGGCCGATCTACTCAAGCAATGGCTGGCCGAAGGCGCCGTGATCTACATCTGCGGCAGCCTGCAGGGCATGGCCTCAGGGGTGGATCACGTACTCAACGAAGTGCTGGGAATTGAACACGTCGACAAGCTGATCGAGCAAGGCCGCTACAGACGCGACGTTTACTGAAACCCAAAATCCCGGGATATCCCCTGTGGGAGCAAAGCTTGCTCGCGATGGCGTCTCCAATCCAGCATTGATGTGACAGCTGGACCGCTATCGCGAGCGAGCTTTGCTCCCACAGTCGGCTCTGTGTGCGCCGCCGATACCCTGTAGGAGCGAGCTTGCTCGCGATGGTCGTTAACGAAGACGCGGGGAAGCTGATGCCCCGCGCTGCCCTCGGTCTTTTCGCGAGCAAGCTCGCTCCTACAGGGGACTGCTATCAGGCCTTGGCGGGCTCGAGTGCCAGTTCGACGGCTTCCGGGCGTTTGAGCAGCGCATAGGCCACCGCCGTCACCAGGCTCCCTGCAACGATCGCCAGCAGATAGAGCAAGGCATGGTTGATCGCATTCGGAATGGCCAGCACGAACAACCCGCCGTGCGGTGCCATGAGCTTGCAGCCGAAGTACATCGACAATGCACCCGTCAGCGCCCCACCAGCGATGCTCGCCGGGATCACCCGCAACGGATCCTTGGCAGCGAAGGGAATCGCGCCTTCGGAAATGAAGCACAGCCCCAACACAAAAGCAGCTTTACCCGCCTCCCGCTCTGACTGGGCGAACTTGCGCCGGGCGATGAAGGTGGCGATGCCCAACCCGATCGGCGGCACCATCCCGGCGGCCATGGTCGCGGCCATCGGTGCATAACTCTGCGATGCCAGCAGCCCTACCGAGAACGCGTAGGCGGCCTTGTTGATCGGCCCGCCAAGGTCGACGCACATCATGCCGCCGAGCAACACGCCCAGCAGGATCGCGTTGGTGGTGCCCATGCTGTCGAGGAATTGAGTGAGCCCTTCCAGCATCCCGGCTACGGGTTTGCCAACCACATAGATCATCACCAGGCCGGTGAACAAACTGGCGAGCAACGGGATGATCAGGATCGGTTTCAGCGCTTCGAGGCTCTGCGGCAATCGCGCATAACGATTGATCGCCTTGGCGGCATAACCGGCGATGAAACCGGCAATGATCCCGCCGATGAAGCCCGCGCCAAGGGTGCTCGCCAGCATACCGCCGATCATCCCCGGCGCGAGGCCCGGGCGGTCGGCGATCGAGTAGGCGATGTAACCCGCCAGCAACGGCACCATCAGTTTGAATGCGGTATCGCCACCGATCTGCATCAGCGCGGCAGCCAGGGTGCCCTCCTCCTTGAACGCGGTGATGCCGAACACAAACGACAAGGCGATCATCAAGCCGCCTGCCACGACCATCGGCAGCATGAACGACACGCCGGTCAGCAAGTGCTTATAGACGCCCGTCTTCTCCTGCTTGGCGGGGCCTTTGGTTCCACTCGCTGCAGTTTCCTGCGAGCCCTCGGCCAGCGCTTTTTTGAGGGTGGCCTCGGCTTGCTTGAGGGCGATACCCGTGCCGCAACGGTAGATTTTTTTCCCGGCAAAACGCTCGGTCGCCACCTCGATGTCACAGGCCAACAGCACCACATCGGCTTGGGCAATGGCCTCGGCACTCAGCGGATTGCGCGCGCCGACCGCCCCCTGGGTTTCGACTTGCAGGTCGTAGCCCAGGCGCTTGGCCGCTTGCTGCAGGGCTTCGGCGGCCATGAACGTATGGGCGACACCGGTCGGGCAGGCGGTAATCGCCACCAATCTCGGCGTGGTCTGGCCGGTGGGAAGTGCCTGGGCAACGGCTTCGGGGGCCTCGTAAATCTGCGCCTCATCAGCGCCCTTGCGCAGCACCGCCTCCACGTCCTGCAGGGCGTGGGCCGGAGTGCTCTGGAACACGCGCTTGCCGACGAATCTCGACATGTCCACAGTCGCACTGGTCACCAGCAATACCCACTCGGCCGCCTCCAGCGTGGCCGCCGACAATTGCCGCTCAGGGTGCGCCGCATCGGTAACTTCGACACTGGTGCTCCAGCCCTGACGCTGCGCTGCAGCATCCAGCAAACGGGCGCACAGCACACTGGTGACCATGCCGTTCGGGCAGGCCGTAACAATGGCTAACTTCATGACAATCCCTCTTATTGTTCTGTCAGGGGGCGTACGCGCACACCCTGTTCGAGCTGCGCCAATTGCGCGGTGTCGCCAATGCCGAAGCCAATCTGGGTCACGGCCATCGCGGCAATCGCCGTGGCGGTGCGCAGGGTCTGTTCAGGCGTGTCGGCGCTGAGCAAACCGTGGAGCATGCCGGCAAGCAACGAATCACCTGCGCCCACCGTGCTGGCGACGCTGACCTTGGGCGGCGTGGCGTGCATCGCCGAGCCAACGCTGAACCAGTTCACACCTTGCGCGCCATGGGAAATCACTACGTGCTCGATACCTTGCGCGTGCAAGCGACTCGCGACTTCGGCCTGCGCAGCCACCGACACCACTTCGCTATCGAATACCTCGGCCAGTTCTTCGGCGTTGGGCTTGATCAGCCAGGGTCCGGCCTTGAGCGCTGCGCGCAGGGCTTCGCCGCTGGTGTCGAGGGCCACCTTCAGGCCGAGATTCTTCAGACGCTCGATCAGTGCCTGCAACCATGCCGGGCTGACACCCTGGGGCAAACTGCCGGCGACGACGACCGCGTCATGATCGGGTGCGATTTCATCCAGGCGGTCAAGCAACGCCTGCTGCGCCGCGGCGCTGACCAGCGGTCCCGGACCGTTGACGTCGGTGATGCGCCCATCGCTCTCGGCGAGCTTGAGGTTGCTGCGGGTTTCACCCGGAACACGAATGAACGCATCGACAAAGCCGCGCCTGGCGAACAGCGTCTCGAATGCCTGGGGATTGTCTGCACCGAGAAACCCGCTGACCGTCAATTGATGCCCGAGGTCTGCCAGTACTTGCGCCACGTTCACGCCCTTGCCGGCCGCGTGGGTGTGCATCTCGTCACTGCGATTGACCTGGCCGGGTTCAAGGCGGGGCAGCTGGACAGTGAGGTCCAGTGCCGGGTTGAGGGTCAGGGTCAGGATCTTGGCCATTACAGGGCCTCCACTAGTGCGCGTACTTCATTCGCGCTGCCGACGGCCAGGGCCTGGCGGGCAACGGTTTGGGCCTGGGTGAGGCTGAGCTCGCGGATGCGCGCCTTGACCTCGGCGATGCTGCGACCAGAGACGCTCAACTCATCCACGCCGAGGCCGACCAGCACTGGCACCGCCAGTGGATCGGCAGCCAGCTCGCCGCACACACCGACCCATTTGCCATGCGCGTGGGCGGCTCGCACGGTGATGTCGATCAGTTGCAGCACCGCCGGGTGCAAGCCGTCCGCCTGCGCCGACAGGGTAGGATGACCGCGGTCGATGGCCAGGGTGTACTGGGTCAGGTCATTGGTGCCGACGCTGAAGAAGTCGACTTCCTTTGCCAGCACCGGCGCCAGCAAGGCCGCCGACGGCACTTCGATCATGATCCCCAGTTGCAGGTCCGCCACAGGGATTTCCAGGCGCAGGCGCTCGGTCATGTCCCGGGCCTGGCGCCACTCGTCGACGCTACCGACCATGGGAAACATGATGCGCAATGGCCGGTTGTCCGCGGCCCGCAACAAGGCCCGCAATTGCGCTTCCATGACCTTGGGACGTTGCAGGGTCAGGCGAATGCCCCGCACTCCAAGGAAAGGGTTTTCTTCCTTGGCGATCGGCCAGTACGGCAAGGGTTTGTCACCGCCGACATCGAGGGTGCGTACCACCAGCGGGCGACCGGCGAGGCCATCGAGCACGCGGCGATATTCCAGCTCTTGCGTGGCCTCGTCCGGCAGTTGCGGATGAGCCATGAAGATCAGTTCGGTACGCAGCAGGCCAATACCTTCGGCGCCCTGCTCCACGGCACTGGTGACACCCGCACTTTCGCCAATGTTGGCAAACACTTCGACGGCGTGGCCGTCGCTGGTCAGGGCCGGTTGATGCCGTTGCTCGGCGGCGGCCTTGAGCCGTTGTTCGCGGGTATCACGTTCTTCGGTAGCGCGCTGCAAGGTGGCGGCGTCGGCGTCCACGTGCAGGCGACCGCGCTGGCCATCCAGCAGCAATGGCGTACCTGGGGCCAGCAGCAACACGGCCGCGCCCGCACCGACCAGGGCCGGAATGCCCAGGGCCCGGGCGACGATTGCACTGTGTGCCGTAGCGCCGCCGCGTGCAGTGAGAATGCCGGCAACCCGCGCCGGGTCGAGACGTGCCACATCGGAAGGACCGACTTCGTCCATCACCAGGATGTAGGGTTGATCCGGCTCGCTCGGCGTCTCGATGCCACAGAGTTGCGCCAGTACCCGGCGCCCGATGTCCCGCAGGTCGGCTGCGCGTTCGGCGAGCAATGCATCCTGCAAGGCTTCCTGTTGCCGGGCCGCCGCTTCGATCACCGCCATCCACGCAGCTTCCGCGCTTTCGCCCTGCTTGAGACGGGTGTCGACTTCGTCGGTGAGTTCCGGGTCGTCGAGCATCTCCTGGTGGGTGATGAAAATCTCGCGGATGGCCTTGGCCTTGCTCCGTTCGATCAACCCTTGAATGTCTTGCCGCACCTGGGCCAACGCCAGCTTGAGACGCTCGCGCTCGATGGCAGCCGACTCTCCCCGCAGCGGGTATTCGATGGCTTGCAGCACCTGGATATGCGCCGGGCCGATGGCGATCCCGGGAGCGGCTGCGATCGCCTGAATCAGGCTGCCGGATGCCGGTGCCAGAAGCACCTCGGCGATGTCGGTGAGCACTTCTCGCTGCTGGCTCACGGCGGGCAATGGCTCGACTTCCTCACCAAGGCCCTCTTCGATGGCAGCCAGCAGAACGGGCAACGCGTCAGCGGCAATTCCCGGCTCGGCGACAAATTCCAGCACCTGACCACGGCGCGCGCCAAGGCTCAGCAGCTTGCTCAAACTCTTCACCGACACGGCGCTGTCCTGGCCATCGACGATCCGGACTCGGATCTCGCCGTCAAAACCCTTGGCCAGTTGAGCGAGGATCTTCGCCGGGCGTGCGTGCAGGCCATGGGCGTTGGCCAGGGCGATCCGTGCGCTTGGCCAGTCGGCAGGCAATTCCCCGCCCAGCACTTCGAGGACTTTGCGGCTGCTCGTTGCACGGCCCAGCTCATGGCCACGCCCTTCGATCAACAATGCGCACAGACGCTCTAGCAGGGCCTGATGCGCCTCGCCGAGGCTGGCCAGACAGAACAGGCCACTCAGCGGCTGGCCGAGGTAGCGCATCGGCTTGTCCGGCGTGACGAAGGCCAGGCCAGGACGCTTGACTGTCTGTTCGCTGTGCAGCCACCACAAACCATCGCCCAGCGGCAGCGCTTCAACCTGCTGCAGTACCGCAGCGAAACCATTACTCACACAATCCGCTTGGCGCAGTAGACGGGCACCGCGCCACACCAGCTCTTCGAAGTCGTCGGCGGACACACCCAGGCCAATCATCTGGGCATCCAGCGCCAGTTCCTGCGGTGCGCCCTGCAGGAGTTTGAGCAAGGCTTCGGCGCTGCTGGCACGACGCAGGGCCTGGCCCAGGTCGGTCTCGCCCAAGGCGCGGGTCAGCAGTTGCAGCAGGCGCAGGTGTTCATCGGATTTGGCCGCGATGCCGATCGCCAGGTAGACAATCTGCCCGTCGCCCCAGTCCACCCCTTCGGGGAACTGCATCAGGCGCACGCCGGTGGAAAACACCTGGTCGCGGGTATCCGGGGTACCGTGGGGGATGGCAATACCTTGACCGAGAAAAGTCGAGCCCTGGGCTTCCCGGGCTTGCAAGCCGGGGAGATACCCCTCGGCGACCAGTCCATCGGCAACCAGGTGCTGGGCCAGTAAATGCAACGCTGCGGACTTATCCACGGCCGATTGGCCCATGGATATCTGCTCAATAGTGAGCTCGAGCATGCTTTCTCCTTTTTGGCGCCGACAAGGTGCCAGGTATTGTTTTGGATAGTTCAGCTTAGGCGCTTGTTCAGCAAATTTGGCAGTTTCACGGCAGAACTGGCCAAGGCGCCTTAAACGTAGAAAATACGCCTGCTGAAACGTTTAATCTAGAAAGATTGGCACGTTACTCGATAATGTCCCATCCTTGAAGTCCAGATTGTCGGATGCGCTGCCACAATGGTCGCCTGCCTGAATCGGGTAGGATTTGCGAAAATGTCGGGCAAGCTCGAAAAAACAAGGAAAACCCGAGTTGAAACTCAGTGATATCGCCCAGTTGGCTGGGGTCTCCGTGACTACCGCCAGTTACGTCATCAATGGCAAGGCTGCACAGCAGCGCATCAGCAGCGCCACGGTCGAGCGCGTGCGCGCGGTAGTCGAACAGCATGGCTTCACCCCCAATCCACAAGCGGCAGGTTTGCGCAGTCGGCACACCCGCACCCTGGGGTTCATTCTGCCGGATCTGGAAAACCCCAGTTACGCGCGAATCGCCAAATTGCTCGAACAAGGCGCGCGGGCCCGTGGCTATCAGCTGCTGATCGCCAGTTCGGACGACGCACCCGAGAGCGAGCGGCAACTGTTGCAGCTGTTTCGCGCCCGGCGCTGCGATGCGCTGATCGTCGCCAGTTGCCTGCCCAGTGGCGACGACAGTTATCGCCAGCTGCAAGCCAAGGGAATTCCCATCATCGCGATCGACCGGGTCATGGAACCCGAGCATTTCTGTTCGGTGATCAGTGACGACCGCGAAGCCAGTCTGCAATTGACCCGCAGTCTGTTGCAGCCCTTGCCTACGCAGATTGCCCTGATCGGCGCGCGCCCTGAACTCAGCATCAGCCAGGAGCGTGCTGCAGGCTTCAAGCAGGCGTTGGCCGGGTTTGATGGCGAGGTGCTGATAGAGCACGGCGAGTCCTTCAGCCGCGAATGTGGCAAGCAGTTGATGGAGCAAATGCTGCAGCGCCTGGGTCACCTGCCCGATGCACTGGTTACCACCTCCTATGTGTTGTTGCAGGGCGTGTTCGATGCCTTGCACGATTTCCCACTGAAATCCCGGCCGTTGCGCCTTGGCACATTTGGCGACACCCAGTTGCTGGATTTCCTGCCACTGCCGGTGAATGCCATGGCCCAGCAACATCAGCTGATCGCCGACAAGGCCCTGCAATTGGCATTGGCGGCCATCGAGCAGTCGGACTATCAACCTGGCGTGCAAGCCATCGCCCGGACCTTCAAGCAGCGTATTCGCCAGGACTGAATCGTGGAGCTGATCGATACCCACACCCACCTGGACTTTGCCGATTTCGACGCCGATCGCACGGCGCTGCTGGCTGAAAGCCGCGCACTGGGTGTGCGGCGGATGGTGGTGCTAGGGGTTTACCAGGATAACTGGCAGCGGGTGTGGGACCTGGTGCAAAGCGATTCTGACTTGTACGCGGCGTTCGGCTTGCACCCGGTTTATCTGGACCAGCACCAGCCTGAGGATCTATCTGAGCTGGGTGCCTGGCTTGAGCGCTTGGCCGGCCATCGACAGGTGTGCGCGGTGGGCGAGATCGGCCTGGATTACTTCATAGAAACCCTGGACCGCGAGCGCCAGCAGGCGTTGTTCGAAGCGCAATTGCAACTGGCAGCGGATTTCAACTTGCCGGCGCTGATCCATGTGCGTCGCAGCCATGCGGCCGTGATCGCCACGCTCAAACGCCAGCGCCTGAAACGCGCGGGCATCATCCACGCGTTTGCCGGCAGCAAGGAAGAGGCTCGCGAGTACATCAAGCTGGGGTTCAAGCTCGGCCTGGGCGGCGCCGCGACCTGGCCCCAGGCCCTGCGCATGCACCGGGTGCTGGCCGAGTTGCCCCTGGACGCCGTGGTGCTGGAAACCGACTCGCCGGACATGGCCCCGGCGATGTACCCCGGCGAGCGCAACAGCCCGGCGCATTTGCCGGCTATCTGTGTGGCGTTGGCGGCGATCATGGGCGTCAGTGCAGAGCAGTTGGCGGCTGCCAGCAGTGCCAATGCGTGCGCAGTGTTCGATTGGACTATTCCAGCTCAGAGCGGCCTGTAGGAGCAAAGCTTGCTCGCGACTGCGGCATGACAGTCGACATAGGTGCTGAATGTCAGTCCGTCATCGCGAGCAAGCTTTGCTCCTACAGAGGTTGGCTCATACAAAAGTTTGCTTTCACAAAGCCTTGCTTGCGCTGAGTTTGCATCTGCAGGACCAGCCGGGGTGTCACACCCGGAATGCGCTGATCAGCTGCTTCAACTCCACCACCTGGAGCGACAGTGCCCTGCTCGCGTCTTCGGTCTGGTGCGCCCCTTCGGCCGTCCTTTCGCCCGCACGGTTGATCTCGACGATGTTCTGGTCGATGTCATGCGCCACGGCCGTCTGCTGCTCGACGGCAGCCGCGATCTGCTGGTTCTGGTCGACGATCATGCCGACTGCGTCGAGGATGTTTTCCAGCGCCTGCTGGACTTTCTCCGACTGCCCCACGGTACCGCTGGCCATCTGATGACTGCTGCCCATGGCCTTCACCGCGGCGCCTACGCCACTGTGCAGCTTGCTGATCATTTGCTCGATTTCTTCAGTCGATTGCTGGGTGCGCTTGGCCAGGGTCCTGACCTCATCGGCCACTACCGCAAATCCACGCCCCTGCTCACCCGCCCGCGCGGCCTCGATGGCCGCGTTGAGCGCCAGCAGGTTGGTTTGCTCGGCAATGCTCTTGATCACTTCAAGCACGCGGCTGATGGCCTGGCTGTCCGTGGCCAGTTGATTGATCACCAGCACCGACTGGTCGATTTCCCCGGCCAGAGCGGCAATGCTGCCCTGTTGCGATTGCACGAGGCCGCGCCCGCTAAGCGTCTCGTCATTGACGCTGTGGGCGCTACTGACCGCTGCGGCGGCACTGCGCGCCACTTCCAGGGAAGTCGCCGACATCTGGTTCATGGCGGTCGCCACCTGCTCGATCTGCAGGCGCTGCCCCGCCACGGCCTGGTTGCTGCGCGCGGAGACGTTTTCGACCTGGCCGGCCTGGCGCTCGACTTCACCTACGGTGTGCCCCACGCGCTCGATCAAGTCGTGGATTTTCTTCACGGTAGCGTTGAACACCTCGCCCAACTCACCCAGTTCATCGCGGCTATTGGCGTTGAAGGTTACTGTCATGTCGCCGGCCGCGACCTTGTCCATCATCGCGCCCAGGTTCTTCAAGGTGGTGCGGGTGGACGCGTAGAAACCGCCATACAGATAGAAAATCAGGATGAACACCACCGATAACGCCACAGCCTGCAGCACCATGTGCGTGCGGTTCTGCTCAAGGCGTTGCTGCAGCTGGGTCTCGAGGAATTTCAGGGTGGCTTCATTGAGCTGGTAGGTCTGGCCCATCAGGCCCGTGACCTGGTCGTAGAAACCCTGCCACGGCGCGTCCAGCGTATCAGCCATGACCACCTGCTCTTCAAACAGCTCGCTGGCTTTTTTCAAGGTCGACTGGCTGATATCGGCTTGAGCCGCCAGGCTTTCCCTGGCCGCCTTGCTTGAACCGAGTGCGTCCTGCAGCTTCAGCCCGTACTCGCCCTGGAGCTTTTCGATTTGCGCCAACAGCTCGTCGAAGCGGGTGCTCGACGCCGAATTGAGAAAGCCCTGCCCCAGGGAAAACGCACCCATGGCCCGCCCTTCACCCAGCAACTGGGTGACCGCAGGGGTAACGGTGGTAATGAGTTCGGTCAGTTGCCGCATGTCGCTTTGCGTATCGCGGCTCAGGCCGGCCTGACTGGCAATGATCTGGCTGAAAATCTGCGCGCTGCCAAGCAGCTTGCCGATCATGCCACTTTTACTCTGCACGGAGCTCTCGGCCTGCTGGGCCTTGAAGGCAGCGATCATTTCATCGCGCTTGGCCTCGAACACCGCAATCTGTTCCGGGTCCGACGACATGGCGCTCAACCCCTGCAGGCGTGCCAACAGGCTTTGTTCCAAAGCGCTGATTGTCGACTCGACGTTGCCGGCCTTGCCCGACTGCCCCAAGGTGACGTTGATCTGCACCAGGTTGTTGAGCGTTTCCAGATCCCGGCGCAGCGCCAGACTGCTGCCCAGCAGGTCGATGCTTTGCAGTTCGACCCGCGTGCCCTGGAATTCGCGATAGGAATCGCGCACCAGATAAAAGTTGGTCACCAGCATCGGTATGAGGAACAGCACGCTGATCAGGCTGAACTTCATGCCAAAGCTCAGGCGATTCATTAGCGCGACGGCGGGATAGAGCAAGCTCTTCACTGTGAAGTCTCCCTTGGATTTCTTATTGTTATTGGCAGGCGCACAGAGAAAGCAGATAGCCACTATTGAGCGCTGTCTCTGTATAGCTTAAATCGGCGGGAGTTTTTGTAACTTAAGGTTAACGACGAAGATCGTGTGCATCGATCTTCGTCGTCAGGGGGCAGGATTCAGGGAAGGACTGTCCACAGGGCGAAACCGGCGTACCAGAGCACGGCTGCGCGCAGCAGCAGCTCCCAGATCCGGTCGAGGCTGTTGATGCCGTCCGGGCCGACCACCGGTGCGGGGATCTCGCCGGCCACCAGGCCGACTTTTTCGATCAGCTGGGCCGCGCTGATGTCCCAGTTCAGCAGTTCGTGGAGCATGACCCGGCTGACCGCAACAAAGTTGCCGACCAATGCAAAGCTCGCCGCCAACAGGCGTACCGGTATCCAGTCGAAGGCATGGCGCAATTGCGCGGCACGCTCGGCGACTGCGGGGTTCTGGGAGTGGACTTCGGCCAGTGCCAGCAGGCGATAGCTCAGTGCAGCGACCGGGCCCAGCAGGAAGTACCAGAAGATCACCGCGAAGAAACTCTGGTAGGCCTCCCACAGCAAGTGCGCCTGGACGCGTTCGAGCAACTGTTCGCCACTGTCTGCGCAGATAGCCAGATCACGGTTCGCCACATGCCCGGCCGCTTGCAAGTCTTCCCGGCGCCAGGCGTCGCGGAAGGGGCCGAGGCCGGCGAGCAGATCGCCGCGGCCCAGGCTGTAGATCACCACCAGCAAATGCACAGGCAAGGCCAACAAGCCGTAGGCCACTGGATCGAGGACGACCAACAGCAGGCCCAGCAGCGCAACAGGCAGCAACACCAGAATCACCAGCACCAGCCATGGGTGGCTCGCCAGGCGGGGGCTGGCTTCAAGCTTGTGCAGTTCGCGCAACCATCCGCCGTCGCGCTGGACCCGATGACGCAGGGCCGAGAACTTCTCGATCCAGACCGCCAACAGCAACACCAGAAAACTCATTGTTGTTCCTCTTTTGCCAGGGCTGCGCGATAGCGTGCCCAGTCGAACGCTGGCCCCGGATCGGTCTTGCGACCGGGTGCGATGTCACTATGACCGCAAATACGCTGTGGCGTGATGGCCGGGAAAGCCCTCTGCAATTGTCGGGTCAGCCCCGTCAGCGCCTCGTATTGAGCGTCAGTGAAAGGCTGATCATCGGTGCCTTCAAGCTCAATGCCCACGGAAAAATCGTTACAAGTTTCCCGCCCTTCGAAAACCGAGACCCCCGCGTGCCAGGCACGCTCAAGGCAAGAGACAAATTGAGTCAGGGTGCCATCTCGTTCAATCAGAAAGTGCGCGGACACCCGCAGATCGGCAATCCCCGCAAAATACGGATGCTCCGTGACATCCAGGCGATTCTGGAAAAACGCCTGCACCTTGCCGGTGGCGAATTGCGCTGGCGGCAGGCTGATGTTGTGGATCACCAGCAGGGAAATTTCATCCGTAGGGCGCGCATTGAAGTTGGGCGAAGGACAGACCTGGGCGCCTTCACACCAACCACTCGCGGGGTCCAACTGCATACTGGCTCCTTCAGGGTCGACTGTATTGGCCCCCAGTATGCCGCGATAGACCCTCCCTGCGCGATCACTTGCCACGATTGATCTCCCGGGCCAGGCGACCAAATGCAGGTTTCACCAGCGCGCAGGGCCTCTGATGCCTTGGGTTGCCGCGTGCCATGGCCCTATAATCGGAGCACTTTGTTTGTGGAGCCCTTTATGCCGAATCTACGTCTCGCCGATTTGACTGCCGAAATCGAAGCCAACGTGCGCCGTGCGTTGCTTGAAGATATCGGCAGCGGCGACATCACTGCACAGTTGATCCCGGCAGAACGCCTGGCCAAAGCCACCATCATTACCCGTGACGCCGCCGTCATCGCCGGTACCGCCTGGGTCGATGCCGTGTTCCGGCAGCTGGACCCGCGAGTCGCCGTGCACTGGCAGGTGAGTGACGGCGACCGGGTGCAACCCAATCAGGCGCTGTTTCACCTCGAAGGCCCGGCGCGCTCGCTGCTGACGGGCGAGCGCTGCGCACTGAATTTCCTGCAACTGCTGTCGGGCGTTGCCACTCGCGCCCGGTACCTGGCGGATTTCGTTGCACACACCGAGGTCAAGCTGCTCGACACCCGTAAAACCCTCCCCGGCCTGCGCCTGGCACAAAAGTACGCGGTCACCTGCGGCGGTTGCCACAACCACCGCATTGGCCTGTATGACGCGTTCCTGATCAAGGAAAACCACATCGCGGCCTGCGGCGGCATTCCAGAAGCCATCAACGCCGCGCACAAGATTGCCCCGGGCAAGCCGGTGGAGATCGAGGTGGAAAGCCTGGGTGAGCTGAAGGAAGCGCTGGCAGCGGGTGCCGACATCATCATGCTCGACGAGCTGAGCCTGGATGACATGCGCGAAGCCGTGCGCCTGAACGGTGGCAAGGCGAAGCTGGAGGCCAGCGGCGGGGTCAACGAAAGCACGCTGCTGCCGATTGCTGAAACCGGTGTGGATTATATTTCGATCGGTGCGATGACCAAGGATGTGAAGGCGGTTGATCTGTCGATGCGCTTGAGTATCTGATTTCAATACTGTGGGAGCGAGCCTGCTCGCGATGAGCCTGAAAACACCGTGTTTACCCGGTAAACACGGGTTATCGTAAGCGCCCATCGCGAGCAGGATTGCTCCTGCAAGGGTCAGACGACGAGATTATTCATCTCGCAGTACTCGTCCCACTCCACGCCCAGGACTTCGGCTGCTTCCTTGTGCAAAACCAGGCGCGCAGCTTCGAACTCTTCCGGTGTCGAGGTGTACTTGAGCGTCAGCTCCCAGGGTTGCAGGCCCTGGGATTCTGCTTCGTCCTCGAACGCCCACTGGATCTGGTCTTTCTGATCGTCAGCGGGCAGGTCCTTGATCTCATCAGCCAGCTGGGGGGACTCAAGCAAATACTTCTTCAGCGCTTCTTCGTGACGAGCTTCCTGGGACACTTCTTTAACGGTCATGGCGTTCTCTTTGATCGGGGGAATGGAAGATGGATCTGGATCATCAAGGATCTCTCTGACGCAAATAAACCGATTGAAGCCCGATTTGTCTGGCCTTCAGAACCATTCGTGGATCATCTGAAAACAACGTGTCGCTGGTGCCCGAGACAGGAATCGAACCTGCGACCTTCGCGTTACGAGTGCGCTGCTCTACCGGCTGAGCTACACGGGCAGTGGGCTAAACCTAGCACTGACTATAGAGTCAGGCAACTTCATACGCCCTAAAAACAAAAGATCGCAGCCTGCGGCAGCTCGTACATTGAAACCGAGTAGGAGCTGCCGCAGGCTGCGATCTTTTGATCTTTCTGTACAGAGCAAAAAAATGCCCCGCAGCGTTCACTGCGGGGCATTTTTTACAACGTCAAAGCTTTCAAGCGAAGGGGGTAATTAAACGCCCGAAGCCTTGGCAGCTGCCACGTCTTTGATGGAGAGCTTGATACGGCCGCGGTTGTCCACGTCCAGTACCAGCACTTCCACTTCCTGGCCTTCTTTCAGAATGTCGGTCACTTTCTCAACGCGAGCGTCGCTCAGCATCGAGATGTGAACCAGACCGTCCTTGCCAGGCAAGATGTTGACGAATGCGCCGAAGTCGACGATGCGCTCAACCTTACCCACGTAGATCTTGCCGATTTCAGCTTCAGCGGTGATGCCCAGAACGCGTTGGCGTGCTGCCTCAGCCGCTTCCTTGGTTTCGCCGAAGATCTTGATCGAGCCGTCGTCTTCGATGTCGATCGAAGCCTTGGTCTCTTCACAGATCGCACGAATGGTCGCGCCGCCTTTACCGATGACATCACGGATTTTGTCGGTGTCGATTTTCATCGCGATCATGGTCGGAGCGTTTTCCGACAGTTCGGTACGCGACTGGCCAATGATCTGGTTCATCTGGCCGAGGATGTTCAGGCGCGCTTCCAGGGCTTGGCCCAGGGCGATTTCCATGATCTCTTCGGTGATGCCCTTGATCTTGATGTCCATCTGCAGCGCGGTAACACCTTTGGCGGTACCGGCTACCTTGAAGTCCATGTCGCCCAGGTGGTCTTCGTCACCCAGGATGTCGGTCAGGATGGCGAACTTCTCGCCTTCTTTAACCAGACCCATGGCGATACCGGCAACCGGTGCCTTCATTGGCACGCCAGCGTCCATCAGGGCCAGGGAAGCGCCGCAGACCGAAGCCATCGAGCTCGAACCGTTGGATTCGGTGATTTCCGATACAACGCGGATGGTGTACGGGAACACGTCGGCGGCTGGCAGCATCGCCTGAACCGAACGGCGGGCCAGACGGCCGTGACCGATTTCGCGACGACCAGCGCCACCCATGCGACCACACTCACCTACCGAGAACGGCGGGAAGTTGTAGTGCAGCATGAACGGGTCTTTTTTCTCGCCTTCCAGGGTGTCCAGCAGCTGCGCGTCACGGGCGGTGCCCAGAGTTGCAACAACCAGGGCCTGGGTTTCACCACGGGTGAACAGGGCCGAACCGTGGGTCTTTGGCAGAACACCGACTTCGATGTTCAGAGGACGTACGGTCTTGGTGTCGCGACCATCGATACGTGGCTTGCCGTTTACGATGTTTTCGCGAACGGTGCGGTATTCGATTTCACCGAAGGCAGCTTTCACTTCGCTGGAAGAAGGCTGGCCTTCTTCACCGGACAGCTTGGCAACCACCTGGTCTTTCAACTCACCCAGGCGAGCGTAACGGTCGGCCTTGATGGTGATGGTGTAGGCCTGGGAGATCGCGTCGCCGAACTCGGCACGGATAGCGCCCAGCAGAGCGGTAGCTTCAGGCTGTGGAGCCCAGGCCCAAGTTGGCTTGGCCGCTTCGGCAGCCAGTTCTTTAACGGCGTTGATCACAACCTGGAACTCGTCGTGAGCAAACAGTACAGCGCCCAGCATCTGATCTTCGGTCAGCTCTTTGGCTTCCGATTCAACCATCAGTACGGCTTCCGAGGTACCGGCAACGACCATGTCCAGGCTCGAAGCTTTCTGTTGCTCGTAAGTCGGGTTCAGCAGGTAGCCGGTGCTTTCGTGGAACGCAACACGGGCAGCGCCGATTGGGCCATCGAAAGGAATGCCGGAGATGGCCAGGGCCGCCGAGGTACCGATCATCGCAGCGATGTCCGGATCGGTCTTCTTGCTGGTGGAGACGACGGTGCAGACAACCTGCACTTCGTTCATGAAGCCTTCTGGGAACAGCGGACGGATCGGACGGTCGATCAGTCGGGAAGTCAGGGTTTCTTTCTCGGAAGGACGGCCTTCGCGCTTGAAGAAACCACCAGGGATCTTACCGGCAGCGTAAGTCTTTTCCTGGTAGTGAACGGAAAGAGGGAAGAAGCCTTTGCTCGGGTCAGCGGTCTTGGCGCCAACAACGGTCACCAATACGGTAACGTCGTCGTCAACGGTAACCAGCACTGCGCCGGAGGCTTGACGGGCGATACGGCCTGTCTCGAGGGTAACGGTCGACTGACCGAACTGGAATTTTTTGATAACCGGGTTCACGGTGTCCTACCTTCTTTGTGGCTCTTGGGGAACTTGTCTTCTTGCGAAATTCTTGGGCAATGTCGGGAATCGGCCCAACGCCTGTCCAGGGTAAAACGTGTATCCAGATAAAACTTGAGGCTGGGAGCCTGCCATGCGCCAGCGGGAAACCCGCTGACGCACAGCAAACAACCAACCTCATAGCGCAATCGCTTATTAGCGACGCAGACCCAGGCGACCGATCAGAGCGCTGTAACGGCTCACGTCTTTGCCTTTCAGGTAGTCCAGCAGCTTACGACGCTGGTTTACCATGCGGATCAGACCACGACGGGAGTGGTGATCTTTACCGTTGGCCTTGAAGTGACCTTGCAGTTTGTTGATGTTGTGGGTCAGCAGTGCAACTTGCACTTCTGGAGAACCAGTATCACCAACAGCTTGCTGGTAGTCGGCAACAATTTGAGCTTTTTCTTGAACGTCGAGAGCCATGAGGCAATCCTTTTATCAGGAAACTGTTTCAGAAAAACAGTCTCAATAGGCCAGGGACAAATCCCTGTATCTAAAAATGAGTAGTGACCGTGCCTATTAACAGCCACCCTCGTCCGGTCATTCTGACCGAATCAGTCGACGCGGCGCGATGCGCCCGTCTTCGCTCACTTCACCGATTCCGATGAAGCGACCATTGTGATCCTGTACCCGTACCATGCCGAACTTCGGCGCGTCCGGGGCTCGTACCGGCTGGCCGTTAAGCCAGTAGAACGAGCTGTGCTCCGAAAACTGCAGCAGTGGCCAATCCAGCAGGCCGCTGTCCGATGGCATCAGGAAGCGATCGACCGCTTCGTTACCGCCCTCGGCATGTACCGCTTCCAGCTCTTCAAGCGTGACAGTCTGCGCCAGCGTGAAAGGCCCGGCCTGGGTACGTCGCAATTCTGCAACGTAAGCGCCACAACCGAGTTGCTCACCGATATCCTCCACGAGGGTACGAATATAGGTGCCTTTGCTGCAATCCACCGCCAGCCGCGCAGTATCGCCTTCGAAGGCCAGCAATTCCAAGCGCGCAATAGTAACAGAACGCGGTTCGCGCTCCACTACTTCGCCTGCACGAGCCAGCTTGTAGAGCGGCTGCCCGTCACGCTTGAGCGCCGAGTACATAGGCGGTATCTGACTGATTTGCCCACGGAATTTTGGCAAAGCCGCTTCGATATCGACGCGACCAACGGTCACCGGGCGCTCCTGCAAAACCTCACCTTCGGCATCCGCCGTGGTGGTGGTCTTGCCCAGCTGCGCCAGGGTTTCATAGGCCTTGTCGGAATCGAGCAGGTATTGCGAAAACTTGGTCGCCTCCCCGAAGCACAACGGCAATACACCGGTGGCCAGCGGATCGAGACTGCCGGTGTGACCGGCCTTCTCGGCGTTCAGCAACCAGCGAACCTTCTGCAACGCCGCGTTGGAGGTGAACCCCAGCGGTTTGTCGAGCAGGATGATGCCGCTGACGTTACGACGGATACGTTTGACCTGAGCCACCGATTACTCCTTGGCGTCTTCGGGTTCAGCCGCTACCGGGCGCTGACTGTCTTCAGCCACCGCACGTTCGATCAGGGCCGACAGGTGCGCGCCACGCACGACACTTTCGTCGTAGTGGAAGTGCAGCTGCGGAACGCTGCGCAGTTTCATTTCACGGGCCAGCTGCATGCGCAGGAAACCTGCGGCGGAGTTGAGCACCTTGATGCTTTGCGCGATGTCTTCGGCGTTGTCCTGGCCCATCACGGTGATGAAGATCTTGGCGTGACCGACGTCACGGCTGACTTCAACAGCAGTAATGGTGACCAGGCCGACGCGCGGGTCTTTGACTTCACGACGGATCAGCTGTGCCAGCTCACGCTGCATCTGATCGCCGATACGTTGGGTACGGCTGTATTCTTTTGCCATGTCTTGTTACCTGTTACTGCCCCACGGTGAAACCCGTGTGGTCTGAAAGCGGCAAACGCCCGGCCTGACAGAAGCCAGACCGGGCGTTGCGTTTAGAGTCCTGACACCTGGCCGCGCATCTGCATGCGGCGGCCTGGCGTGGCCCTTGAAGTGCGCGAGTTAGAGGCTGCGAGCAACCTGAACCTTCTCGAAGACTTCGATCTTGTCACCGACCTTGACGTCGTTGTAGCTCTTCACGCCGATACCGCATTCCATGCCGGCACGTACTTCGGCAGCGTCATCCTTGAAGCGGCGCAGGGATTCCAGCTCGCCTTCGAAGATAACGATGTCTTCACGCAGTACACGGATTGGACGGTTACGGTGAACGACACCTTCGAGCACCATGCAACCGGCGATCGCGCCAAACTTCGGCGAGCGGAAAACGTCACGCACTTCAGCGATACCCAGGATGTTCTCGCGAACATCGCTGCCCAGCATACCGGTGAGGGCTTTCTTGACGTCTTCGATGATGTCGTAGATCACGTTGTAGTAACGCATATCCAGACCTTCCTGCTCGACGATCTTGCGAGCGCCAGCATCGGCACGCACGTTGAAGCCGAACAGTACAGCGTTGGAGGCCAGTGCCAGGTTGGCGTCGGACTCGGTGATACCACCGACACCGCCACCGACAACACGCACTTGCACTTCGTCGTTACCCAGGCCGTTCAAGGCACCGTTCAACGCTTCCAGCGAACCACGGACGTCGGATTTGAGGACGATGTTAAGCGTCTTCTTCTCTGCCTGGCCCATGTTTTCGAAGATGTTTTCCAGCTTGCCGGCGTGAGCGCGAGCCAGTTTGACTTCGCGGAACTTGCCTTGACGGAACAGAGCCACTTCACGGGCTTTCTTCTCGTCCGACAGCACGCTCATCTCGTCGCCAGCGTCCGGGGTACCGTCCAGGCCGAGGATCTCGACAGGGATGGAAGGACCGGCTTCCTTGATTGGCTTGCCGTTCTCGTCGAGCATGGCACGTACACGGCCATAGTTCGAACCGACCAGCACCATGTCGCCTTGGCGCAGGGTACCGTCTTGAACCAGAACGGTTGCAACCGGGCCACGACCTTTGTCGAGACGCGATTCAACCACGACGCCACGGCCAGGAGCCGACGGAGTCGCTTTCAATTCAAGAACTTCAGCTTGCAGCAGGACAGCTTCGAGCAACTCGTCCACGCCGGTACCGACTTTCGCCGAAACCGATACGAACGGGGTGTCGCCGCCCCACTCTTCCGAAGTCACGCCGTGAACCGACAGCTCGCTACGGATGCGATCGAGATCAGCGCCCGGCTTGTCGATCTTGTTCACTGCAACCACCAGTGGAACACCGGCAGCCTTGGCGTGCTGGACAGCTTCAATGGTCTGCGGCATCACGCCGTCGTCCGCTGCAACTACCAGGATCACGATGTCAGTCGCCTTGGCACCACGAGCACGCATGGCGGTAAACGCGGCGTGACCCGGGGTGTCGAGGAAGGTGACCATGCCGCGTTCGGTTTCAACGTGGTACGCACCGATGTGCTGGGTGATACCGCCGGCTTCGCCAGCAGCTACCTTGGCACGACGGATGTAGTCGAGCAGCGAAGTCTTACCATGGTCAACGTGGCCCATTACGGTCACAACTGGCGCACGGGAGAACGTCTCACCTTCAAACTTCAGGGACTCGGCCAGGGAATCTTCCAGGGCGGTGTCGCTGACCAGGGTCACTTTGTGGCCCAGTTCTTCGGCTACCAGCTGAGCAGTTTCCTGATCAAGCACCTGGTTGATGGTCGCTGGAGTACCCAGTTTGAACATGAACTTGATGATTTCAGCAGCCTTGACCGACATCTGATTGGCGAGATCGCCAACAGTGATGGTCTCGCCGATCTGCACATCACGCACGACAGGGCCGGTTGGGCTCTGGAAACCGTGGGCGTTGCGTTTTTTCAGCTTGGCCTTGCCGCGACCACCACGACGGAAGCTATCGCTTTCTTCGTCGGTAGTACGTGGAGCAACCCGTGGAGCAGGCGCTTTCTCTTTGACCGAGGCACGATGCGGAGCGTTTTTGCGCTCGCCATCGCCACCACCGCTGCGACGATTGTTATCGTCTGCACGTGGTTTGTCCGGACGGCGCTGTTCGTTCTGCTTGTTACGAACGTCTGCAGACGGTGCTGGAGCAGCAGCCACAACCGGAGCGCTTTCACGCACAGGTTCGGCGGCCGCAGCAGGAGCCGCGACTACGTCGTTGGTACCGGTTTGCGCAGGCTGGCGACGCGCTTCTTCTTCGGCGCGACGCTTGGTTTCTTCTTCAGCCTTCTGACGAGCAGCATTATCTACTGCGCGACGTTCATCCAGTTCGCGTTTACGCTCGGCTTCGATTTCTTCCGGGCTGCGTTGTACGAAAACTTTCTTCTTGCGTACTTCAACGCTGATGCTTTTGCTGCCAGCAACACGCAGGGTGCTGGTGGTTTTACGCTGCAGCGTGATCTTACGTGGTTCTTCCACTTTCGCCTTGTGGCTGCTTTTCAAGTGAGTCAGCAAAGATTGCTTCTCACTGTCAGTCACATGTTCTTCGGCGGCGGTGTGCGGCAGACCTGCCTCACGCATCTGCTGCAACAGGCGCTCTACCGGTGTTTTGACCTCATCGGCCAGTTGTTTCACCGTGACTTGCGTCATGCACTTCTCTCCTCAGGCCGCGCCTAATTACTCGAACCAATGGGCTCGGGCGGCCATGATCAACTTGCCGGCACGATCATCGTCAATGCCGTCGATGTCGAGCAGATCGTCAATAGACTGCTCGGCCAGGTCTTCGCGGGTAATTACGCCGCGCACCGCCAGTTCCATCGCCAAATCCTTGTCCATACCCTCAAGCGAGAGCAGGTCTTCGGCCGGATGGGCGTCTGCCAGCTTTTCCTCAGTAGCGATGGCTTTGGTCAACAAACGATCCTTGGCACGAGCGCGAAGCTCGTTGACGGTTTCTTCGTCAAAGCCATCGATGTTGAGCATTTCCTCCACCGGTACGTAGGCAATCTCTTCCAGGCTGGTGAAGCCTTCATCTACCAGCACCTGTGCCAGGTCTTCGTCGACTTCCAGCTCGTCGATGAAGTTGCGCAGGATGTCGCCGGTTTCTGCTTGCTGCTTAGCCTGGATGTCCGATTCGGTCATCACGTTCAGGGTCCAGCCAGTCAACTGGCTGGCCAGACGCACGTTCTGACCTCCGCGACCGATGGCCTGAGCCAGATTGTCTGCGCCAACGGCGATGTCCATTGCATGGGCATCTTCGTCAACGATAATTGCCGCAACCTCAGCCGGGGACATGGCGTTGATCACGAACTGAGCCGGGTTGTCGTCCCACAGGACGATATCCACACGCTCGCCGCCCAACTCGCCCGACACTGCCTGGACGCGCGAACCGCGCATACCAATGCAAGCGCCCTGCGGGTCGATGCGTTTGTCCTTGGAACGGACCGCGATCTTGGCACGCGAACCCGGGTCACGGGATGCAGCCATTACTTCGATCAGGCCTTCAGCGATTTCCGGCACTTCGATGCGGAACAACTCGATCAGCATTTCCGGCGCGGTACGCGACAGGATCAGCTGCGGGCCGCGGTTCTCGGTGCGGATTTCCTTGAGCAGCGCACGCAAGCGCACGCCAACCCGGAAAGTTTCGCGGGAGATGATGTCTTCACGAGCCAGCAACGCTTCTGCGTTGTTGCCCAGGTCGACGATCACGTTGTCGCGGGTCACTTTCTTCACGGTGCCGGAGATGATTTCTCCCAGGCGCTCGCGATAAGCATCAACGACTTGAGCGCGCTCGGCTTCGCGAACTTTTTGCACAATGACCTGCTTGGCGGTCTGTGCAGCGATACGGCCGAACTCGATGGACTCGATCTTTTCTTCGACTACGTCACCGACCTGAGCACCAGGATGCGTTTCAGCAACCTTGCTTGGCCAGGTTTCGATAGCCGGATCGTCCAGGTCCGCTTCTTCGACTACCGTCCAGCGACGGAAAGTCTCGTAGGCACCGGTGTGGCGATTGATTTCCACACGCAGATCAACTTCGTCCTCGAAACGCTTCTTGGTAGCAGTGGCCAGAGCCAGCTCCAGCGCTTCAAAAATTACGTTTGCCGGTACGCCCTTTTCATTGGATACCGACTCAACAACCAGCAGTACTTCTTTGCTCATCGTACGCCTCGCCTTTCGCAAGCCATTGGATCCGCGGGATCCGCGTCTCAGTCAAAACTGGGAATAATGTTGGCCTTGTCGATCATATCGATCGGCAACAGGAACTCATGGTCTTCTACCTGCACCACGACGTCCTGCTCTTCTACACCGCGCAGAAGGCCCTGAAAGTTGCGTCGTCCTTCAAAAGGCGAGCGCAGCTTGATCTTCACTTGTTCACCGGCAAATTTTGCAAACTGCTCAATAGTGAACAGCGGGCGTTCCATGCCAGGCGAGGAAACTTCGAGGGTGTATTCAACGGCGATTGGATCTTCAACGTCCAGGACACCACTGATCTGACGGCTGACAATGGCGCAGTCGTCCACCAGCACACCGCCCTCTTTATCAATATAAACGCGCAACATTGAGTGGCGACCTTGAGCCGAAAACTCAATACCCCAGCATTCATAGCCTAGGGCCACGACCACCGGGGCCAGCAAGGCCTGCAACTCTTCTAGCTTGCTCGACACCTGAACCCCCTCGTGCATGTATGTGCATGCTGTGCAAAATAAAAAAATGGGCGAAACGCCCATCCTTGAAACGCCGTCGAACAGCGGCGTTGAAAGTGTCCAGCTAACAAAAAGCCCCTTAAAAGGGGCTCTTTAAACTGGTTGCGGGGGCCGGATTTGAACCGACGACCTTCGGGTTATGAGCCCGACGAGCTACCAGACTGCTCCACCCCGCGACAAAGCTGGGGCGGAAGTATACGACCGATCCCTTCCAGGGTCAATGTAACCTTCCACCTACAAGAAAGCCCGCAACAGCGGGCTCTCCTGATAATTGGTACCGAGAAGGGGACTCGAACCCCTACACCCTATGGGCACAACCACCTCAAGGTTGCGTGTCTACCAATTCCACCACCTCGGCAATACTACGTTTGAAACCCTTCTTACTTCTGCTCTTGAGCTGGAGGCACGTCAGTCGCTGGAGTAGCCGACTTTTGCTCTTGAAGCACCGGAACATCATCAGAAGCCGGCTGTTGCTTTGGCACTTCCAACACTGCTGGATTTGGCAAACCTACTTGAGTCAGCTGGTGAGCTTTCTCTTTAGCAAAGTAACCTAACCCTAAGCTGGTTATGAAGAAACCTGCGGCAAGTATAGCAGTAAACTTACTAAGAAAGGTAGAGGAACCTTGGCTTCCGAACACAGTATTTGAAGCACCTGCTCCGAAAGACGCACCAGCATCCGCACCTTTACCCTGCTGAAGCAAAACCAGAGCAACTACGCCCAATGCACCCAGCAGATGAAAAACGACTACGACTGTTTCCAGCATTTTTTCAGTTTCCCGCGGCGCGAATGATCGCACCGAACTCATCTGCATTCAGGGAAGCTCCACCAATGAGCCCCCCATCGATATCCGGCATGCCGAACAGTTCGACCGCATTGGCCGCCTTCACGCTGCCGCCGTATAGAAGCCGCACACCTTGTGCGACCTCAGAATTTTCTGCCGCCAACTGAGCGCGGATGGCTGCATGCACATCCTGCGCCTGTTGCGGCGAAGCCGTTAGCCCTGTGCCAATGGCCCAGACCGGCTCGTAAGCAATGACTGCCTGGGCAAAGACACCAACACCCAGCTCCTCGATGATGCAACCCAGCTGACGCCCGACCACTTCAAGAGTTTTTCCGGCTTCGCGCTGCTCGAGGGTTTCCCCTACACACAACACCGGAATCAAGCCACATGCCTGTGCCGCTGCGAACTTGCGGATCAGTGTTCCGTCCTGCTCACCCATGATCTGGCGGCGCTCGGAGTGTCCAACAAGAACCAGGGTACAACCTGCATCCACCAACTGACTCGGCGCAATCTCACCGGTCAACGCACCTTGCTGGGCTTGCACCGCAGCATTCTGCGCACCGACCTGGATCGGCAGGCCTTTCAAGCCATCAATCACTTGATTGATATGCAGGCAAGGCGGGAATACCGCTACATCAACACCGCTTGGCAAGGCCAGTTGACCCAGGCCGTTGATCAGCTCAGCGACGCTGGCGCGGGTACCGTGCATCTTCCAGTTACCAGCTACCATAGGGCGACGCATGCTGTACCTCGTCGGTCAAAGTGGGCGCAGATGTTACCCAACACAATCAAGGCTGGCAAGCCGAATTCAGGCAGAAACTTCAGTAACCAGCTTTGCCAGCTCTTCGGCGTAGCCGCGAACCTGTGTTTCGTCCTCGCCTTCGACCATGACACGCACCAGCGGCTCGGTACCGGACTTGCGCAACAGCACGCGTCCACGACCCGCCATGGCGTCAGTAACGCGCTGGCTGGCCTCCTTGACTGCCGGATGTTCAAGCGGGTTGGCGCCGCCGCCAAAACGCACATTGATCAGCACCTGAGGGCACTTGCGCAGCGCCTGGCGTGCCTGGGCGAGGCCTTCGGCGCGAGTCTTGAGCGCCATCAGCACTTGCAGCGCCGCAATGATCGCATCGCCCGTAGTGGTGTGGCTGAAGCACACGATATGCCCGGAGTTTTCGCCACCCACCAGCCAGTTGCGCTCGAGCAGGTCAGCAATCACATACCGGTCGCCGACATTGGCGCGCACAAAAGGAATCGACAGCTCAGCCAGTGCCAGTTCCAGCCCCAGGTTACTCATCAGGGTACCGACCACGCCGCCCTGCAGCTTGTCGCGCTCATGCAGGTCGCGGGCAATGATGTAGAGCAACTCGTCGCCATCAACGATGGCCCCGGTGTGATCGACCATCAACACCCGGTCGCCATCGCCATCAAAGGCGATACCCAGGTCCGCATGCTCGGCCAGTACGGCAGCCTGCAACTGGCCCATGTGGGTCGAACCGCAATTGTCATTGATGTTCAGGCCGTTGGGCTGGGCGGAGAGCACTACGACTTCAGCCCCCAGTTCACGGAATACGCTCGGCGCCACCTTGTAGGTGGCACCGTGGGCGCAGTCGAGCACGATCTTCAAGCCAGTAAAGCTGGTGCCGGTCGGGACGCTGCTCTTGCAGAACTCAATGTAACGACCCGAGGCATCGTTGATGCGCGAAACCTTGCCGATCTTGCTCGATTCAACCACGGTCATCGGGGTGTCGAGCAGCTCTTCAATCATCAGTTCGACTTCATCCGGCAGCTTGGTGCCCTTGCCGGAGAAGAACTTGATGCCGTTGTCGTCGTGGGGATTGTGCGAGGCACTGATCACGATCCCGGCTTGCGCATGGAACGTACGGGTCAGATAGGCAATGGCAGGCGTCGGCATCGGCCCCAGCAGCATCACATCGGCACCGGCCGACGTCAGGCCAGCTTCCAGCGCCGACTCAAACATGTATCCGGAAATGCGCGTGTCCTTGCCCACCAGCACCTTGCATGCACCCATCTTGCGAAAGGCCATGCCTGCCGCCCAGCCGAGCTTGAGCATGAAGTCAGGGGTAATAGGGTATTCGCCGACACGACCGCGAATGCCGTCGGTACCAAAATATTTCTTAGTCATAAGTTGCTCCATCACTCTTATTCGGCTGTTTCAACTGCGGTAATCATCCGCACTACATCAACTGTTTCGGCTACATCATGGACGCGCAATATACGCGCTCCCTTGGCGCACGCCAGTGCCGCCAGTGCCAGGCCGCCATACAGGCGCTCCCCGACCGGGCGATTCAACGCATGACCAATCATGCTCTTGCGCGAAACCCCGACCAGCAGGGGGCGCCCCAGGGCATGCAAAGCTTCCATGTGCCTGAACAAGCTTAGATTGTGCTGCAAGGTTTTGGCGAAGCCGAAGCCCGGATCCAGGATGATCCGCTCGGCTGGAATTCCAGCCATCGCACACTGGGCCATGCGCTCGGCGAGAAACTCACCGACTTCTTTGGTCACGTCCTGATAATGCGGATCATCCTGCATGTCGCCAGGCTCGCCCAGCATATGCATCAGGCACACGGGCAAGCCGGTGGCTGCCGCGGCATCCAGGGCACCCTCACGACGCAGGGAGCGCACATCATTGATCAACCCGGCCCCCAGCCGCGCGGCTTCGCGCATGACTGCCGGGGTGGAGGTATCCACCGAGATGATCACATCGAGTTCGCGGCTGATGCGCTCGACGATAGGCGCTACGCGCTCGATCTCCTCCAGCGGAGAAACCGCCCTGGCACCCGGCCGGGTCGACTCACCGCCGACATCGATCAGGGTCGCGCCGGCGGCCACCATCGCTTCGGCATGGCGCAAGGCCGCATCGAGCTGGCTGTATCGGCCACCATCGGAGAAAGAGTCGGGAGTTACATTGAGAATGCCCATGACATGCGTATGGGCCAAATCAAGAACCCGGTTGCCGCAAGGCAACCGGGTTGAGGACTGAACAGAAGTCATTTCAAACCTTAAACGTCAGCAGCAGGACCGCCGATCGGTGTTTCCGGACGCGGATCCTGTACTGCCGGAGGAGTACCGGAAGTCCCTGTACCACCCGACCAGTCGCGAGGTTCGCGAGGAGTACGACCCGCCATGATGTCGTCGATCTGCTCAGCATCGATCGTCTCGTACTTCATCAGGGCATCGGCCATCGCATCAAGCTTGTCGCGGTTGTCCGTGAGGATCTGCTTGGCAGTGCCGTAGCACTGGTCAATGATGCTGCGCACTTCGGAGTCGATCAGCTTGGCTGTCTCACCGGAGAAGCTTGCACTCTGACCACCGCCGCCACGACCGAGGAATACTTCGCCCTCGTCTTCGGCGTACATCAACGGACCGAGTTTTTCCGACAGGCCCCACTTGGTCACCATGTTCCGCGCAATCTGGCTGGCACGCATGATGTCGTTGGAAGCGCCGGTGGTGACACCGTCGAAGCCCAGGGTCATTTCTTCAGCGATACGGCCACCGTAGAGCGAGCAGATCTGGCTGATCAGCGCACGCTTGGACAGGCTGTAGCGATCTTCTTCCGGCAGGAACATGGTCACACCCAGCGCACGACCGCGCGGGATGATGGAGACCTTGTAGACCGGATCATGCTCAGGCACTACGCGACCCACAATGGCGTGGCCGGCTTCGTGATAAGCGGTGTTCTGCTTCTCTTTTTCCGACATGACCATGGATTTGCGCTCGGCGCCCATCATGATCTTGTCCTTGGCCAGCTCGAATTCTTTCATTTCGACGACGCGCTTGCCGGTACGGGCAGCGAACAGCGACGCTTCGTTCACCAGGTTGGCCAGGTCGGCACCGGAGAAACCCGGGGTACCACGGGCAATCACCGCAGGAGCGACATCGTCACCCATTGGCACTTTGCGCATGTGCACCTTGAGAATCTGCTCGCGACCACGGATATCCGGCAGACCGACCACAACCTGACGGTCGAAACGGCCCGGACGCAGCAACGCAGGGTCCAGTACGTCCGGACGGTTGGTCGCGGCGATGACGATGATGCCGTCATTCATTTCGAAGCCGTCCATCTCTACCAGCAACTGGTTGAGAGTCTGTTCGCGCTCGTCGTGACCGCCACCCATGCCGGCGCCACGGTGGCGACCGACGGCGTCGATTTCATCGATGAAGATGATGCAAGGCGCGTGCTTCTTGGCCTGCTCGAACATGTCACGAACACGGCTCGCACCCACGCCGACGAACATCTCGACGAAGTCGGAACCGGAAATAGTGAAGAACGGCACCTTGGCTTCGCCGGCAATCGCCTTGGCCAGCAAGGTTTTACCGGTACCCGGAGGACCGACCATCAGCACGCCGCGAGGGATGCGACCGCCCAGGCGCTGGAACTTGCCCGGATCGCGGAGGAATTCGACGAGCTCGCCAACTTCTTCCTTGGCTTCGTCGCAACCGGCAACGTCAGCCAATGTGGTCTTGACCTGATCTTCGGAGAGCAGGCGTGCCTTGCTCTTGCCAAAGCTCATCGGCCCACCCTTGCCCCCTGCACCGCCCTGCATCTGGCGCATGAAGAACATGAACACGGCGATGATCACCAGGATCGGGAAGCTGGCCACCAGGAGTTGAGTCCAGATGCTTTGCTGCTCAGGCTGCTTGCCCTCGACAACGACGTGGTTATCCACGAGGTCACCGATCAGACCATTGTCCTGGATTGCCGGACGGATGGTCTTGAAGCTGTCGCCATCGCTGCGCTTGCCGGTGATGACATAACCATCAACGGCTACGCGCTCGACCTTGCCATCCTTGACCTGCTGGATGAAGTCGGAATAGTTGAGGGTCTGCGGCTCGTTAGGGCTGGAGAAGTTGTTCATCACCGTCACCAGGACTGCCGCGATGATCAACCACAGGATCAGATTCTTTGCCATATCGTTCAATTAACTACCCTCTGAAGCAAGCTCCGCTAATGGCGCGCGCTTCGCATGATATTCACCGGCCTAACTTACTACATTACGAACGGCGGTGGCAGGCGCCGTCTGTAACCCTTTGTGAAACACTTTCTACACAATATTCGCTATTGCCCGCGGGGCGAAATACGAAAATCCTATCGACCCGCTAAAAAACCTTACTCGGCAGGACGGCGATAGCCCCAAGCCAGCATGTATTGCTCGCGGGAACTGCCACGGGAAGAGTCCGGCTTGATCATCTGGACCTTGTCGAATTTCTGACGAGCGTCCTTCACGTAAGCATCAAACCCTTCGCCCTGAAACACCTTGATCACGAAATTACCACCCGGCTTGAGTATCCGGGCCGCCAGATCAAGCGCCAGCTCACATAGAAACATGGCTTTTGGCATGTCTACTTCAGGCGTACCACTCATATTGGGGGCCATATCGGAAATCACAAGGTCCACCTGCGAATTACCCACGGCTTCAAGGATCTGGGCGAGCACTTCGTCCTGGGTGAAGTCACCCTGGATGAAAGTCACGTCCGGAATACTGTCCATTTCCAGAATGTCCGAAGCGATCAGACGCCCCTGACCGCCGATCAGCCGACTGGTGACCTGCGACCAGCCGCCGGGCGCCGCACCCAGGTCGACAACGCTCATACCCGGACGGATCAGCTTGTATTTCTCCTGGACTTCCAGAAGCTTGTAGCTCGCACGCGAGCGGTAACCATCCTTCTGCGCCTGCTTCACATAGGGATCATTGACATGTCTTTTCAGCCAGCCAAGGCTTGTCTTGGAACGCGCCATTGGGCACCTCGATGATAAGGGTCGTGATTAATTGGGCGGATCCACGAGCCCTCGGGTAAAATGGCCGCCATTTTACAGAATCCAGACGAAAGGGTCAGATTATGCCGCTCACTCAAGAGCAGAAGAAACAGTACAAATCCATTGGCCACCATCTGAAACCGGTTTTGATCGTGGCGGACAACGGTTTGACTGAAGGTGTGTTAGCCGAACTTGAACGCGCTTTGGCGGATCACGAGCTGATCAAGATCAAGCTCAACATCCTCGATCGCGAATCGCGCCTGGCGTCCATTGCAGAGCTGTGCAAGGTCGGTAAAGCGGACCTGGTCCAGGTCATTGGCAAGATGGCACTGATTCACCGCAAGAACTTCAGCGTCAACAAGCAGCTGTCGAACGTCCATCGCTTCAAGTGATGACAAGGGTCAAGGGTGTGCTTCGCGCACCCTGCCACTCCATCCAGGTACCGGCTGCAACACCAGCACCAGCCCGGAAAACCCCAGGACCAGATAGCTGAAAACCTGCCAGCTCACGGCATCCGGCCATCCCAGGCGCACAGCGACAAACATCCCGCACGCATACAGCGCCATCAACAGCAGTTGCCCGCGAATATCGCGCCATAGACTGGCAAGGCCCTCGGCCTGAATCAGCACCAAAGCCTGAAAAATCACACACGCTGCGGCAAATCCCACCATCAGCGCATTCAACATGCCTGCAATTTCGTCGATCAGCAGCGGTGCCAGGCCAATCCAGCCCAGCACCGGCAGCAGACCGATATGCAACAGCCACAGGCCGCCTACCCATAACATCTGGGTCAGCTGCCAAAGCATCGCGCCCGCACGAAGCGGGCGCCATGGCTTATCAGATGTGGCGAACTTCGACAATCTCATACTCGATAACGCCACCCGGCGTCTTCACGGCAACCACGTCACCCTCCTCCTTGGCGATCAAGGCGCGGGCCAGTGGTGAACCCACCGAAATCTTGCCGAGTTTGAAGTCAGCTTCGTCCTCACCCACGATGTGGTAAGTGACGCGCTCATCCGTCTCGACGTTGGCGATCTCAACGGTGGTGCCGAAAATCACTTTACCGGTATGAGGAATGGAAGTGACGTCGATGATGACCTGGTTCTGAATCCGGCCTTCGATGTCACGAATCCGCGCCTCGACCATCCCTTGCTGCTCGCGGGCAGCGTGGTACTCGGCGTTTTCCTTCAGGTCACCCAACTCGCGGGCCGTCCCGATGTCCTGGCTGAGCTTCGGACGGACGACCTTGGTCAGGTGAGCGTGTTCTTCTTCCAGGGCTTTGGCGCCCTGGACGGTCATTGGGTACTTGATCATGCCTTTAATCCTGCGTGTAGATCCTGCAAGCGGCGCACAGTCTTCTCGGGACCGAACTTCAACGCTTCGCAGATGGCTTCGCCAGCAGCAATGGTGGTGGTGCAGTAAATCTTGTGCTGCAGCGCATTACGACGAATGGAGTACGAGTCGGCGATCGACTGACGACCTTCGGTGGTGTTGATGATCAGGGTGACTTCGTCATTTTTGATCATGTCGACCACGTGCGGACGACCTTCGGTCACCTTGTTCACACGGCGCACTTTCAGGCCTGCGGCTTCGATCAGCTTGGCAGTACCGGCAGTGGCAACCACTTCGAAACCCAAGTTGATCAGATCACGGGCCACGCCTGCAACCAGTGGCTTGTCATCGTCGCGCACGCTGATGAACGCGGTACCGCCGGTCGGCAGCACTTCGCTGGCGCCCATCTGGGCCTTGGCGAATGCTTCGCCGAAGGTGTCGCCCACGCCCATCACTTCACCGGTGGACTTCATCTCAGGGCCCAGGATCGGGTCCACACCAGGGAATTTGGCGAATGGGAACACCGCCTCTTTCACGCTGTAGAAGTTAGGAATGATTTCCTTGGTGAAGCCGATTTCCTTCAGGGTTTTGCCGGCCATGACGCGAGCCGCGATCATTGCCAGGGAAACACCGATGCACTTGGACACGAAAGGTACGGTACGGGAAGCGCGCGGGTTGACTTCGATGACGTAGATGTCTTCGCCTTGCAGCGCCAACTGCACGTTCATCAGGCCGACAACGCCCAGCTCCAGGGCCATTTTCTTGACCTGTTCGCGCATCTCGTCCTGGATGTGCGCAGGCAGCGAGTAAGGCGGCAGGGAGCATGCGGAGTCACCGGAGTGAACGCCGGCCTGCTCGATGTGTTGCATGATCGCGCCGATCACCACGTCGGTGCCGTCGCAGACCGCATCCACGTCCATCTCGATGGCGCAGTTGAGGAAGTGGTCAAGCAGCACAGGGCTGTCGTTGGACACTTTCACCGCATCACGCAGGTAGCGCTTGAGCTCTTCTTCTTCGTAGACGATTTCCATCGCACGACCGCCCAACACGTAGGACGGACGAACCACCAGCGGGTAGCCGATCTTGCTGGCAGCGCGAATCGCTTCGTCTTCGCTGCGCACGGTGGCGTTTGGCGGCTGGCGCAGGTTCAGGCGCTCGACCATCTGCTGGAAGCGCTCACGGTCTTCGGCGCGGTCAATGGCGTCAGGGCTGGTGCCGATGATCGGCACGCCGGCTTCTTCCAGGGCTCGTGCCAGTTTCAGCGGGGTCTGACCGCCGTACTGGACGATCACGCCTTTTGGCTTCTCGACGCGGCAGATTTCCAGCACGTCTTCCAGGGTCACTGGCTCGAAGTACAGGCGATCGGAGGTGTCGTAGTCGGTGGAAACGGTTTCTGGGTTGCAGTTGACCATGATGGTCTCGTAACCGTCTTCGCGCAGGGCCAATGCCGCGTGCACGCAGCAGTAGTCGAACTCGATGCCCTGGCCGATACGGTTAGGACCGCCGCCGAGGATCATGATCTTGTCGCGACCCGACGGTGCAGCTTCGCACTCTTCCTCGTAAGTCGAGTACATGTAGGCGGTGTCGGTGGCGAACTCGGCCGCGCAGGTGTCAACGCGCTTGTAGACCGGGAAGATCTCCAGCTTGTGGCGGTGACGACGCAGCGCCTTCTCGGTCACGCCCAGCAGCTTGGCCAGACGCATGTCGGAGAAGCCTTTGCGCTTGAGCTTGAACATCAGGTCGCGGTCGATGCTGGCCAGACCCAGGGTCTTGACCTTCTCTTCTTCCTTGATCAGATCTTCGATCTGCACCAGGAACCACGGGTCGATCATGTTCATGCCGAAGATGTCTTCGACCGACAGGCCGGCGCGGAAGGCGTCAGCCACGTACCAGATACGCTCGGCTCCCGGCACGGTCAGTTCGCGCTTGAGGATGCTCATGCTTTCCGGATTGCTCAGGTCGAGCTTCTCGTCCAGGCCGCAAACGCCCACTTCCAGGCCGCGCAACGCTTTCTGCAGGGATTCCTGGAAAGTCCGGCCGATGGCCATGACTTCACCCACCGACTTCATTTGAGTGGTCAGGCGCGCGTCGGCTTTCGGGAATTTCTCGAAGGCGAAGCGAGGCAGCTTGGTCACGACGTAGTCGATGGACGGCTCGAAGGACGCAGGCGTAGCACCGCCGGTGATTTCGTTCTGCAGTTCATCCAGGGTGTAGCCGATCGCCAGCTTGGCAGCGATGCGCGCAATCGGGAAACCGGTGGCTTTGGAGGCCAGTGCCGACGAACGGGATACCCGCGGGTTCATCTCGATGACCACCATGCGACCAGTGTCCGGGCAAATGCCGAACTGGACGTTGGAGCCGCCGGTTTCCACGCCGATCTCGCGCAGTACCGCCAGGGAGGCGTTACGCATGATCTGGTATTCCTTGTCCGTCAGGGTCTGTGCCGGCGCAACGGTGATCGAGTCACCGGTGTGCACACCCATCGGGTCAAAGTTTTCAATGGAGCAGACGATGATGCAGTTGTCCTTCTTATCGCGGACAACCTCCATCTCGTATTCTTTCCAGCCGATCAGGGATTCGTCGATCAGCAGCTCTTTGGTTGGCGACAGGTCCAGACCACGGGCGCAGATTTCTTCGAACTCTTCACGGTTGTACGCGATACCGCCACCGGTGCCGCCCATGGTGAAGGACGGACGGATGATGCACGGGAAGCCAAGCTTCTCGAGCACTGCGTTGGCTTCTTCCATGCTGTGGGCGATACCCGAGCGCGGGCAGTCCAGGCCGATGGATTTCATCGCCTTGTCAAAGCGCGAGCGGTCTTCAGCCTTGTCGATGGTGTCGGCATTGGCGCCGATCATCTCTACGCCGAATTTTTCCAGGACGCCTTCGCGCTCCAGGTCCAGGGCGCAGTTCAGGGCGGTCTGGCCACCCATTGTTGGCAGCAGCGCGTCCGGACGCTCTTTCTCGATGATCTTGGCAACGGTCTGCCACTTGATCGGCTCGATGTAGGTGGCGTCGGCCATGTCCGGGTCGGTCATGATGGTCGCCGGGTTGGAGTTCACCAGGATGACGCGGTAGCCCTCCTCGCGCAGGGCTTTGCAGGCCTGGGCGCCGGAGTAGTCGAATTCGCAGGCCTGGCCGATCACGATCGGGCCAGCGCCGAGAATCAGGATGCTTTTTATGTCTGTACGTTTTGGCATGGGTTTGTCACTCAAATCCGCAGGTCAGTCGGCAAGCCGTCTTGTTCAATCTGTGAAGCCTTGAGGGGGCCGCCGATGGGGGCCGCCCTCAAGCTTTGCTGCATCAGGGCGAGCGATCAGCGTCGCTTGGCCATCTCGTTGATGAAGCGATCGAACAATGGCGCTACGTCGTTCGGGCCAGGGCTGGCTTCCGGGTGACCCTGGAAGCTGAAGGCGCTCTTGTCGGTACGCTCGATGCCTTGCAGGGTGCCGTCGAACAGCGATTTGTGGATCGCGCGCACGTTGGCCGGCAGGGTCGCTTCGTCCACCGCAAAACCGTGGTTCTGGCTGGTGATCATGACTACACCGCTGTCCAGGTCCTGCACCGGGTGGTTGGCACCGTGGTGGCCGTGGCCCATTTTCAGGGTCTTGGCGCCGGAGGCCAGGGCCAGCAGCTGGTGACCGAGGCAGATACCGAATACCGGGATCTCGGTTTCCAGTACGTCCTTGATCGCCTGGATCGCGTAGTCGCATGGCTCCGGATCACCCGGGCCGTTGGACAGGAACACGCCATCGGGCTTCATCGCCAGCACGTCGGCCGCTGGCGTCTGGGCCGGAACCACAGTGACGCGGCAACCGCGCTCGACCAGCATGCGCAGGATGTTCAGCTTTACGCCGTAGTCGTAGGCGACCACATGGTACGGCAGCTCAGAAGCGTCGATGGTCGCGTGGCTGTCGGTTTTCAGGTCCCAGACCGTCGAGCGCCACTCGTACTGCTCTTTGGTGCTGACGACTTTCGCCAGGTCCATGCCCTTGAGGCCAGGAAAACCCTGGGCGGCGGCAATGGCAGCTTCTTCTGAGATGTTGTCACCGGCCATGATGCAGCCGTTCTGTGCACCTTTCTCACGCAGGATGCGGGTCAGGCGACGGGTATCGATACCGGCGATGGCCACGACGTTGTTGGCTTTCAGGTAATCGGACAGGGACATCGTGTTGCGCCAGTTGCTCGCAACCAGTGGCAAGTCACGGATGACCAGGCCAGCAGACCAGACGCGGTCAGACTCGGCGTCTTCCGGCGTGGTGCCAGTGTTGCCGATGTGCGGATAGGTCAGGGTAACGATCTGTTGGGCGTAGGAAGGATCGGTAAGGATTTCCTGATAGCCGGTCATGGCGGTATTGAACACCACCTCACCAACGGTTTGACCGTCGGCTCCAATTGCTTCGCCGCGAAAAATGCTGCCATCAGCAAGGGCGAGTATGGCTGGCTTAGTCAAGAAGACCTCCCGTAAATAAAGCCTGAAAGGGCGATCGCAGGTGTAAAAAAGCGGAGTGACGTATGGACACGTCACCCCGCTCATTCACTGAATTATTCTGCGCGCTTTTAGTGAACACACTAAAGCTGTAGCTTACAGAAAAAGGCCTTTTTGGTCTACCGCCAATGAGCCTTAAAGGCCGGAGAATGCGACAGGTCGTCGCTTGGCGGAGTAAAAACGGGCTCAAACGCTGCGCGCGAGCCCGATTTCAGGTGCATCTTAACGCAGGTCGAGCACGTCTTGCATGTCGTACAGACCAGGCTCACGCCCGTCCAGCCACAATGCGGCACGCACCGCACCCTTGGCGAAGGTCATGCGACTGGACGCCTTGTGGGTGATCTCGACGCGCTCACCGTCGGCGGCGAACAGCACCGTGTGATCGCCAACGATGTCGCCGGCACGCACGGTGGCAAAACCGATGGTCTCGCGCTCGCGAGCGCCGGTCTGACCCTCACGACCGTACACCGCAACCTTCTTCAGATCACGACCGAGGGCATCGGCAATCACCTCACCCATGCGCACGGCAGTGCCTGACGGCGCATCGACTTTATGCCGATGGTGAGCCTCGGTGATTTCGATATCGACATCATCACCCAGCACCCGCGCCGCCGTATCGAGCAGTTTCAGGCACAGGTTGACGCCGACGCTGAAGTTGGCAGCGAAGACAATTGGAATGTCCTTGCCCGCCTCGGCCAGCAGTTGCTTCTCTTCGACACTGAAACCCGTTGTGCCGATGATCATCGCCTTGCCGTGCTTGCGGCAGAAGGCGAGGTTCTTCAGGGTCACTGTCGGGTGAGTAAAGTCGATCAGCACGTCGAACTCGTCGGCCACCCGAGCCAGGTCACCAGACAGCGGAACGCCAATGCGACCCAGCGCCGCCAGCTCACCGGCATCCGCACCGACCAGCGTGCTGTCGGGACGATCCACAGCCGCCGTCAGGCCGGCGCCCGGGGTTTGCTGCACGGCTTCAATCAGGGTTTTACCCATGCGCCCGGCGGCGCCCATCACTGCAATACGTCGCATGCCCTTCTCCTTACAAATCGCCGAAGAAGCGCTTCACGCCTTCGAACCAGCCAGTGGTTTTCGGCGAATGGCTGTTATCGTCCGCCAGCGAGCTGCGGAACTCTTCCAGCAATTCGCGCTGACGACGACCCAGGTTTACCGGGGTTTCGACCGCCACCCGGCACATCAGGTCGCCGGCACCGCCACCGCGCACCGGCGCAACGCCTTTGCCACGGACCCGGAACTGCTTGCCGGTCTGGGTGCCCTCGGGGATCTTCAGCTTGACTCGACCATCCAGGGTCGGAATCTCCAGCTCGCCGCCCAGCGCCGCGTCGACGAAACTGATCGGCACTTCACAGAACAGATGCTTGCCGTCGCGCTGGAAGATCGCGTGCTCGCGCACGTTGATCACCACATAGAGGTCGCCAGTAGGGCCGCCCTGGGCACCCGCCTCGCCTTCGCCGGACAGGCGGATGCGATCACCGGTATCGACACCGGCCGGCACTTTCACCGACAGGGTCTTGTACTCTTCGATACGACCGTCTCCCTGGCAGGAATCGCACGGGTCGGAAATGATCTTGCCCTGGCCATGGCAGCGCGGGCAGGTCTGCTGTACCGAGAAGAAGCCTTGCTGCATGCGAACCTGGCCGATGCCGCCGCAGGTCGGGCAGGTAACAGGCGCCGAGCCCTTCTTGGCACCCGAGCCATCGCACGGCTTGCAGTTGACCAATGTCGGAACGCGGATATTCACGGTAGTACCGCGCACCGCCTCTTCCAGGTTCAGCTCCAGCGTGTAGCGCAGGTCGCTGCCGCGCTGGGCGCCGCCACGAGCACCGCCGCGACCGCCACCGAAGAAATCGCTGAACACATCGCCAAAGATGTCGGAGAAATTCTGACCACCGAAACCTGGCCCACCGCCGCCCATGCTCGGGTCGACGCCGGCATGACCGTACTGGTCGTAAGCGGCGCGCTTGCTCGAATCGGACAGCACTTCGTAGGCCTCGTTGGCCTCCTTGAACATCTCTTCCGACGCTTTGTCATCGGGATTACGGTCCGGGTGATGCTTCATTGCCAGGCGGCGGTAGGCCTTCTTCAGGTCTGCTTCGCTTGAGCCACGCTCAACACCCAACACTTCGTAATAGTCACGCTTTGCCATAAGTCTTTGCACTCTTGAGGACGTCCGGCAAACCTCTCCTGAGCCTTGCCAAACTCGTTGAGCCCCAATACAGGCCCGGACCCAACTCACGTCAATTCAACGATCCTGGTCTTTGATTCATTGCGGTACTTGCGGCGCGGAAAGCAGGAGCATTCCCGGCCATACCAGCAACATACGAACGCTGCCGCATGCTGTAAAAAATTCTCGTACTCCAGACACGCCAACGCGGGAGCAGGCTCCCGCGCGGCGACATCCTACCAGTCACCGCCTGAAGGCAGTCAACCGGGCGACCAACAACTTACTTGTTGTCTTTGACTTCTTCGAACTCAGCGTCGACGACGTCATCGGCCTTCTCAGCCTTTTCGTCCTGCGGTGCAGCGCCTTCAGCAGGCTGGGCCTGTTCGGCGTACATCTTCTGCGCCACTGGAGCGGAGACTTTCGACAGCTCTTCAACCTTGGCTTCGATCGCAGCCTTGTCGTCGCCTTTGACAGCGGCTTCCAGGGCTACCACAGCAGCTTCGATTGCAGTCTTCTCTTCAGCGCTAACCTTGTCGCCAGCATCAGCGATCATTTTGCGAGTCGAGTGCACCAGCGCATCACCCTGGTTACGGGCAGCGGCCAGCTCTTCGAACTTGCGATCTTCGTCGGCGTTGGTTTCAGCATCGCGAATCATCTGCTGAATTTCTTCCTCGGACAGACCCGAGTTGGCCTTGATCACGATCGACTGAGTCTTGCCAGTGGCCTTGTCCTTGGCGCCTACGTGCAGGATGCCGTTGGCGTCGATGTCGAAGGTCACTTCAATTTGTGGCACGCCACGTGGTGCTGGTGGAATCTCGGCCAGGTCGAACTTGCCCAAAGACTTGTTCTGAGCGGCTTGCTTACGCTCACCTTGCAGCACGTGAATGGTCACAGCGCCCTGGTTGTCGTCGGCAGTCGAGAACACTTGCGATTTCTTGGTTGGAATCGTGGTGTTTTTCTCGATCAGCGCAGTCATCACGCCACCCATGGTTTCGATACCCAGGGTCAGCGGGCTGACGTCGAGCAGCAGGACGTCTTTCACATCACCGGCCAATACTGCGCCCTGGATAGCAGCACCCATGGCAACGGCTTCGTCCGGGTTCACGTCTTTACGAGCTTCTTTACCGAAGAACTCGGTCACCAGCTTCTGAACCAGTGGCATACGGGTCTGACCGCCAACCAGGATCACGTCGTTGATAGCGCCAACGTCGATACCGGAGTCTTTCAGAGCGATGCGGCATGGTTCGATGGTGCGTTGAACCAGGTCTTCAACCAGCGCTTCGAGCTTGGCGCGGGAGATTTTCACGTTCAAGTGCTTAGGACCGGTAGCGTCTGCAGTGATGTACGGCAGGTTCACGTCGGTCGAATTGCTCGAAGACAGTTCGATCTTGGCTTTTTCAGCGGCTTCTTTCAGGCGCTGCATCGCCAGCGGGTCACCCTTGAGGTTCATGCCGCTTTCTTTCTTGAATTCGTCAACGAGGTAGTCGATCAGACGAATGTCAAAGTCTTCACCGCCCAGGAACGTGTCACCGTTGGTGGCCAGTACTTCGAACTGGTGCTCGCCATCAACTTCAGCGATTTCGATCACGGAAACGTCAAAAGTACCACCGCCCAGGTCGTAAACGATCACGGTGTGATCGCCCTTGGCCTTGTCCATACCGTAAGCCAGAGCAGCTGCGGTTGGTTCGTTGATGATACGTTTAACGTCCAGGCCCGCGATGCGGCCGGCGTCTTTCGTCGCTTGACGCTGGCTGTCATTGAAGTAGGCCGGAACGGTGATCACCGCTTCGGTCACTGGCTCGCCGAGGTAGTCTTCGGCGGTCTTCTTCATTTTCTTCAGAATTTCAGCCGAGATTTGTGGCGGCGACATTTTCTGGCCGTTCACTTCTACCCATGCGTCGCCGTTGTCAGCCTTGGCGATTTTGTAAGGGACCATCTTGATGTCTTTTTGTACGACTTCTTCGTCGAACTTGCGACCGATCAGACGCTTCACCGCGTACAGGGTGTTGTGCGGATTGGTCACTGCCTGACGCTTGGCCGACTGGCCAACCAGGATTTCACCATCGTTGGCGTAAGCGATGATCGACGGCGTGGTACGCGCGCCTTCAGCGTTTTCAATAACTTTGGCTTTGCCGTTTTCCATCACGGAGACGCAGGAGTTGGTAGTCCCCAGGTCGATACCGATAATTTTGCCCATGTTAACTCTCCCGAAACTTTGGATTTGGTTGCCGCAGCAGTGGTGGCTAACTGCGGTAGCACTTAAACACTTGACTTCTAAATGGGGGCCTTGCGGCTAATTTCAAGCCTGCTCGTCAATAGAAGGCGAAACTGGCGCAGGGGCCTTGCTGACCACGACCATGGCCGGGCGCAGCAGGCGACCATTGAGCTGATAGCCCTTCTGGAACACCTTGAGCACGCTGTTTGGCTCGACATCGGCGCTTTCCTGCATGGCCATCGCCTGATGATGAACGGCGTTGAACGGTTCGCCATGCGGGTCGATCGCTTCCAGCTGATAACGCTTCAGGGTGTCCTGGAACATTTTCAGGGTCAGCTCGATGCCTTCACGCATTGGGCGGATGCTTTCGTCATCCGGGTTGGACAACTCCAGGCCCCGCTCCAGGCTGTCGATGATCGGCAGCAGGTCGCTGGCGAATTTTTCCAGCGCAAATTTGTGAGCCTTTTCTACATCCTGCTCGGCGCGACGGCGGACGTTCTGCAGATCGGCGGCTACACGCAAAGCCTGATCCTGAGCGCCTGCCAGTTGCTCTTCGAGCACTTTTACACGGGTCGCCAGGTCATCACCCGAAGTCTCGGGCGCCTGATTGGCGTCTGGATTTTGCGTATCTACTGTCTGTTCGTCAGCCATAGATTTCTCCTTTCAATGACGTCCGCGAGCTCAACTCGCGCTTCTGCCCAGCTATATGGGGCCGCAAAAACCAGCTTCAAGGGGTTGAGCGGATTAACCCTACAAAAAAGAGCTGCATTGTGATTCAACACGGGACTAAGGGTTTCGTCGGATCAAGCAAATCGAGCTAAGCGAGGCCATTGTCAGCCAGAATGAAAACACTGTATAAATAACCAGACCTAACACCTGGGAGCGGCCCTTATGCTGGTGCACCTGTCTGTACACAACTACGCCATCGTTGAACATCTCGATCTGGAACTTGATCGCGGGATGAGCGTGATCACAGGGGAAACCGGCGCCGGCAAGTCGATCATGCTCGACGCCCTGGGCCTGACACTGGGCGATCGCGCCGACAGCGGCGTGGTGCGACCAGGCGCAGACAAGGCCGACATCCTGGCCACCTTCGACCTGATCGACATCCCTGAAGCCAGTGCCTGGCTGGCCGAGCGCGACCTCGACAGCGACGGGCCGTGCATCCTGCGCCGGGTGATCACCGCCGAGGGCCGTTCCCGCGGCTACATCAATGGCACCCCCTGCCCCCTTGGCGACCTCAAGTCCCTGGGCGAACTGCTGATCGACATCCATAGCCAGCACGAACACCAGTCCCTGCTGAAGACCGACACTCACCGCCGCCTGCTGGACGAGTATGCCGGCGCAACCGACCTGGCCCGCCATGTTCAACTGGCCGCCCAGCGCTGGCGCCAGACCCGCCACGAGCTGGACCGCCTCTCCAACTCCGGCGACGAACAGCGTGCCCGCCATCAACTGCTCAGCTACCAGCTCGAAGAACTGGAAAACCTCGGCCTTGGCGAAAACGAGCTGGAACAGCTGGAGCAGGAGCACAAGAACCTGACCAATGCCGAGACACTCCTGGGCATTTGCCGCCAAGTGGTCGAGCAATGCAGCGAAAGTGATTCGGGAAATGTCTTGAACGCCCTGACGGCCAGCCTCAATCGCCTGTCGAGCGTGAACAACTCCATCGGCGCCCTGGGCGAAGCCAGCAGCCTGCTGACCAGCGCACAGATCCAGGTCGAAGAAGCCGTTGGCGAGCTAAATCGTTTCCTCGACAACTTCGATGCCGACCCCGCACGCCTGCAATACCTGGAGGAGCGCCTGGATGCGATCTACACCATGGCACGCAAGCACCGCATCCAGCCGACCGAAGTCGCGGAAATGCAGCAGAAACTGCTGGATGAAATCGAGACACTCAATGCCAACGACGAATCCATCGAGCGCTTGAGTGATGAGCTGGCGTCTTACGCCCGTCATTATCACGAGAAGGCCCGTGACCTCAGCGACCTGCGCCACCAGGCCGCAGGCAGCCTGGCCAGCGCGGTTGAACAGGAAATCCAGCGCCTGGGCATGCCCGGCGGGCGCTTCAGTATCGAATTGCGCCCCAACACCAGTGATGAACTGCTGCCTAACGGGCTGGAGCAGGTTGAATTGCTGGTCAGCGCCAACCCCGGCCAGCCGCTCAAAGCCCTGGCGAAAGTGGCGTCGGGCGGCGAGTTGTCGCGGATCAGCCTGGCCATTCAGGTGATCACGGCCCAGACCTCTCGGGTGCCAACCCTGGTATTCGACGAAGTGGACGTGGGTATCGGTGGCCCCACCGCAGAAATTGTCGGCCAGCTGCTGCGCCGCCTAGGCGAACGCGGCCAGGTGCTGACGGTGACCCACTTGCCGCAGGTGGCCGCCCAAGGTCATCAACATCTGTTTGTGCACAAGGTGCGCGGGGAGGACGCGACGCGTACCGCCGTGTCCAAGCTCAGCAAGAATGAACGAGTGGAAGAAGTGGCGCGCATGCTGGGCGGCATCGACCTCACCAAGGAATCTCTCGCTCACGCGAAAAAAATGGTGGTTACCGCAAAAAACTAAAGCGAACCCTGTAGGAGCTGCCGCAGGCTCGGGCCGCGTTCGGACGACCTTTTGACTTTGCCCATTGTAATGCAAAGATCAAAAGATCGCAGCCTGCGGCAGCTCCTACCGAAACCGCTTGCAAGCCAGGCGGCAGAAAGCACGAAGGCGACCCTGGGGTCGCCTTCGCTCGTTTCGCGAACCGAAGGTTCGCGCGACATACTTACTTTTTCTTGCGTACGTACAGCACAAGATTGTGATCAACCATCTCAAAGCCATACTTGTCGACGATGGCTTTCTGCAGACGCTCGATTTCTTCGTCGAAGAATTCGATCACTTCGCTGGTTTCGACGTCGACCATATGGTCGTGATGCTTGCCGTCGTCCAGCTCGAAGACCGCATGGCCTCCGTCGAAGTTGTGCCGCACCACAAGGCCAGCTGCCTCGAACTGGGTCAGTACACGGTAAACCGTGGCCAGACCGACGTCCTCACCAGCCTCCATCAGCGCCTTGTAGACGTCCTCGGCACTCATGTGGCGTTGCTCGGCGGAATCGAGCATTTGCAGAATTTTGACCCGCGGAAGGGTCACTTTGAGGCCGGCTTTGCGTAGTTCGCTATTTTCAACCATGGTCAGCTTTCTCGCGATGCTGCTTCGCAGCTTCTCTTAATGCGGGTATGATCGGCGTTTACGTTGTCCCAGCCAAGATAGTGGAAGTCGCCCACCGATGCAAAACACCAAGCTCTTGCTAACCAGTTTCACCTTTGTGGGACTGCTCGCACTCGCCGGTTGTTCATTCCCCGGGGTTTACAAAATCGACATCCAGCAGGGCAATGTCGTCACGCAGGACATGATAGACCAGTTACGCCCGGGAATGACCCGTCGGCAAGTACGGTTTATCATGGGCAACCCCCTGCTGACTGACACGTTCCATGCCGATCGCTGGGATTACCTGTACAGCCTGCAACCCGGTGGCGGTGAACGCCAACAGGAACGCATTAGCGTTATCTTCAACCCAAATGACCAGCTTGTCAGCCTTTCCGGTGATTTCATGCCGGGAGTCAGCCGTGACGAAGCCATTCTCGGCCAGGATGGCGGCACTAATGTGACCGCACCTGCAGAGAACGTCGAGAAGCCGAAACCGGAAAAACCGGTCAAGCCAGGCTCGTTGCTGGACCAGATCCAGAAGGACGTGGACGGCGTAGAGACCGTTCCGGTCCCGACTCCAGAGCCTCTGGACACTTCGCCGCAATAATTTGCGACGCATTAAAAAACCCGGCATGCCGGGTTTTTTATTGTCTGCGGTTCAGCGATTACTGATTACGCGCCCTGGCTTCAGCCGCTTTTGCTGCGCGCAGCCGCCGAACTTCCTTGGGGTCCGCCAGCAATGGCCGGTAAATCTCGATCCGGTCACCGGCCTGGGCCAGCCGGCTTTGCGGATCGGCCACCACCTTGCCGAAGATCCCAAGCGGGCACTCGTCAAGATTAAGCTCGGGAAACGCTTCGCCAACCCCGGAGCGCCGCACAACCTCGCGCACGGTCAGCCCCGGCGGCACGCTCACCGCCAACAACAGCTGGCGATCAACGGCGGCGTACATCACCTCAACGTCGATCATGACCTCAACCATGCATCTGCTTGGCACGCTGGCAGAACGCATCCACCAGGGTGTTGGCGGCCTGGTTGAACAGCGGCCCCAAGGTGGCGCGAACGATCGGGCCCGCATAATCAAACGACAGATCGAGGCTGATCTTGCAGGCCTTCTCGCCCAACGCCTTGAACACCCAGACGCCATGCAGCTGATTGAACGGACCTTCTTCCAGGTTCATCTCGATGGACTGACCGGGCACCAGCGTATTGCGCGTCACGAAATGCTGGCTGAGGCCACCCTTCGCCACGCCGACACTGGCGCGCATATGCTCGGCAGAACTCTCCAGGACCTCGGCAGACGAACACCAGGGCAGGAATTCCGGATAGCGCGCCACGTCGTTCACCAGGTCATACAGCGCTTGTGCCGGATACGGCAGCAGCGCCGAACGTTGAATATGTGTCGTCATGTCAGCGTCACTTCCACAGCTGGGCGGCAAACACTACAAGAATGCCGATGGGCGCCACATAGCGCATCAAAAACAGGGACAGGGCGAACAGTGCCGGACGGCGGATCGACAATTCGTCGCGCACCGCCTCACGGCCCATTACCCAGCCTGCAAACACCACGAAACATAACCCGCCAAGGGGCAACATGATTCGCGAGGTGAAGAAATCGATCACGCCGAAGAAGTCCAATCCCCCGGCCGCACCCCATTGATAGAGGTGAAACATCCCGCCTTCGTTCACGAAAAACTTGGCTTGCTTCCAGATATTGAAGGAAAACACCGTGCCCAGCCCCACGAACCAGCAGGTGAAAGCCAGCCAGAACGTCACCCAGGCGCGGCTGACCTTGGTCCGTTCAACCAGGTAGGCCACCATCGGTTCGAGCAGGGAAATCGCCGAACTCCAGGCCGCAACGGCCACCAGCACGAAGAACACTACGCCCATCAGTTGGCCGAAGGCTACGTTGCCGAAGGCGAAAGGCAGGCTGACAAACATCAGCCCTGGACCTTCGCTCGGGTTCAGGCCGGCCGCGAACACGATCGGGAACAGGGCCAATCCGGCGACCAGGGACACGAAGGTATCCAGCAGCGCCACGCCAACAACCGTACCGGAAATCGACGAATCCTTCGGCATGTAGGCGCCGTAGATCATGATCGAACCAACGCCGACACTGAGGGAGAAGAACGCATGGCCCATCGCGGGCAGCAAGCCATCAAGGACTTTTTCCGGATGGAAGTCGAACATGAAATGCACGCCTTCCATGAAGTGGCCCGTGGTCATGCTGTAACCCAGCAACACCAGGATCATCACGAACAGCAGTGGCATCATGATCCGCAGGCTGCGCTCGAGCCCGGCGACGACGCCCTTGGCGATCACCACGGCCGACAGCAGCATGAATATTGTGTGCCAAAGTGTCAGGCGCCAGGGGTCGGCGATGACATTACCGAAATACGCGCCGACCTGATCAGGTGTCACGCCCTGGAAATCGCCACGCCCCATGTCGATGATGTAATCCAGCGACCAGCCGCCCACCACACTGTAGAAAGACAGGATGAGCAACGCCGTGATCATGCCGGCGAAGGCCCCCCAGGACCACTTGCCCGAATGCCCGGCCTCGATGGCCAGCACCTTCAAGGCATTCGCCGGGCTTTGCCGGGCACGGCGGCCGATCAGGGTTTCGGCCAGCATGACCGGCACCCCGATCAGCGCGATGCAGGCCAGGAACATCAGCACAAAGGCGCCGCCGCCATAGACGCCGACCATGTAGGGGAATTTCCAGATACTACCCAGGCCCACGGCCGAACCGGTCGCGGCGAGTATGAAGACCCAGCGGCTAGCCCAACTGCCGTGGACAGAAACCTTGTCTGTCGACATCGTTATCACGCCCAAGCGTTCAAAAAAGAGCGCGCATTGTCCGGGATTCAATCAACCTGCTCAAGCACGTAGCGATACCGTAGCCGACTTGCTTGCAACTCCCTATAATGCCGCCCCTATGGCTAAACAGAAGAAACACCCCACAGGGACCATCGCGCAAAATAAAAAGGCGCGACACGATTACTTCATCGAACATCGGTTCGAGGCTGGTCTGGTCCTGGCCGGCTGGGAAGTAAAGAGTTTGCGGGCGAGCAAGCTACAACTGGTTGACAGTTATGTACTGCTCAAGGATGGCGAAGCCTGGCTGCTTGGCAGCCATATCACGCCACTGATGACCGCAAGCACCCACGTCATTGCTGACCCGACCCGCACGCGCAAGCTGTTGCTGAATCGGCGCGAGCTGGAAAAGCTGGCCGCCGCCGTGCAGCAGAAGGGTTATGCCTGCGTATGCCTGTCCTGGTACTGGAGCAAGCACATGGTCAAGTGCGAGATCGCTCTGGGCAAGGGCAAGAAGGAATACGACAAGCGCGACACCGAACGCGAACGCGACGCCGGTCGAGAGCTGCAGCGTGCGGTGCGGAACAAGGGCAAGGAAGATTAATTCTTCTGCCTGAAATGCGGCGCCTGCGAAAAGATCGCAGCCTGCGGCAGCTCCTACAGTTTTTTGCGAGCCCGATGAATCGGGTTGAAACAAAATCCATGTAGGAGCTGCCGAAGGCTGCGATCTTTTGCACTCAAAACCGTTTACATTCCTTTGCGCCGCTCCGCCCGAGCCATGCGTTGCACTTCCTGACGCACCTCCTCCAGCACCTCCTGCACATACAGGATATGCCTGCTGGACACCTCTCGCGCCTGCTCGGCACGCCCCTCGATAATCGCCAGGTACAGCTCCCGGTGCTGAGTGATCAGCATGTCGCGGGTTTCCGTGCGCTGCTTGTACATCCCGCCGATGTTGGTCACGACATTGCGCTTTAGCAGATCGAACAGCCCGCGAATCGTGTGCAACAACACGGCGTTGTGGCTCGCTTCGGCAATCGCCAGGTGAAATTTCGCATCAGCGGCGCCCTCCTCCGCGCGACTGATTTCATCGTGTCGCGTGTAGCAGTCCTGCAGCTGATTGAATGCCGCAGTCAATCGCTCGCGATCCACATCGGTAGCGCGCAGCGCTGCGTAATAGGCGCATGAAGCTTCCAGGGTGTGGCGAAACTCCAGCAAATCGCGCTGTGCCTCGGGATTGCTTTCCAGCAGATGCAGCAACGGATCGCTGAACGTCGTGCCCAGGGATTCCACCACATAGTTGCCACCGCCCTGACGACTGACCAGCAAGCCCTTGGCCGCCAGTTTCTGGATCGCTTCGCGTAAAGACGGCCGCGAAACGCCGAACTGCTCGGCCAGCGCACGCTCGGCAGGCAAGCGCTCACCGGCCTTCAGCGTGCCCTCGAGAATCATCCCCTCGAGCTGCTCGACAATATCGTCAGACAAACGGCGCTGCCGAATCTGATCAAACCCCATGACTCATTTCTCCACGATCCCGACCACTCGCCGGGCTCTCTATTCTGGCCTATCGGCGCTGCGCAGGCACCTGCCAGACACTGTTAAGTCGAACGAAAAATCGACCCGCCAGGCGCACCTAAGACGAAAGTTTGCGGGCGGCAAATTGACACACCCCCCAGAAGGCTTTTACCCTAGCCAACAGCGATTGTAAATTGGTATTACCAATTATCCAAGCACGCTGACCAGTGCCTGACCAACAACAATTAGGGGCCACCCCATATGCAAACCTGGCAACAGCTCTATACCCCGCTCGGCAGCCTTGGCTTCTCCGCGCTCGCCGCCGTTATCCCCATCGTGTTTTTCTTCCTGGCGTTGGCGGTGTTCCGCCTCAAAGGGCACGTGGCCGGCAGTATCACGCTGGCGTTGTCCATCGCCGTCGCAATCTTCGCTTTCCAGATGCCCGTCGACATGGCGTTCGCCGCTGCAGGCTATGGCTTCGCCTACGGTCTGTGGCCGATTGCGTGGATCATTGTTGCCGCTGTGTTCCTCTACAAACTGACGGTCAAGAGTGGTCAGTTCGAGGTCATCCGCAGCTCGGTGTTGTCGATCACCGACGACCAGCGCTTGCAGGTTCTGCTGATCGGTTTCTGCTTCGGTGCGTTCCTGGAAGGTGCTGCCGGTTTCGGTGCGCCGGTAGCGATTACCGCCGCATTGCTGGTAGGACTCGGCTTCAACCCACTGTACGCCGCGGGCCTGTGCCTGATCGCCAACACCGCGCCAGTGGCCTTCGGTGCCTTGGGGATTCCGATCATCGTGGCCGGGCAAGTGACCGGCATCGACGCGTTCAAGATCGGCGCCATGACCGGTCGCCAACTGCCGCTGCTGTCGCTGTTCGTGCCGTTCTGGCTGGTGTTCATGATGGATGGCCTGCGCGGCGTTCGTGAGACCTGGCCTGCTGCGCTGGTCGCCGGTTTGAGCTTTGCCATCACTCAATACTTCACGTCGAACTTTATCGGCCCTGAGCTGCCGGACATCACCTCGGCCCTGGTCAGCCTGATTTCCCTGACGCTGTTCCTGAAAGTCTGGCAGCCAAAACGCGCCGCCGGCCAACACATCGCCGGTGCCGTCTCGGCCTCGGTGGTGACCGCCAGCGCCGGTGGTTTCGGCCAACCGCGCACCAGCGTGGCATCCCCATACAGCCTGTTCGAAATCATCAAAGCCTGGTCGCCGTTCCTGATTCTCACCGTGCTGGTCACCATCTGGACCCTCAAACCGTTCAAGGCAATGTTTGCTGCCGGCGGCTCGATGTACAGCTGGGTGTTCAACTTCGCGATTCCGCACCTGGATCAGATGGTGATCAAAGTCGCACCGATCGTGACTGCGCCAACCGCCATTCCAGCGGTGTTCAAGCTCGACCCGATTTCCGCCACCGGCACGGCGATTTTCTTCTCCGCTCTGATCTCGATGCTGGTACTGAAGATCAATTTCAAAACTGGTCTTACCACTTTGAGAGAGACCTTCTACGAACTGCGCTGGCCGATTCTGTCCATCGGTATGGTCCTGGCCTTTGCCTTCGTCACCAACTACTCGGGCATGTCTTCGACCATGGCGCTGGTATTGGCAGGCACCGGCGCGGCCTTCCCGTTCTTCTCGCCGTTCCTCGGCTGGCTGGGCGTGTTCCTGACCGGTTCCGACACGTCGTCCAACGCGCTGTTCAGCTCGTTGCAAGCGACCACCGCGCACCAGATCGGCGTCAGTGATGTGCTGCTGGTAGCGGCAAACACCAGTGGCGGCGTGACCGGCAAGATGATCTCGCCGCAATCGATCGCCGTGGCCTGCGCCGCGACCGGCCTGGTGGGCAAGGAGTCGGATCTGTTCCGCTTCACCCTCAAGCACAGCCTGTTCTTTGCAACGATCGTCGGCCTGATCACCTACATCCAGGCCTACTGGCTCACCGGCATGCTGGTGCACTAAGACCTAGAAGCAGCATCGAAAAAACCGACGCCGGACCATGACTCCGGCGTCAGCTATTCACAACCCGGTCTGTAAGGCTGCTGAAAGCTTCCCTCTCTATATTCAGCAGCCTCAGCGGACGGATAACCGGGCCCACCCGGAGACACGCCTGATGAGCGAGCTTTTTTACAACGCCGTGCCGAACGCGACCCGCGTGGCCCCGCCACTGCCTGAGCCTCGGCAATACCCCAGAGAGAAACCGTCACGGGTCTACCTGTTCGGGACCTGCGTGGTGGATCTGTTCTATCCCGAAGCCGGGATGGATGCGATCCGCTTGCTGGAACGCGAAGGCATTCGGGTCGAGTACCCGCAGGGGCAGAGCTGCTGCGGACAACCGGCCTACACCTCGGGTTACACCGAGCAGGCAAGGATCGTCGCGCGCTCGCAACTGGCGCTGTTCGCCGCAGATTACCCGGTGGTAGTGCCGTCGGGATCCTGTGCCGGGATGTTGCGCGAACACTATGCCGACTTGTTCAAGGACGAGCCGCAAACGCTGAAACAGGTTCAGGCCCTGGCGGCCCGGACGTATGAACTGGCCGAGTTCCTGCTGTTTGTCTGCAAGGTGCAGCTCAAGGACAGCGGCGAGCCGGTGAAAGTGGCGTTGCACACCTCGTGTTCGGCGCGTCGTGAGATGAACACCCACCTGCACGGTCGCGAGTTGTTGTCGCAACTGAGCAACGTGGAGCGAGTCGACCACAGCCACGAAAGTGAATGCTGTGGCTTCGGTGGGACTTTCAGCGTCCGTATGCCAGACATTTCCGGCGCGATGGTGGCTGACAAGACCCGGTCGCTGAAGGAGTCGGGCGCGCACCAGGTACTGAGTGCCGATTGCGGTTGCCTGATGAACATCAACGGCTCGCTGGAAAAACAGAAGGAAGCGTTACGCGGCCAACACCTGGCCAGTTTCCTCTGGCAGCGAACCGGAGGTGTTCTATGAACGCTTCCGCGATTATTCCTACGGTTGCCGTAGAAGAAGATTTTCGCACCCGAGCCCACACGGCACTGGGTGACCCGCAGTTGCGAAACAACTTTCGCACGGCGATGGATTCACTGATGACAAAAAGGGCAGCGTCTTTCAGCGATGCCCACGAAAGGGAACATCTGCGAACGCTCGGCAATGCCGTCCGCGCCCGTGCTTTATCCAAGCTGCCCGACCTGCTCGAGCAGCTTGAACAGAACCTGACCCGCAACGGTGTGACAGTGCACTGGGCGGAAACGGTGGACGAGGCCAATGGCATCGTCCTCTCGATCATCCGCGCTCACGAGGGGCGGCAAGTGATCAAGGGCAAATCGATGGTCAGCGAAGAAATGGAGATGAATCATTTCCTTGCTGATCGGGGCATTGAATGCCTGGAATCGGACATGGGCGAGTACATCGTCCAGCTCGACCACGAGAAGCCTTCACACATCATTATGCCGGCAATCCACAAGAATGCCGGTCAGGTCGCGTCCTTGTTCCACGACAAACTTGGCGTGGAGTACACCAAGGACGTTGACCAACTCATTCAGATCGGTCGCAAAGTCCTGCGGCAGAAATTCTTCGAAGCAGACATCGGCGTCTCCGGTGTCAACTTCGCCGTGGCCGAAACCGGCACCCTGCTGCTGGTGGAAAACGAAGGCAACGGGCGCATGACCACCACGGTGCCGCCGGTGCACATTGCCGTCACCGGCATCGAAAAAGTGGTCGAGAACCTGCGCGACGTGGTGCCGCTGCTGTCGCTGCTGACCCGTTCCGCCCTCGGCCAGCCGATCACCACCTACGTCAACATGATCTCCGGCCCGCGCCAGGAACATGAACTCGACGGCCCGCAGGAAGTGCATCTGGTGCTGCTGGACAACGGCCGCAGCCAGGCTTTCGCCGACAGCGAGCTGCGCCAGACCCTCAACTGCATCCGCTGCGGCGCCTGCATGAATCATTGCCCGGTCTACACCCGAATCGGCGGCCACGCCTACGGCGAGGTGTACCCAGGGCCCATCGGCAAAATCATCACCCCACACCTGGTTGGCCTGGCGAAGGTTCCGGACCACCCCAGCGCATCGTCGCTGTGCGGGGCGTGCGGTGAAGTCTGCCCGGTCAAAATTCCTATCCCCGCGTTGCTGCGGCGCCTGCGCGAAGAGAACGTCAAGGCCCCCGACAGCCCGAACCCGGTCATGCGCGGCCAGGGCAGCAAGTATTCGCGCAAGGAACGCTTCATCTGGAATTCCTGGGCCAGGCTCAACAGTTCACCGACGCTCTATCGCCTGTTCGGCTTCTTCGCCACCCGCCTGCGCGCCCTCACACCGACCCGCCTGGGCCCGTGGACACAAAACCACAGCGCGCCAAAGCCGGCTGCCCGTTCATTGCACGACATGGCCCGCGAACATCTGGCCAGACAGGGAGATCGTTGATGAGTGCCAAGCAGAATATCCTCGGCAAGTTACGCAACAGTCTGACGGGAACCACGCCGGTGCCTGACGACTTCGACGTCGAACTGCTGACAGCGCCCTACACCTACGCGCCCGAACAACGCATCCCGCAACTGCGCAAGCTGATGGAAGCGGTGCACACCGAGATCCACCTGACGTGCGATGAACAGTGGCCGGCACTGCTCGCGCAACTAGTCAAGGATCGCCAGCTACCCAGCTTGCTGATCGCCCCGACCACTGCACACGGCCAACGCGTCACTCAGCATTGGGCGAACAATCCGCAGCTGCCAACACTCAAATCATACAATCGTCCGATCGAGGAATGGAAAGCCGAGCTGTTCCACGACACGCCGGCCAGCCTGACCACGACCCTGGGTGCCATCGCCGCCACCGGCAGCCTGATCCTCTGGCCAACCCGGGAAGAGCCTCGCTTGATGAGCCTGGTGCCGCCGGTGCATTTCGCCCTGCTCAAGGCGAGCGAAATCCGCGACAACTTCTACCAGGTGCAACAGGAATTCGAGTGGGCCCAAGGCATGCCGACCAACGCCTTGCTGGTGTCCGGTCCGTCGAAGACTGCTGACATCGAACAAGTGCTGGCCTACGGCGCCCACGGCCCGAAAGACCTGGTGGTTTTGATTCTGGAGGACCAATGACTTTACCGGCGGCTTTCCTGCGAGACGCGCAGCAACTGATCCCCCAGGAGCGGCGCTTCGACGACCCGCTGTCGACGCTGGCCTTCGGTACCGACGCCAGCTTCTACCGGCTGATTCCCCAGCTGGTGATCCGAGTCGAGTCCGAAGACGAAGTGGTGGCGCTGCTGAAGCTGGCGCAACGGGACCAGGTTTCGGTGACCTTCCGCGCGGCGGGCACCAGCCTGTCCGGCCAGGCAATCAGCGACTCGGTGCTGATCGTGCTTGGGGATAACTGGAACGGCCGCGAGATCCGCGGCCAGGGCACACAAATCCGCCTGCAACCGGGCGTGATCGGCGCACAGGCCAACGCATGGCTGGCGCCGTTCGGACGCAAGATCGGCCCGGACCCGGCGTCGATCAACGCCTGCAAAATCGGCGGCATCGTCGCCAACAACGCCAGCGGCATGTGCTGCGGCACTGCGCAAAACACCTATCACACCCTGGCCGGCATTCGCCTGGTGCTGGCTGACGGCAGCCGCCTCGACACCGAAGACGCGGCCAGTGTCGCGGCATTCCGCCAGAGCCACGCAGCCCTGCTGGAGCGCCTGGCCACGCTAGGCCGTGAAACCCGCGCCAATACCGAACTGGCGGCAAGAATTCGCCACAAATACCGTCTGAAAAATACCACCGGCCTGTCACTCAACGCCCTGGTGGATTTCGACGAGCCTGTGGATATCTTGAGCCACCTGCTGGTGGGCTCCGAAGGCACGCTGGGCTTTATCAGCGCCGTGACCTACGACACCGTGATCGACCACCCCAACAAAGCCTCGGCGCTGATCGTCTTCCCGGACGTCGAAACCTGCTGCAACGCGGTCAGCGTTTTGAAAAGCCAGCCGGTGTCCGCCGTGGAACTGCTCGACCGCCGCAGCCTGCGCTCGGTGCAGGACAAACCCGGCATGCCGGCTTTCGTACAGCAGCTGTCGAACAATGCCTGCGCCCTGCTGATCGAATCCCGCGCCGCGTCATCGAGTTTGCTGCAGGAACAACTGGCGCGGATCATGGCGTCGTTGACTTCGTTCCCCGTGGAAAAACAAGTCGACTTCACTGAAGACCCGGTCGAGAACGCCCGCCTCTGGGCGATCCGCAAGGACACCTTCCCCGCCGTCGGCGCCGTGCGTAAAACCGGCACCACGGTCATCATCGAAGACGTCACCTTCCCCGTGGAACAGCTGGCCATCGGCGTAAACCGCCTGATCGAGCTGTTCGACAAACATCATTACGACGAAGCGATCCTCTTCGGCCACGCCCTGGAAGGCAACCTGCACTTCGTCTTCACCCAAGGCTTCAACAACCCCCAAGAAGTCGCGCGCTACCAGGCGTTCATGGAAGACGTGGCGCAACTGGTCGCCGTGGAATTTGGCGGTTCGCTCAAGGCCGAACACGGCACCGGCCGCAACATGGCGCCCTTCGTTGAACTGGAGTGGGGCAGCGATGCCTACCAGTTGATGTGGCAGCTCAAGCGCCTGCTCGATCCCGCCGGCATCCTCAACCCGGACGTGGTACTCAGCGAAGACCCGCAGATCCATCTCAAGCACCTCAAGCCCCTGCCCGCCGCCGACGAGATTGTGGACAAGTGTATCGAGTGCGGCTTTTGCGAACCCGTGTGCCCGTCCAAGGGACTGACCCTGAGCCCGCGCCAGCGCATCGTGATCTGGCGCGATATCCAGGCGAAAAAACGCGCCGGTGTCGACACCACAGAGCTGGAAGCCGCTTACGAATACCAGGGCATCGACACCTGCGCCGCTACTGGTCTCTGCGCACAGCGCTGCCCGGTAGGCATCAATACCGGCGAACTGGTGAAGAAGCTGCGCAGCCGCAAGGCAACCAGCCAGAAAACCGCCAACTGGCTGGAAGGCAATTTCGCCACCGCCCTGCAAGGCGCGCGCTTCACCCTGCACGTGGCCAACGGCGCCCGGATGCTCCTGGGTGCGCCGCGACTGGCGAAGGTGTCAGCGGCACTCAGCAAATTATCCAGAGGCCAGGTCCCGCAGTGGACCAACGCCATGCCCCAGCCGGAAAAAGCCATTCGCTTCAGCCCGACCCTCTCGGACGACCGCCCCCGGGTGGTCTATCTGGCCGCCTGCGTCTCGCGTGTGATGGGCCCGGCAGCCGGTGATAACGAGCAAATGTCGCTCTACGACAAAACCCGCGGCCTGCTGGAAAAGGCCGGCTACCAGGTGGTCTTCCCAGACAACCTGGACAGTCTCTGCTGCGGCCAGCCCTTCGCTTCCAAGGGCTACGCCGAGCAGGCCGAACACAAGCGCCAGGAGCTCATCGGCGCACTGTTGCACGCCAGCCGCGGCGGGCTTGACCCGATCTACTGCGACACCAGCCCCTGCACCTTGCGCCTGGTCCAGGACCTGGGCGAAGTGCGCCTGGACCTGTACGACCCGGTTCGATTCATCCGCACCCACCTGATGGATCGCCTCGACTTCACCCCGCAGCAAGCGCCCATCGCCGTCCACGTCACCTGCAGCACCCAACACCTGGGCGAGAGCCAGGCGCTGATCGACCTGGCGCGCAAATGCAGCACCAACGTGGTCATTCCGGAAGGTATTCACTGCTGCGGTTTTGCCGGCGACAAAGGCTTCACCACCCCGGAACTGAACGCGCATTCACTGCGCTCGCTCAAGGACGCCGTGCAGCACTGCAGCGAAGGCATATCCACCAGCCGCACCTGTGAAATCGGCCTCAGCCAACACGGTGGAATCGACTACCACGGGCTGGTCTACCTCGTGGACCGGGTCACCCGAGCGCGAGCGACCTGAAGAAAAATAGAACCCTTGCGCCTGGCTGTAGTCAACCAAGTAACCCGGCCCTGCCGGGCTTTACCCAAACTCGGCAGCCCGTCCTGACGCCGGCCAAGCCCGGCGCCTCAGTTCAAGGAGATACACATGAAACGTTCTGTACTGTTAGGTCTGTTCGTTACTGCTTCCATGATGGCCTCCACCTCTTTCGCCGCGACTGAAGACCTGTGCGCAGTGAACCTGCAGACCATCGCCAATGCCAAGTCGCAGATCCAGGCGCCGGAAATCCAGACCCGTGTCGAGGCCAGCGTCCAGCAAGCCAAGGCGCACCAGGCCATGAACACCAAGGAAGGCACCGAGAAGTGCATTGCTGAGACCACCCAGACTATCCAGGACATCCAGAACGCCAGCAGCGGCACCAATAAATGACCCTTGCCCGGAAGGTGAACCTTCGGGTTGGCCTTCCGGGTCGATTTGCCGTACACTGTACAGGCTTGTTGCTCACCAAGATTCACGAGCAATGAGTTCGGGGCCGTTTAGGATTCGACGCCGGTCGCGAAACTTTAGGTGCATGCCGAGTTGGTAACAGAACTCGTAAATCCACTGTTGCAACTACTTATAGTTGCCAATGACGAAAACTACGGCCAGGAATTCGCTCTCGCTGCGTAAGCAGCCTTAGCCCTGAGCTTCTGGTGCCTTCGGGCCCAGCAATCACTAGGGGATGTCTGTAAACCCGAAGTGATTGTCATATAGAACAGAATCGCCGTGCAGTACGTTGTGGACGAAGCGGCTAAAACTTACACAACTCGCCCAAAGCACCCTGCCCTTCGGGTCGCTGAGGGTTAACTTAATAGAAACGGCTACGCATGTAGTACCGACAGCGGAGTACTGGCGGACGGGGGTTCAAATCCCCCCGGCTCCACCACTTCATCATCTAAAGACGTCCACGGACGTCTTTTTTTGTGCCTTAAATCCTGTTAAATCAGGGCTTTATGATCCATTAGCGTCCATGGACGTCCGACAGAATCCACGTCACAAGGTATTCCACATGGTATTCCAAGCCCTTCAGTGGTAATTTTTGGAATACCGAATGCTGTCATGGAATACCTCATGTGCGCCCAAGCCACCCGCCTCTCTGATCGCCAGCTCAAGGCTGTGAAACCGAAAGACAAGGATTACGTCCTCAGCGATGGGGACGGCCTTCAGCTGCGAGTGAGAACCAATGGCTCTACGCTATGGAACTTCAACTACCGGCAGCCGGTTACCAAGAACCGTATCAACATGGGCCTCGGCACCTACCCAGAACTCTCGCTCGCGCAAGCCAGGAAGAAAACGGTCGAAGCCAGAGAGCTTCTGGCCCAGGGCATCGACCCAAAAGTACAACGTAGCGCGCTGGAGCAGACAAAAAGGCAGGCAACTGAGCACACATTCGAGAACGTGGCGTCTGCTTGGTTTGAACTGAAAAAAGATTCCGTCACTCAAGCTTATGCCGAGGACATCTGGCGCTCGCTCACACTGCATGTTTTTCCAACGCTAGGAACAACACCTATCTCGCAGATCAATGCCCCGACGGTCATAGAGCTGCTGCGCCCTATAGAAACCAAAGGCAGTCTGGAGACAGTGAAGCGACTGACCCAACGGCTCAACGAGATCATGACCTACGGCGTGAACTCGGGAATGATCTTTGCCAACCCGCTCAGCGGCATCCGGGCTGTTTTTAAAAAGCCGAAAAAACAGAACATGGCCGCCCTCCGCCCCGAAGAGTTGCCAGAGCTGATGGTAGCCATCGCCAATGCGAGCATAAAAAGAACCACACGCTGCCTGATCGAATGGCAGCTCCACACCATGACCCGTCCTGCGGAAGCCGCCACGACCTCCTGGACTGACATTGATCTCGACAAGAAAACCTGGACGATCCCGGCGGAGCGTATGAAGAAGCGACGCGCTCACGTCATACCACTGACCGAACACGCACTTGCTCTGCTAGAAACGATTAAACCCTACAGTGGCCACAGAGAGTACGTGTTCCCTGCTGACAGAGACCCACGGACTCACTGCAACAGCCAGACAGCAAACATGGCCCTGAAACGAATGGGCTTTGAGGGTCGATTGGTGAGCCACGGCATGCGCTCCATAGCCAGTACCATCCTGAACGAACAGGGATGGGACGCTGAACTGATCGAGGTCGCACTTGCGCACGTGGACAAAGACGAGGTACGCAGCGCTTACAACCGAGCAGATTACATTGAGAGAAGACGCCCCATGATGATCTGGTGGAGTGAGCACATTCAGCATGCGGCTACCGGCAGTTTGTCAGTGTCAGCGATCAAGGAAAATCGGGATAAAAAAGTCGTTGCTATACGGTGAGCAAGGGCTACACAGTTGGAATATATCGGCTTCGATGGTGCAACCGTCCCTACTTGCATCTTTACGTTGAAAAATGCCCACAACCCAGACTTTAAGGGTGGTTAGGTACGACTTTCAGATTTCAGAGGTGCAGCCCAGCAAGGGCAGCGCGATTTGGAGATCATCCAGGCTACACGCGAGATCGGAAAATAAATGTCCAGGAAAATGAGCATCATCGTGACTCGACTCGACACTTTTAAGCAACTGGTGAATGGCAAGCCGGAAACGGAGAAAAACCGCACGTTGTTGGTGGTTATCCGGTGACCGCCTCGACTCCAGAATTACAACGATGCGTTGTTGCCTACCATAAGTATCGACTGCAAGCCGTCGCCTTGTCGGTTGCGGCGCTGCTCATGATGGTTGCCATGCAGCAATTGCCGGCTGAGTCCTTCCTGCTTGTCGGCAGGAAAGTGGGTTATCACGACCTCTTTACCGTATTACTGGCAACCCTATTCCTTGCCGGCGCGCTGGCATGGGCGGGTTATACCTTTCATCGCCTGCGCCAGCGTAGCTACGCAAACACGCTCGATAAGCTCAATAACACCTTGCAAAACCAGCAACTGTCCGCTGTCCAGAACACCATTGCCACAGTCCGCGAACAGGCAAAGAGACAGCCACTGATTGCTGAGGCGCTGCAATCGCTGCAACTCCCGCTGAACCAACACCTCGACAACCTGACTCGGCGTCAGTTGCACAGCGAGCTTGCAGCTGAGTGCGCCAAGGCAACCAGACAATGTGACCAGCGTCTGAAAAATATCAAAAACCGAATTCCGCTAGTCATGGCCGAAAACAGCGTTCGCAATACACTAAGCGGTCTGCAACAGCGGCGCGAACAGCTTCATCGTCAATGGAAGCAGGCTTATCCGACACTGTCCTGGTGGAACAAGCTGAAATACGGCGGGGAACTGGACTTCAGCGAGATGGATAAAACCATCCATGAGCTGGAGAAAATGCAGAAAAAGATGCTATGCAAACATGCCGAGGACTTTGCCCTACTCGATACGCACTTTGCGGAGCTGAGCAACAGGGCAAAAAATAGAATCATATCCAGCCAGCAACAGATCCAGCACTTCATTGCCACCGAGGTGACGCGCGAACAGGTAGAGAACCTACCGCTGACTGCGGCACTCTGGTTCTCAGCCCTTTCGGTGCCGATTTCCGCCTGGGCGGATATGGCCACAGCAGGAGATATCTACGATGCCCTGCGAGAAGTAAACGGCAATTACGCGGGTATGAGCGATGCCGAAGTCTGGTGGCAAACCCTGTTCATGCCCAGTGAACAGCTCGCCGGGCTGGCCTCCTTGACCAAAGGTGCTTATTTCGAGCAGCTGGTTGCTGCGGATACAAGCGGAACTCTTTTTGAGCATTTCAACAACCCTGGCACCGACATCATCATTGATGGTCAGGCATACCAACTCAAAGCCACCGCCAGCGCCGTCTACGTCAACAGCGTCGAAGAGGATATTCCGGTCATCGCCACTTCAGAAGTGGCAGAACAGACCCGAGCCATCAACTCTGGCTACAGCAATGAAGAACTCGAACGCTCGGTAGAGCTTGCACTCGGCGACTCAGTTATTGATGTCAAAGATACAGCTGCTGATGCGTTACTGAGCGGCATCGGTGGGCTGGGACTGTTTGCCACCATACAGGGCATCAACCATGCAGCAGAGCGTCACAAGAACGGTGGCGATGGGGTTGAATCGATATTTGAAGGCGTCGGCGTTGCGATCGAAGGTACCGCACGAGCGCTGGTTGGCACTGCCGAACTGGGCTACAAGGTGCTCGCATCAAGACCGAGCCGCTTTGTAGGCCGCGTCCTTTTGACCGGGCTGAAAAAACTAGATAAGAAAATGATGGGCCAATAATCGAGAAACGGTCACCGACCACAGAATTCAGACCCATCCGGGACGGGTTCAATCAGGGTATTGGGCACGCGCGCAAGGTATTCCCCGATGGAAGCTGGAATGAGCCAGCAATAATACAAGGACTGGAGCCAGTGTGTTGGCGCTGATTGAAAACTGACCAGCATTTGCATCGGATTTGACCAGCAAGTCACGTGTCCACGACTGGCCGAAACTGACCGATTCTGTTGAACACGTTGGCTACCGGAATCACTCCCCAGTCGGTGAGCTTCTGGGTATTGTGCACGTCCCCCTTCTCTCTGCCATCGGCCTGCTGCGGGACATGCAGGCGGACACGTGCGCGGGCTACTTGAGTGTCTGAAGCTGCTCTTTTGCATAAAGGCTGCTATCGCCCCAGCTCGAAAACCACAGAAATATAACCAATTCCCCAAGACTCCTACAGCAACACCAGCAGTAACTACCCCGACACCGCTCCCAGCATCCGCACCTGTTGCAGTAGTAGCAGTAACAAAAGCAGCTCCAGCACATATACTCAACCTGTTGTGATATTTGGCATGTGTTGAACATCATCCCTGCCAACACTACCGATACCTGCGTTGCTCGCCTCTCGCTGCTTCCCTGTCTGTTTAGCAAATCCGTTTACATAAAAATAGCGCAATGCCATCATCCCCCTTACCCTATAGCCTCATGCAAGGACGTTGAGTGAGCACCCAATTCAAATTCCTGACACTTCCCCAGCGCTCGGGAACCGTTGCAAACGTATTCATCCACGGCTACTCGGCCGGCCACGACATGGAAGACCGCTCCTCCCTGCGCAGGTACATTCCTTCGTCATTACACAACTGCATCAACATCTTCGCCTTCTGGCCATCGGGGCATTGGAGCCAGTTCGACGAATTGTCCACCAAAGGTATTCTGGCGGCCGGCCGATTCAACCTCCTTGCCGGCGTTGGTACCGCAGTCGCCGATCGCGCTCTTCATTTCAACATCAGCCGCAAACGCGCCACCGCCATGGGCAAGACACTGCTCAAGCAACTCGAAGCCTACATTCTCAAGCATCACCCCTACGTGGGGACTGTGAACTTGCTCGGGCACTCGCTCGGTGGACGCGTGGTGATCAGCGCACTGCGCGAGCTGCTAAGCAACCAGGCTCCTGACGGCCTCGAAGTCGGTGACGTACTGTTGATGGCTGCCGCCTCTGAACTCTCGGGGGAAGAAGCCTCTGCAATCGGCAAACGCATCAAGGGCAGCCTGTGCAATGCCTTTTCGAGCGCCGACAATATCCTGCTGTTGAACCTTGACGAAACCAGTGCAGGTCGCAACCCAGTTGATAACTGTAAGAACGTCGAGATGCCCGAATTTGGCCATACGGACTATTGGCCGCGTTTGGAGAGGGTATTGCGAGCTTCACGTTTCCATGGTTATCAAGGCGGCCTACCAGCGTCAACTCAGGCACAGGCAATCTTAAAGAATCCCGATCCGGTTGTGTCCGACCATCTGCTCTACGACCTGCTCGAGCTAACCAGCGACCGAATCCGTAGCCAGGTTGTCAAGCACCTGCGTACCAGTAGTTGGACGAGCTTTGAAACCGACAATTCGTTGTATCTGCTGACCAAGGAGCTGCAATTGCTCGGCGGGCACTGCCTGGTCAATCTGGCCAGGGGTAGCGGGCTCAAGTACGTGCAGATCCTGCTTATGCTCGCAGAGCATTATGACCTGGTAAATGAGTTACACGATTGTGCGCAAGTGATCGAACTGGAGGCACTGCTGATCAGCCAGTTCTTCCAGTCTTCTTTTGGCGAGGGCCACGCGTTCGCTTCGAAGAAGGAAATTCTCCAGCAAGTTGGCGTCATGTCCGAGAAAGGCTACTTCGAACAGGTGGATGCCTTGGCAGCCAGCCTGACGATAACGTCATACTTCTCGACACCTGAAGCGCCTGCGCCGGTGTATCGGGAGACAAGCTCGGTGCTGTCCAAGGCGAACAAAGAACTGGTATTGGCATCCGCATCGATACTGCCATCGCTCAGCGCACTGATACCAACTGTGCACATGAAGACGGCGGTCACCAATTTGAAAAGTGCGGTCAAACCAGGCTACTCGGCATTGATTCCGGCCGTTGCCATACTCTTCTATGCGCGCGTGAAGCTGAATAACGAAGGACTGCTCTAACGCCCACGCTAGTGGGCCTGGCCAGCAACGCTGACCAGGCTCACGCGATCAAACCACCCGATACTCCCCTTCAATCACCGCTTGCGAACTAAACGCCTGGCTCAAATGGGTCTCCAGCTCCGCCAGCTGCGTTTGCCGGTTGCGCAGGTTGTCCAGGCTTTCCTCCTGCTCGACCAGGATCTTCTCAAACGCTTTGATCTGCGGCGCGAAAATTTCCATCACTTTGTCGTGATCTTTGAGCAGCTTCATTGGCTCGGCAAAGTGGCTCTTGACCACTTCGGCGAGGTCATTCTGCAGCTGTTTGAGCTCCGCCTCCGCACGCTGCTGCTGAGCAACGCTGATGATGTCGGTCAGCACCTGGATACCAGCGCCGATCGGCCCTGCCCAGCGGCTGATATTGGCGGCCAGTTTGGTGGCTTCCCAAGGCTTGAACTTATAAACGTAGCCGGTGAGGTTTTTCAGGGTCTCTCGGGCTAGGAACACGCCACTCTTGATGCTTTCGACGGGAATCTTCGACACCGCACTCAACGCCCTGCTCGAGGCCGACAAGGCCGAGGCAGTGATGCTGTCGGCAAAGTCTGACGAGGTATCCAACTGATGCTCGATGCTGGCGCTGATGCCATTCATGATGGTGGAGGACTGGTTGAACGCCGTGCTGAACAGATGGTCGATGCGAAACCGCAATTTCTCGCCGATGTCGTTCTTCGTGAAACCGATTTCCGCCTCAAGAAAGGCGTGAACCTGATCACGGGGCAAGGTGCGAATGCTGTTAAGCAGGTCTTTTTCCAGGTTGCTAAGCTCCTGGTAAAGGTTGCCGACGGTGGCAAGGACTTTGCGCTTGCCCTCATCAATGTCTTCCTGGATGCGCGCCGAGTCGCGACGCTGGTTAGCAGCCAGAAGCTCGAACTTGATCAGTTCATCCTTGGCGATGGCGATCTTCTTGCACAGCACGTCGCGCACGACGTCGATACCAGTCTTCTTGATAAGGGTTTCACGACCGCTGCCGTCCAGCACCCGTTGGGTGACCTGCTTGAGCTCGCTGATGCGCGAACGCTGGTCATACAGGTCCTTTTGCTCAAGCCAGAACTCCAGCCCGCGGCTGTTGGGGTTGGAAGCAACGCAGACCACGTTGATCGCTTCGCGCTCGGCCGGCGACAGGTCAACAAAACGCTGTAGTTTATCCAGCAAGTTGTTCTTCTTGATGCTGCTCTGTTGCTGAAATTCTTCGGCGTCACGCAGGTCTGCCACTTCATCCATCTTGTTGATAACGAAGATAGTCGAGCTGAGCTTATTGAGATCGCGCAATACCCAGCGAACGATGTCCTGATGGCTTTCCTTGAGCGGGTTGGTGGCGTCGACCACGTAGAAAATCAGGTGCGCTTCGGATATGTAGTTCTTGGTGATATCGCCGTACTGGACCAAGGCGCCATTTTCAGCGACTTTTTCCTTATCACCGAAAAGACCGGGGGTATCGACGATTTCGCAGCGGTCCTGGAGGTTATCAGGACGGTAGATCGCCAGAGCGTCGGAAGACTCGTTGGTGTCGATTTTCATGTCCTTCATGACTTGGCCCAGCCAGCCGGCAACCACGCTGGTCTTGCCGTCAGAGAACGCACCCAGAAGGGCAATGCGCAAGGCATCGGCCTGGACATCACCAATAGCCTTTTTGATCTTGTCGATGTCCTGGGTCACGTCCAGCCCCAGTTTTTCAAGCGCACCAACAAGGTTCTGGAGGTTGTCGAGCGACTTGATGACCTCGGTTTTGCTGGCGTTGAACTGCTTAAATTGTTCCATAGGGTTTGGCTTCCACTTCGTTTTTCAGCGCCTGGATAGAGGCAATTTTTTCATCGAACAAGGCACCGACGTCGGCCATCTTGTGACGTTCGTCATCCAACTGGTTCAGGGTCGAGCCCTCAATCTGCGCCTTGATTTTCGCCAGCATGGCCTGGGTGTCCTGATCGAATGTCTTCTCGCTGGCAACGCGTTCTTTCTTGATGGCCTCGGTGACATTGGCTTGCGCCTCGGCGATCTTCTTACTGCGCCCGCCAAAGAAGTAGCTCAGGCCTGCGGCAATTACTCCAACGATACCGCCAATAACCGCGCCGACAATGTTACCCACCACGGGGAAGAACGAGCCGAGCGCGAAACCACTCATGGCATAACCACCGACACTCAGCAGCAAGCCGCCGACATCGGAAAAATTGAAGCTGATTGCATCCATAGCGCTGGAAAGCGAGAGTGAATTGCTGGCCGCGGCACTCAAGCGCTGTTGAAAGCTGACCCGCTCGGCGTTTTCCTGCAGACGCTTGAGCGCCCGTTCAATACTTTGCGACAGTTGCTCAAGCAGTTGCTCCTGGCTCTTTGCCAGGTTTTTCGCAAGCTGCTGCTGGCCAGCACTGACGTGCTCCTGGATCACCCGCTCCACATCATCTTTATCACTGAAGTGCTCTTCGACAGCTGCCCGTGCCGCACTTGTCAGTTCATTGAAAAAGATACCGAGGGCGTTGCTGCGCTGTTTGGTGAAACTGCTTTTCAGCTCTTCAAAACTGAGCCGAATAGCTTTCTGGCACTCCAGAATCTCTGCACCGATCTTGTCGGTAAACGCCTGGTGTTCGTCCCGTTGCTTCTTCAGATCATTGACGGTGTCTTGCAGTAGGCGCAGCACTTTGCGCTTGTTGCTTTCGACGATGTCGACTTCGAAGTTGGCGCAGCCATCACCAATGACCTGGTGCAACTGGTCCAGCTGGCTGAAGCTGCGCATGGCTTGTTGGCTGACAAAGTCCTGCTTATAGGCACGTTGCGATTTCAGCAGGTCAGCCCGGCCGGAATGGATACTGGTCAGGCCTCGCTCGTCGAACGCTACGCCGGTAAAGCCCAGCAACCCTTGCAGGCTTTGGCAACCACTAACCAGTTCAGCACCGAGAATATCTTCCAGCACTCCCCGGGTCTGTTCGCGAATGGCGTTCGCGTCTTTATGGGTTCGATCAAGCGACTCGCGGTCCCTATAGAACTCATAGGAGTCCGCCTTGCCGCGCAAATTGCAGATGGCGTAAACCTTGGCATCACGGTTGAGGTAATGCTTGATCTTCTGAGCGGTCTCGGCCTCCGGTTTCTTATTGGTGCCGTTTACATAAAACACCAGGTGGGCCTTGGCAATGGCGGCCTGGACCATCGATTCATACTTGGATTCGTTACCCTCGATACCGGGCACGTCTATCAGGTGGAAGTTCTTGCCCTGGTGGCTGAACTCATAGATCACATTGTCCTGTGTGAAATCCGCCTGGCCGGTACCGACGATTTCGCCGTCGACCTGTCCTGCACAGCGCTGCAGGCGCTCCAGTTCTTTCTGTTGTTTCAGCAGGGTTGGCAGCCTGTCGCTGACCAACTCGCTCAAGGAATGTTGTTCGCGCATGGGTGGGTCCGGATTCGACTAAAGAGAGATAAGTGCTGAGCGAAAAGCCTTGGCCTCACAGCAACTGGGCATAGCCCAGCGCTCCCGCGATGACACCGATCGCCGCCCCCACTACCAACCCGAGCACCAATTGCACCTTCGCGCGCTGCTCCAGCGAAATGCGCGTTGCCTCGCCCTCACGTTGGCATTCAATCAATTTCGATTGGCAAGCCTGCAGCTGAGTGCCCTGCTCCGTCAGCTGTTGCTGACTACGTTGGAAGTCGCTGCGCACACCTTGTAGCTGCAGTCCGACTTGCTGCAGTTCACCCTGCACCTGGCCGAGAGTCATCTGGCTTTCACCCAGACGCGCTTCGGATCGCTGCAGCGCCTGACGAGTACTATCGAGGTCTATCAGGGTATGGCTCAGCCGCTCCTTGCCGTAGTTGTACTCCTGCTGAGTATGTTCGAGCTGTTGGCGAGTGCTTTGCAGGTCGCGCTGGGTCTGGTTGACCAAGGCGCCGATGTCGTCTCCCAGCGCTGCAATGTCCTCGCAGAAGCTGACATAACGAGTGCTGAGTTCGTCGATTAGCGCGTCGCTTTTCTCCGAGAACACCGCCTGGATATCGCTGACAGTGGCCTGGTTTCTCTCGATAAGTGCCTGACGCTTCTTTTCTTCAAACAGAATTCGCAGACTTTCGATGATCGTGCTTTTCCCTGCGTTGGTTTCGCCGAAGAAAGCAATGGTGAAGTTGTCCCATTCGGCATGCTTCTCGAGATAAGAAATCTCGGAGTCAAACCGAGACTTCATTTCGCCGAGCTTACCCTTGACGTTGACGAGGTGCGCATTTCCCTTGTCATTGCTCACATCCAGCCTGGAGACATCATCCAGTGCCGTGGCAATATCACTCGCCACCCGAGCGTAAAGCTTGGAGAAATCCTGTGCCTTACTCATATCGTTCCTTATTAGTTCCCAACTGCACTGAACATCAAGGTGGCTAAATTGCATTTAGCCACTATTGCTGTCAAGTTCATCGACGGTGTAGTACACGATCAATCTGGCAATCGCCTGCCGAGCAATACTTTTGCAGGATCTAGCCTCCAGCTCCTGACTGGTTTCTGCCGCATTGGCAAAATCACCCACCAGATAAATACGGTTCGAATCTCAGCTCTGCATATGGGTGAGACTCCCTCTCCGTGGCATCAACTTCATCCACGATTCAGAATCGCCGTCGCGCCAGAAACTCTGCTATCGCTCCCTCAAACCATCCTGCAGCCCGCATCCTCGGTGCCTTGCTCCCACACTTCGGACACCGGTCAAACCGCTCCCCCGGCCTCAATGCGTCACTGCGCGGCGCCACTGTTTTCGTCCAACCGCACTCTTCACACTCATACGTAAAGGGCCTGGGTTTCATTGGCATTTCTGCTCTCTTAAGTACTTGTCCGAATTCAGTACCATCAGCTCTCTCAGCTACCGGGATATGCCAGTTCGATCTGCTGATCAAACTCTCCGCCATACCCACAATACTCACGAGGAATGCGCTCAATATCCTCGGCAATTTGCACAATCACTTCGCGCAGCTCCAATTGTTCGAACCACCGAGCAGGAATCGCTGCAGCACCATACTGAACACCCAACAAGTGCCCGGCGATGAGCCCGGTACTGTCGCTATCGCCACTATGATTCACCGCCGTGATTACGCCTTCTTCGAACGAAGGCGCTGCCAGGGCACACCACAATCCGATAGCCAGCGTTTCTTCGGCGACCCATCCGCCACCGAGCTCGCCTATTCGTTGCGGAGTGGGCTGGTAGCCCTCGTAAAAGAAGAAAAGTACGCGCTCAATGAGGCTCCGTATTTCTTCCATACCGGGCACTTGTCCATATTGGGCCAGGCTCTGAGTGACTGCGTGTTCCAGGCTGTCTTGCCGATCGACAATGCGCTGGAGAATATCGGCGAACAGCCCGGCCGCCAGGTAGCCCGTAGGGTGTCCGTGAGTCAGGCGGCCGGACTGGACTGCGTAGTCAAAGGCGTTTGCAAAAAAGGCGCAAGGCGCAACGCGCATCAAGGCGCCACAGCCTTTACTGTAGTTCTCGGCAACTGCTCCCAGCCGCGGACTGGCCTTGAGTGCACCTAGGCAAGTAGTGCCAGGGGCGCGCCGAGACCAGAGTTCCGATTGCTTGATCAGCCAGCCGTCCACGCTGATCGGCATCGCCGTAGGGTAGTCTTGGGTTATCAGCCAGCGCAGCAACGCATGATGAATAATGCTGGGGATGTGGCAAGTCCCTCGTGAGCTGCTGTGCACATAAGCCCGCAGCAAGCCCTCTGCGGTGAAAAGCATCATCTGAGTGTCGTCGGTGATGGCGCCGGTGGTACCGAAAGCAGAGGCAAAATCAATGATACCTTGTGAACCGAACTTAGCTTCAATAGCTGACCATTCGAGAAACTCCACTGGGGCGCCTAGCGCATCACCGACGGCGCCGCCGAGCAGGCAACCCTTGATCCGTTCAAGTCTGTTCATATCCTTTCCTCATCCTTCTGCAGGGATCAATTCCTGCAAAATCACCAGCTTTCTCTGCAACTGCTGGACGTGCTCTTTCTCGGCTCGCAACGCTGAACGCAGTTCGCGGTTTTCCATTTCCCAGATCCGCGCCCAGCGCACACTCTTCTGGCAGCCCAGAGTCATCTGCCAGAGCTCATGCAGCCGCAGACACTGATGCAGAAGCACCAGCAGGATTGCCCCATCATCACCAATGCACCCGTCGAAACCGCTTCCGACATACTCATCTCCACTTCCTTTCATGACTTCAATACATTTTGAAGACAGACACACGATATGTAGTGTTTAACGACAGGTCTAGAATGTAGACTTATACAGGTAAAGTATTCGCGCACATGGAGAGGGTATGAAACGCAAGCAGTCCATCGAACAGGTCCGCTAGGATCTGGCACTTCGCTATCGTTTGATTGAGACCGTTGCCTGGTGGGAGGGCCGGTTGACCACGGGACACTTGATGCAGAGCTTCGGCATCAGCCGTCAGCAGGCGTCCAAGGACATCAACACCTACATCACAGAACATGCGCCTAAAAATCTTACATATGACAAAAAAATAAAAGGCTACGTGCCCAGCAAGACGTTCACGCCGCTGTTCATCGACGACAGCGCCAGCGCCTATTTGCACCTGCTTTACCAGAACAACGAACGCGCCCCGCACATCGATGGGCTCGCCCTGGCCTACGCCCACACCAAGGTGCTCGAAGTCCCTGATCGTCCGATTCGGCCGGAAGTCCTGCGCCCATTGCTCAAGGCTTGTCGCGATGGCCTGCGCCTCGAAACCGAGTACGTGTCGCTCAATACCCCGAACGTGGAGATTCGCCTCATAACCCCTCACACGCTGGTCTATACCGGTATGCGCTGGCATGTGCGGGCTTACTGTGAAAAAAACGGCCAGTACCGCGACTTTGTACTCAGCCGTCTACGGGGCCAGCCGGATTTGCTCGACGAATCGCCGAACACTCGTAAGCTGGATGAAGACTGGAATACCGAGATCCCCGTCATCTTTGCAGCCGATGGGCGATTGAACGCAGCGCAGAAGTCAATCATCGAAACCGACTTCGGCATGGTTGATGGCCAGCTAGTGGTTCCCAGTCGCAGGGCGCTGGTGAAGTATGTATTGCAACGCTATCAGATCGACCCCAGAAACCTGACCACTAATCCTGAAGCGCAACAAATAGTGGTGACCAATCTCAAGGAACTGAAGCCTTGGCTTATGAATGGTTGACGCTCAAGTGGTGGATGGCGTGGACTTCCACGCCGGGAATCCGGACCCCTTCTCACTGTTGACTGAGATTCGCACTTGCAGTCTGACACTCAAGATCCCGAGGTGAGGAGAGTCCATCCCGTTGCTTCTGATTCATCACCAGCAAGGACTGCGCATCAGTATGCCAGCCTCTTTCGACACGGCATCATCGCCATTCCACCCCTGACCCGAGCGCGACACATTACGACGCACCTTGGCCTCATGATCATGTCTCGCCAGTATCAGGAGTAGTCGCCGTGCCCATCCCGCGTTCGCTGAATCGCAGTAATGTACGTAGTTCCGGCCCCCATAACGCGGACACCTGCGCCCTGACCCTGAAGTGGTCGTTCATGATGATGCTCGATCTTGGCGGGCATCGGAATCTTATCCAGCGCCATGGCTTTAACGATGACGAACTGGCCATCGAACTGGGCCTGCAAGCGCTGATCGATGAAGAGGATTTCCACCCACGCCAGGCGCTCTTGCGCTTGAAGGGCGAACGCAAGCTGTTTGATGAGACGTTCACCACCTACGATTACCCCGACATGCTGGAAGAAAATCTCGAGGCGCTGGGAGAGTTGCTCGAACTTGATGCGGCGGAACTGCGCATTCTCGGTTTTTGTGTCCTGATGCATACCGATCCGACGCTCACCAACGCTGCCGACGAGCTGGGAATGCTCGGTTTCAACCGCATGCTCGCTGTGCTCAGCACCCTGTTGGATATTCCACAGCTGCAACTGACACGGTATCTGAGCAACTACGGTCAACTGGTCCGGGCGGGGCTGCTTGAAGTCAATACCCTGTCCTGCTCGGTCACCACCCTGAGCAGCCGCTTGAGCGTGGGTAATTCTGATTTGCCGGGATTGATGCGTTTCAATCAGGACGAGCCCATCGAGTTGTTCAAGTATGCGTTCAGGCTTAGCCCGCCGGGTGAGCTCGGGCTCGATAAATACGAACACCTGCGTCAGCACGTAGATATCGCCCAAGCCTACCTGGCCAAGGCATTGGTCGAAGGCCGAAGCGGGGTGAACATTCTGCTTTATGGCCCGCCGGGTACGGGTAAGACACAGTTGAGCCGCCTGCTCGCCAAAACACTGAATACCGATCTGTATGAGATCGCCTGCACCGACAGTGACGGCGATCCGGTCAGTGCCAGCCAGCGCTTGTGCGCATTGCGCTCGGCTATGAGCGTCTTGCATTCGCACAAATCGCTGCTGGTCCTGGATGAAATCGAAGACATTTTCGATAGCCCCACGCCCATGGGTATGGGTGCCCGCAGCAAGGCACAGAAAGGCTGGATCAATCGGATGCTCGAAGAAAACGCCCTGCCCTGCTTCTGGCTGAGCAACAGTGTCGAGTCGCTGGATGCGGCGCACATTCGCCGCTTTGATCTGGTCATCAACCTGCCAAACCCGCCTCGGGCACAACGCGAGCAAATCATTAGGGACTGCAGCGCCGACAAACTGGGCGATGAGCTTGTGGAGAAACTTATCGATCATGAACATGCAACACCGGCAGTGATCACTCGCGCGGTTCGCATCGCCCGCAGCCTGAATCCCCGCGCCGGCAAAAAGCTTGATGCAACGGTCGAATGCCTGGTCGACAGCACACTCAAAGCCCAGGGTTTTGGCAAGTTGGAGGGCGCACAGGGCCAGCGATTGCCGAGCTTTTACTCGCCGGAACTGATCAACACCGATGTACCGCTCGATGGTCTGGTCGAAGGTTTACGGAAGCACGCTGAAGCACGCTTATGTTTCTACGGGCCTCCTGGCACTGGCAAAACCGCCTTCGGCTGTTGGTTGGCACAGGAACTGGACAGGCCGCTGATGCTGCAACGGGTATCTGATCTTGTTTCCCCGTATGTGGGCCAGACCGAACAGAATCTTGCCGAAGCTTTTGCACAGGCCACTCAGGACGGCGCGGTACTGCTCCTCGATGAAGTCGACAGCTTTTTGCAGGATCGACGCAAGGCAAAGCAAAGCTGGGAAGTGACAGCGGTAAACGAAATGCTCACCCAGATGGAAAGCTATCGTGGCCTGTTCATTGCCTCAACGAACCTGATCCGTGATCTGGACGAAGCATCGCTGCGCCGCTTCGACATGAAAATCTACTTTGGTTACCTGGACCAACCCCAGGTACAGCAGCTATTCAGCACCCACTTGCAGGCACTTAAACTCAAGGACCCCACCAGGACGGCAAGTCTGCGGCTGAGAAGCGAACAGCAATTGACCCCAGGCGACTTTGCCTCTGTGGCCAGGCAAGCGCGCTTCAAACCCTTCACCAATGCGAACGAGTTGGCCAGCGCGCTCATCGCTGAAACCCGCCTCAAAACTGCCGGGAAGCAGAGACCTATAGGGTTCGTACACTAATAACGGACGTTTGGACGGGTGTTGACTGGCTTAGTGCCATCCATCACCCTTGTCGCCATGCCGAGCTTAAGTACTACACAAGGAAGCCTGTCTTGCCCTCTGCCAAAGCCCAATCCACCGTCAGCCGTCAGTGGGAATTGCTTCGCCAGTTGCCGTCCAGATCACCCGGAATCACCACCGCCGAACTCGCCACGCGCCTACACTTATCGGGTTATAAAATCAGCCGGCGTACGATTGAACGCGACCTGATCGATCTGTCGCTGATGTTCCCCCTGCAATGCAATGACGCAAGCGCGCCTTACGGTTGGTACTGGCAACCCGGTGTCAGCGTCGAATTGCAGGGAGTTACCCTGACCGAGGCGTTGAGCCTGGCTCTAGTCGAAGACGCAATCCGCCCACTGCTGCCTAACAGCATGCTCAGAGTGCTGGAGCCTCGTTTCAACCACGCGCGACAAAAACTCAAGTCATTGGGCGAGGAGAATCAAGCCGCACGCTGGCTGGATAAAGTAGCCAGCGTGCGCCCCGACTTGAACCTGCAAGCGCCGGAAATTCCAGAGGAAATTCTGGAGACGTTGCAACAGGCCTTGCTGGAGGAGAAACAGTTGCAATGTCAGTACTACTCCGCACACTCCGACAAAGTCAGCCAACTGAAACTCAATCCGCTGGCCCTGGTGCAACGTGGATTGATCACTTACCTGATCGGCACCGCCGACTCTTACACCGATGTGCGCCAGTACGCAGTCCATCGATTCCGCGAATTGTCCCTCTTGGAGTCCCCAACGCAGGGACTGAAGGATTTCAATCTACAGGCCTACTTGCATGGCGATGCGCTGCAGTTCGGCAATACAGAAAGAATCGCCTTCCAGGCTTGGCTAAGTGAAAAGCAAGCTCGCCTGCTGCGAGAAACGCCGCTGAGCGCAGATATGGCGCTAACCGACCTTGGCAATGGCGTTGGCTATCGCGTCACAGCAACGATCAGCGATAGCTGGCAACTGCAGTGGTGGATCTTGTCGCTGGGCGATGCGCTAGTGGTTGAAATGCCGCTGAACCTACGCGAGCAAATTGCGCAAAAGCTGAGGAATGCTGCGGCTGGGTATGAGTGAGAGTGGAACCATGCAGGCTGAAAATAGACGGTAATCGGAATCTCATCATCACGGTTTTATCAGCATCGCCCAATAAATAAGGACTTTAAATGACAGACTCCCTTGAATTCACTCCGAATCTCCGTCGGCCGAAAAAAATTGCACTGCTATTTGTCGTTGATATGTGGGGTATTGAGGGCCCATATGCTGACGGTAATTGGCATAAGTTGATCCATCAGGCAGCCCGTAGCTGGATAACGGAAAACCCCGATCAAGAGCCTGCCACATTATGGTCGGTCGTACGGCCGTGCGACTTTTTCGAAAATGGAACCTCGTGTTATATGACCTGTAGCACCAAGTTACCGGACATTTTTTTTGACAAACTCAATTCATACATGGCTCAGTACTGTGGCCCCCATGTCACAGTGGCTGAGGTCGATTTCGATCTACCATTCAACAGCATCGAAGGGTGGCGCGCCTACCTTCACTTTGAGCAAGGTCAAATCTGGGAACAGTCAGACGCAATCAGTTGGCGTGCATTGGACTAGGGAGCTCACACAAAGCATGCGTAGGGATGCCCGCTTCGGGCAGTTCGCTGCCAATCATGGTTACGAGGCGTGCTACCCCGGCCCACCAAATCCGAAGCAAGACAAAACCCGCCCAGTGCGGGTTTTGTTGCATCTGGGGGGTCGGTAAAACCGGATACCCGCCCCCCTTGGAGAAGCCAATGCGCCAAGCCCTCCTGATCATCGACGTGCAGCCCAGCTTCAACCCTCCCAAATGGCTCATCGACAGAATCCGCCCATTGCTCGGCACCTGCCCAACGTCGCCACCGTCGAATGCAACGACGAATCCAGAACGCCTTTCCAGAAACAACTTGGCTGGCACCCCGCTCCAGACGACGACAGCCTGATCGAGGTCGACCGTATCTTGATCAAGCACGGTTACGCACCGTCGCCGGAAACCATCGAGTATTTGCAAAGCCTGAAAATGGAACGGGTACCAACCCACTCACCTGCTGTGCCTGGACCCGCTCAGCGAAGCACCCAAGGCATCACTGTGGAATGCGGTCATCGCCGTTTATGACGAAGAAGGAAAAGCGGTGCGCAGCGGCACCTACTCCTGCGATCAGTGGGCATGGACGGCCAGGTATCGCCCTGTAAGTTGGGTCAGTTGTTGACGCTCTGCCTGGAGCGCTAATGCACACTACCCAAGCCTCGGGCCTCAAGGATCAAGCGGTCGAGCATTGCGAGCATGTCGTCGACATCAATTTCCTGAAAGCTGCCATTCGCCTCCTGCTCTAGGATCATGGCGGCGAATTCGTCGCTGTACTCGACCACTGGTTCAGCTTCAACCTGCGAGGGTAACGGGTCATCCGCGTGACTGTCAGTTTCATCGTTACACATCACTAACCTCGCACCGAGATCGGACTTCAGCTGAACGGTCGCAACAGCTTGGCCTTGAAGATTTCCAGCCCCGTAGCAGGCCGAAAACCAGTCTCTGCCCTCACGCAGCGCGTCGCTGGGTGGCACCGTTGTCTTATGCCAGTGGCATTGGGGGCAGGTGAACGTGAAAGGACGGGGTGGCCAGGGCATAGAGATACACCAGTCAGTAGTAGAAAAATTGGAATAGTCGTCAGGCCGAATCACCGGCGCGCCTGTCCAGCTCCTGTTTCATCTCGTTGTATTCACAGAAGAACTCATAGCCCTTCTTTACAACGACGATGACGCCAATAATTGCGAACAGGTTTTTCATGCTACGGTCCCTTATGGTTGGCTGATGAGGCAAGCATGAGGGAGCAGTGCGACAAGACGTGTCGTGATCGGATGCGCCGTCGGCATTCTGGTGACTACTGCACCCTGCGCGCACTACTCCTGCAAGAGCGCATTGACCAATCGATAAGCCTCAGGCAACGCCATCTTCCCGCCTTCCACCGCCTCAATCAGCCGCAGAGCCTTATCTGCGCTGATGACATCTTTCTCGATCACCTCTCGAAGTGACGAAATAAATCCGGACTTATCCGCCAGCGTGACAGCCCCCATACGCTCTTTGGCCTCCATCTCAGCCAACCGCTCCTGATAGACCAGCAACAACTCCTGCTTGCGACCCTCTGACATAGCACCGCCGCGAATCCAGCGCGAGACTCCGTAGACCAGAACGCCACCGGCTGCCGCAGCGCCTAGTGTCCAGCCAAGCGGCGTCGCCGCTACGGCAGTGACTCCAACCCAACCGGCGGCTGTGGTGAGGACCGGAATACTTGTCGCACCCGCTATACCCGCCACAGTGCTTGCCGCGGCGGCGCCGAGGCCAATACCGAGCGTGCTGATGCCCACGTCCCCCAGGATGCGTACACGATCGTGAGGCGAGCGTTCAAGCTCATTGATGACCTTGAGCAGCTGCTTTTTGCTGACCTTCGGCGGCCGACTCATGATGTTTTCGCCGAGACAAATTCAGCCATGATGATCTGGAGCGTCTCAATGAACAGATCAAAGTACGCCCGGGCGATCTCGATCAGGTTCTGTGGGAGCTCCTCCAGGCTCTCCCTTCTGCCGTTCCCGTCCGGATGCTTATCGCATTGATGGCCGGTGGCCGCGATCATCAGGCCAAGCAATGCCCCCAAGGGCGCCAATATCGAACCGAGCAACGGAGTCGCGGCAACCAGCGAAGCGATAGCGGCGCCCAACAAGGTGCCAATGGCCAAGTTCTTATGCGCTGTAATGAATTCGCGCAACTTCATCACGATCAGCTTGCCGATCGAGACAATCTTGTTACCTATGCGCTGTGTTACGTTAACCAGCTCTTTGAGCCGTACGGCGATTTCTGGCGACAGACCGCATTCCCGCAACCAGATATAAAGATCGCTGCTGGCCATGGAATCACTTTCGGCTTGCATGAGTGCAAGCTCAAACTCCGCTTGAGCCATTGAAATGATTTTCGTCATCGCTCTTCCTTTTTCAGTGTTACGTAAATTTCAGTTCAGTAGCTCAGGATTGCGGCCATAGGAAGCTCCGCTGAGTCTGAATCTGTGCAGCTCTTTACAAAGGGTTTTAACACCGCCTGCAATCCATTGTGTTCAACGCTCAGCACCGCGACGCCAACACCATTGGCTTTCTGGTATGTCATCGTTTCCAACAACGGAGCACCTCCTGCGCGAGGCACCAGCAAGATCGATAAATCCGGTTTGCATCCCTTCCAGCGCAAGCAGTCGCGGTACAAGTGCGCAGACACCATGCCCTCCAGCACCCACTTGCGCTCAACCCGGTACTTGGCGTCCATCACAATGAACGAGCTCCCCGCCGGGCTTTCCACGGTGACAATAATGTCGGGGTAGCGCTCACCGGAAATGCTGGAAAAACCGTTGCTGGCTGGCTGGTCGAACGCTGGGCAACGTACCTGGAGTAAGACATTGACCTGTGTGTCGGTACTCCGTCCTTCACAACGTACGACGTCCATGCGTGAACCGGGCCAAAGATCACGCCACTGCAGGTCTGGATAAATCGACTTCATCATGGCCACCACCTGGAGGTAGCACCAACGCTCGTATATCTCCCACGTCGGGCTGATCCACAAGCGCTCTCCCTCGCTACTGCCGTCAATACCAGGACGCAGCACGTACCATCCATGGCGATAAGCCCGAGCGTAAGCGGGATGAGCGGAAATCGCGTTGAGCCCGGCAGCAGAAATTCGAGGCTGACGCAGGGAACAGAACGGTTCCTTGCGTTGAATCCTACGAAGGTCACTGTGCAAGCCTTCGAGGAACTCAATCCGCCGTCCAAGCCGAGGGGTCAACGCGGAGCGAGCACCCGTGTTGCCCTCCCCCTCAATGATCTTCTGCAACGCGGCAATGACGTGACGGCTACGTCGCAGGGTTTCGCCAAGGACAACAGCCAACGCCTGATTGGCTGGATTATCTAGGTCTTCGAACACAGTAGGCACATCAAAGTGCAACACCTCACCGCTGGCATTGGCCTGTTCGAAGTTATAGAGAAGCGCCGTCGCCGCAGGGTCTTGCAAGGCGCGGCGAAGGGTCTGGCGATCAATACGACGCAATCGGTGCGCTGGCCGCAATGTGCGTTCTCGGTGCAACCGGGTCAGCGGCTTGCGCAAGACTTCGGTAAACGCCGACAACAACGCCGGACCATAACGTTTCAGCCGGGCATATTGTAGATGCGGGTTGCTCGTTCGACCTTCACGACCCACCTCTAACTGGGCGTATTCGTTGCCCAACAGCAAACGTGTATCGAAGGCAAGGAGTTCGTCGAGCATCGCGGCAAACGAAACCTCGCCGAGCTTGTTTTGATCCGGAGCCACATCAAAGTGGTAGGTCGCTACGACTTTGCCGCTGGTATCAACCAACTCAGCGATGACTTTGCCCGCATAAAAACCCGGTTCCCATCGCCACGCATCAAATGCCTCATGGCGCGAGCTCTCCAACGGCTCATCATCAACAAACAAGCGCGATTCGGGGACAATTTCGAAATAATAAGTGCCGCGCTCCATGAACCCCGAAACCAACGCTTCGGGACTGACCGTGAACGTGCTGCCTTGTTTATCGATGCATCGGATAATCGCCATGTTTCAGCGCCAGAACCGGGCAGAACCCAGAGAGCGCAAATCATCCTGCAATTCGGCGACTTTGGTTGCCGAATCCGCCAGCTCCATATCCCGCAACAGGGTACGGCTGTCTGCGAAGGCAGCCTGAATCCGAGGTGTGTCTTCACCGCGCAGTTTTGGCAGGACTTTAGCGTAGATGGCTTGATCCAGTGCTGCATCGAAGTCAATCACACCGCCGCGTTCGGCCTGCTCGATGTAGCCAATGACATCGTGGATGGTGCGCCAGCCGAAATGCAGGCGTGCCGGGCGCAAGGCCTTGACCAGTCCCTTGAGCGTCTCACGGACCTTGGTATTTTGCGCCTCAGACAAAGCACTGGTTTTCCAACCGGGGAACGCTTCAACATCGATGTCCCAGAACTCAATCACTGCCGCCCGGTCGAGCACCTTGTCGCTCAGGCCATGTGTCGTTTCATCCATATTCACGGTACCAATGATCACCAGGTTACTTGGATACGTGATGGTCGCCGGCACCCCGCTGATGTCATTGTCCTGAGCATGGAGCTCAATGTGACCACCTGTCTCCATGGCCGAAAGCAGTGGTGCCAAATATTGCTCCGGGTGCGACAGGTTCATTTCGTCGAGCACAACCGTGTATGGACGCTCGGAGTCGGCACTGGCCTTAAGCAGGAAATCGACAAATGCCGTACGAACATAACTCTCGCTATTCAATGGATTGACGTAACCCAGAAGGCAAGAGGGATCATGCCAACCTGGCTGGACGGGGACTGTAAGCAGGCCCTCTGACGGGTGGGTTTGCCCCTCATGCAACGCAAGCGCATACCCCCGAGCCAGTACAGTCTTGCCGGCACCGCTGAGACCGGTGAGTACAGCGAAGTGACGACGCGGATGGCTCCAGAGTCCGGCGTCAAGCCGAGCAACCAGGCTTATCGGAAAGGCAATATCCTGGGGAAAACTCTGTTGAATGGTTTCCAGCGAGGGGCGCTCGAACAGAGTGGACTCTTCACTGGATGGCACCACGCCGGTTGAAATGATCCCTGCGTCTGGAGTAAGTGATTGGGGTTCCCAGTAGATTTGCGCTGCCCAGGTTTCACCGAGCTCGGTCAGGTGCAGCAGTTTGTCTGCACGGGTTTCGACCAATTGCAGGGCACGCAGCCAAAAGGTCAGACTGGTCAATGCTCGATCGCTGGTCCACCCGGGGTTCACCTTTCTCAACGCGTCATTCAACGCACTGACGGAAATTGGGCCCCTGCGCAATGCATAGAGCATGTGATCAAACCCAAGAACGCGGGTCAGCAACCAGTCCGATACTTCATCAGGCTCGCCAGAATCCAGCAGTCCCTCACCTCGCGGTGTCAGATGGATCTCGTCGCCTTGAGCCCGCAGAACACCCCATTCAGCGATGAGTGAGTTGAGTTGTGTTCGGATACTCGAAGTCGCGTGACTAGGGTTGATCGAGCGCATGTGCTCCACGAGGTCTTCTCGCTTGCATCCCTCTTTGGCGAACTCAATGATCGCCCTAATGGTCGCGACACCACCACCAATGGCGAGCATGCCACGGCGGCGGCGCTCAGCGGGTAAAGGATTTAGGCGCTCCTGGCCCGTTGCGGGGTCAGCGATTTCGGTGGCTTCGGCTTCCTGCTCCTGCACGAACTTCATGTAAAGCAGCCAAGGCAGGGTCATGCGCTCCAGCGTCGGTGTTGACAGTCCTTTTTCCCGTTCACCCAAAACATCGTCCAGGCGCTCAAGCACACCCCGATGCAGAGAAAGTTCACGCTCCACGCCTCCCACACCTATCAAGGACGCCAAAGTACGCAATTTCGGATAGTGAGCAAGCGTGGTCAGTTCAGTTGGGCACAACGCTGCGAAAAGACGATACTTTTTAAGCCTCGGATTGCGTCGCACAAGGGGAGGAGCAACTAGTTGGTTCAACTCGCGCCAGCCTTCCTTGAGCACCTGATCTTGAAGGTGAACATCACCAGTTTTAAGCGATGCCCGAATACTCCAAAGGCATTTGGCGACGATAGGATCGGTAATCACCTCGGACACATTGACCGTGCCCATGCCCGTTGTAGTGATGACCTCACTTTCCCATAGCTGCTCCTGAAACGCGGGGCTGCAAAACTCGTCTTGATCGGCATCCTGAACCTTACGCAGAAACTCCGACAGCTTTTTCAACCAGTTTTGATACCAAGACAACTCACGATTCTGAGCCAATACCGCTTCACAGGCTGCCTTGAGATTTGCGTCATCCTTCAGATCTACCGCCAAAAGCCATACTCCTTATTGTCTTTATGGACGACCGCGCCCAATACCGTTTCCGCTAAACGTTTGCATGCGGAGCTACACCAACATCCAGAAAATCCAACCCGTGACACCAGCTCCTGCCCCGTCGCCTTTCAGGCGAACGATTAACACGAGCAGCTAGCCTCGGAATACATGCTCGCGATGCCAAGCCAAGTAGTTCAAATGGCGGTCATGGAGACTACGCAACCGGCACCGCGCGTTAATGCCAAGCGCCAGTTGCAGGTTAGTGGTCAGGGCTTGCGCAATTACAATATCTCCCTTCTCGGTAAAGCTGATTAGTCCCAGGTCAAAGGCTTGATCCAGGTTGGGTGTCAGAAGCAATCCGTTAAAGGGATCGAGGCGCTCCAGATGCGTGGCGTCACGCCATGGTTTGATGTGTGAAGCGCGCAGCATGGAAGCGAGCGCAAAACCACTAACAGCACAACCTTGCCAATGCTCGAGCAGCGCCTGGCGATAGACGCCTTGTCCTATTCGCGCTCGGATGATGGCTTCACGCTCGGTACTCTCAATTTGCTGCCCAAGAGGCGATTGCTCGAACACCTCAATCAGGCGGAGCTCATCCTCCAATCGCTGCCCGATAGCCGCCGAGTCGCCGGCAAGCACTGCGAACAGGCTGTGCAGGTCTTCATCGTTCGCCAAATTGACCGCAATACCGGTATTGCTAGTTGAGTCCAGCGCTAGCGGAAATCCTCCCAGGCTAGTGTTTTTATATGTCTCATTGGGAGTGCCCTGCGTGAGTGCCTTGATTTGCTCCCAATGCACTGACTTGCGGTATGCCGGGTGTAAAACCAATGGTTGGCGTCCGACAGAGACACCGGCAGCTTTATGCTTGACGAATATCGGATACTCAAGGGCCGGGTGCACGTAGCCTCTAGCGTAGGCCCTTTGTTTGTGCTTCAAGCTGCAACCATGGCCTTCCAGCAGCCGGCAAATGTCCCGCGAATCGAGCATGCGTTTCTCCTATGTTTACACTGTATCGACACCAATTACGGAACCTTGCACCAAGGCCCCCCTGCCTCACACCTATGGCAGCAATGCCTGCAGAATCTCCACCTTGCGCTGCAACTGCTCCACATGAGCCTTCTCTGCACGCAACGCCGATTTCAACTCGCGATTCTCTTCGGCGTGCCAGCTCAGCCGCTGCTGGCGCTCCTTCGTGGTCGCATGCCAATGCTCGAGCAATCTCCAGGCTTTGTTAGTCTGCAGATACTGCACCAAAAGCATCAGCAGGATCATCAACAGCATCAGCATCGCTACCGACGCCGTCCAATCCCAACCATCCATAAACATGTCCCTCATGTCGTAAACTCCAAACTTGCCAGAGTCACGATATGTAGTGTTAAACGACACGTCTAGAATGTAGACTTATACAGGTAAAGTATTCACTCACATGGAGGCGACATGAAACGCAAGCAAACCATCGAGCAGGTCCGTTGGGACCTCGCCCTTCGCTATCGTCTGATTGAAACCGTCGCCTGGTGGGAAGGCCGGCTGACCACGGTGCACTTGATGCAGAGCTTCGGCATCAGCCGCCAGCAGGCGTCAAAGGACATCAATACGTACATCACCGAGCATGCGCCCAAAAACCTTACATATGATCGACAGATCAAGGGGTACGTGCCGAGTAAACAGTTCAAGCCACTGTTCATCGACGACAGCGCCAGCGCATACCTGCACCTGCTTTACCAGAACAATGCTCGAGCGCCACACGTCGAGGGGCTGGCGTTGGCCTACGCCCATACCAAAGTACTGGAGGTGCCTGATCGCTCGATCAAGGCCGAGATACTGCGCCCACTGCTCAAGGCTTGCCGGGAGCATCTACGCCTGGACATCGACTACGTTTCGCTCAACAGTCCCGAACCTGAAGGGCGAACCATTGCACCGCATACGCTGGTTTACACAGGCATGCGCTGGCATGTGCGCGCCTACTGCGAAAAAAACCGCGAGTACCGGGACTTTGTACTGAGCCGACTGCGTGGGGTTCCTGAACTGATGGACGGCGAGACCGAGAATGGCCTCTCGGGCGACGCCCAGTGGAATAGCGAAGTCAACGTCATCATCAAACCCGATGAGCGTCTGACGGTGATGCAAAAAGCGATAATCCAGGAGGATTTCGGGATGGTCGATGGGCGACTGCAGATCCCCTGTCGCCAGGCGTTGGTCAAGTATGTGTTGCAGCGCTATCAGATTGATCCAAAGAACATGGACCCGAAACCAGAGGCGCAACAGATCGTGGTGGAGAACCTGAAGGAGTTGAAACCTTGGCTGTATGACTGATACCGGTCCCTTTCGACTGCCCTGTTCGCGATAACCTTGCCGCTGGCACTCGACTCCAAAAAATACCGAGCCCTGACGCAGTGCGACATGATCTGTCGCACGAGTGAATCAAGCTCTGTATCAGACCCCACGAGAGAACACGATATTGAATAATCTGGAAGCCCTGAAGCTGGTGGAAACCACGTTCACCGAGATACTGAACGCCGACAAAGTGTCCGACCTGCAAAAGATGCTGACGTCCGATTCCCTGCTTGAAAAATGGCAGATGGACCGCAACAAGTACCCAGAATTGCAGTTGAAGTTGACGGACCACGACATCAGTTCCCTCATGACTAAGGTTGGCAACGATCTTCGCTTGCATGCGGACCTCAGCGCCAAACTGGAAACTCCTCTGGAAAAGCTGCTCTACGCCCTGGCCTGGAAAAATGGCGACCTGCAAAAGGTGGCGCACATCATCAAAGGTGCAGCCGATGTCAGACCAACATCGCTGACTAACGGCCCAGGCCAGGTATTCAGACAGTTCGGCCGGCACCTGGCTGATCGCTCGGAATCCATTGTCGATCAGCACGTGCTTCGTGCCTTCGAACTCTATGAGCAGATCAACGACCCAGACTTTTCCAAGATCAAGACCATTCGCAAGAAGATCAACTGGGACAAGGATGTCGCCTGCATCGAACGCTACAAACGCTGGCTCTGCGAGCACTTCAAAGAGCGTCAGGATGCCGAACCTGGATTCGTGGTGAACATCGACATGGCGCTCTTCGCGCTCGGTCGAGCGGTAAAGATCACCAGCAAGCGCGGCAACGGTGAAGCAGCGTAATCCCATCGCCATCGAGGACAGCGCCATGAAAACCTACAAAGCCTTTATGCAATGTGGTTGCCACCGCCGGCCCCCAAGCCAACTTCACCATCACGGTTCAAGCGGTGACCTCTGCCATGGCAAAGGTCACCGCTGAAGCCCAGTACCCAGGCTACAAATGCCTGAACGCACCCACTCAGGTGCGTTGAAGTTTTGCCAGCTCATCTTGCAGTTGCAGCGCCAGCCCACTGGTTCGCTGCACATTGCGACTCACCGCCCCTTCAAATACGCCCGGACTGGCTTCGACCAGGCTGAACCATTGCTTGGCACGGGTGACGGCGGTGTACAACAGCTCCTTGGTCAGCACAGGGTTCAGCGCATCGGGCAATACCAGAGCCGTATGGTTGAACTCCGACCCCTGGGACTTGTGCACCGTCATGGCGAAAACGGTCTCAACCTCCACCAGCCGACTTGGCATTACGAAACGTACGCCGCCGCTGCCATCGTTTCGTGGGAAGGCCACACGTAGAACCCGTTCTGCGGAGGGACCCGGCACCCAGAGAGCAATGCCGATGTCACCATTCATCAAGCTCAGGCTGTAATCATTGCGGGTGACCAGTACCGGTCGCCCTTCGTACCAACCCTGGTCCCCCGACAACAACTCACAGCGGCGCAGTTCGGCGGCTACTCGTTGATTCAGTCCCTCGACACCCCAAGGCCCGCGACGCAGCGCACAGAGCAGACGGAACTCATCAAACGCGCCCAATACTTTGCCAGCCCAACCGACCCAGAGGGCACTGTCCCAGGGAGTGTCTTTCGCAGGACGCTGGTCTCGTAGCTGCTCAAGGTAATGGCGATAACCAGGAGCATCGCCTTTGCCGTTGATAATCAACTCGGTGAGTGCGGCATCATGCTCGCCTCGCAACTTGAGGTTGAACAGCTGAGGCAATTGCTGATCAAGCAGGCTTCGTGCTTCGGCGGCATTTTTCTCATTGACCAGTTTGGCCAGACGCCCAATGCCCTGCTGGGCGTCGAAGCGTCGGGAGTAGCGCAGCATGACGGTTTGCTGAGCCAGCGAATCGCCAGCGCCGACTGCCGTTTGCAACCCCGGAGCGCTGACCGACTCGCCACTGTGGGCTTCCAGCCAAGCCACTGTTTGCTTGCTATAGCCGCCGGCTTCAGCGTTGCGACAAAGGTCGCCCAACACGGAGCCTGCATCCACCGATGCCAGCTGATCCTTGTCACCCAACAGGATCAAGCGCGCCTGCCGAGGCAAGGCATCGAGCAGGCAAGCCATCATTTCCAGGTCAATCATCGACGCTTCATCGACCACCAGTACATCCAGCTCCAGTGGCTTATCCCGGTGGTGAATGAAGTTGCGCGAATCCGGTCGACTGCCCAACAGACGGTGCAATGTGGAAACATCCGTCGGGATTGCCTCCTGCACGGGGGCGCTGACCGGCAGCTCACGGACGGCCTTGCCAATGGATTCGGACAAGCGTGCTGCTGCCTTGCCGGTGGGGGCGGCGAGACGAATTCGCAGCGGCTTCCCTTCCTCCACGGCCGGAGTTTGCAACAGCCCCAGCAAGCGCACGACCGAGGTGGTCTTGCCGGTGCCGGGGCCGCCGGTGATGACGCTGAAGTTACCTCGTGCCGCCAGCGCACAGGCAATTTTTTGCCAGTCACTACGACGTTCACCGTTAACTTCGAAGGTGTCAGGGAACAAGGCATCCAGCCGACTGGAAAGTTTTTCCGGTGTTACCGCGTCCACGCTCAAACGAGCGCTCAGCGCCTGGGCAATGCTGCGCTCATAGTTCCAGTAACGACGCAGGTACAGACGCTGTCCGGTCAACACCAGCGGCCGCTCCGGGAATCGCTGCGGCTCGTCCCGATCCTCCACCATCGTGCTCAAGCACAACGCCCGGCGCCATTGCTCGACATCCAGGCCCAGCAACCATTGCGACGGTAATTGGCCGCCCTCCTCCCCTTCAGGAGGTAACGACAACACAAAGTCAGGCGCTTGCAGAGTAGCGACCAGATCCAGGCAGGAATGCCCGCGACCCAGTTGATGACTGGTCATCGCGGCAGCCAGCAACACATTGGCCTGGGCCTGGGGATCCTGTTCAAGTATGAAGGTGGCGAATGAGCGATCCAGTGCGCGCAACCAGCCTCGGCTCACCCAATTGTCGAGTTGATGCAGCAGCTCGCGGCTGTCGGCATCGCCAACGAACAACGGCGGGTGATCAACGTTGCGCTGGCTGTTGCTCAGCTGCTTAAGGGTCTGGCTCATGCGCTGACCTCCGCGTGTTGGCCCATGAAGAGTTGGTCCAGTTGTTCAATCAACTGCCGTGGAGGTCGTTCGAAATGCACACCTTGGGTAGGCGCCTGGTGTCCACGGACGAACAGGTACACCGCCCCGCCCATGTGCTGTTCGTAGTCATACCCGGCAAGGCGCAGCTTGAGCTGGCGATGCAAGGCCAGCAGGTACAGACACAGCTGCAGGTCGTAACGCTTGGCCAGCATGGTCTCGGCCATCGCCTCGGCGTCGTAGGCCTGGTCGTTGCTGCCCAGCCAGTTGGATTTGTAGTCCGCCACGTAGTAGCGACCCTGATGTTCAAACGTCAGGTCGATGAAGCCTTTGAACATGCCGTTCAACTCGTTGGCAGCCAGTACTGGGCGCGGTGCACCACCCAACGTGTATTGACGCACCAGTGCATCGAGGCGCTGAACGTTCACCGACCGGCTGGAAAACCAGAACTCCATCTCCACCTGATAGGTGCTCAGGGTCGAGAGCTTGCATTGGGTACCGTTGAACCGCAGCGGTGCATTCAGATAGCTGCCCAGCCAGGCGGAAAGTGGCTCGATCCAGGTTTCCCAATCGCGCAGGTTGCAGCGTCGGGCAACGGTGTTATGCAGGGTGATCGGATCTCCAGCGGCCTTGGCGAAACCTTCGCGGCCGGCCCATTCGAACAGTCCGTGGAGAAAGGTGCCCGGCCCTGCGCCCCGAGGGAACCCGTGAATCCCGGCCCCTGCCGGCAAGGCTTCAGCTTCGTCCTCTTCCTGCAAGTTGGCTTCCAGCGCGGTCGCCGGCTCCAGACTGATACCCGGCTCCGCCCCCATCAGGACATATCCGTCGGCAATGGCCAAGGCCGAGTAACTGGCAATCCACCAATTTGCCGCGAGCTTGTGCAAGGGCCGCAAGGCTGGCCCCACCGGTGGTGGAGTGGGTGCCGTGTGGACATTTTCCGATGGTGCTGGCGCTGCGCACACCTCAATGTCCGGGCAGCCACTGGCCAGTGCCTCGACCACGCCGGGCAGACTCTCTGGGGCTATCGGCTTCTCCCCCGCCAGCATGTAACCCAGGCCTGCCTTATGCAGATCTGTCGATTTTCCTCCGGTCTTAAATCCCTTGGGCGCTACGCAGATCCAGGTGGCGTAACGGGCTCGGGTCAGGGCAACGTAAAGCAGGCGCATTTCTTCGCCCATGCGCTCATCGTTGGCACACCCTTGTGCCGTCTCGGCCTGTTTACCTTTGGCCAGCTCGATGACCAGATCCATGTTGTCGTGAAACATCGGCGGTGTTGTGCTTTTGCCATCGATCTCCCTTGCGCTACAGGCGAACGGCAGCAGCACCAAGGGGTATTCCAGGCCTTTGGATTTGTGCACGGTGATGACCTTGATCAGGTCCGAATCGCTTTCCAGGCGCAGAATTTCTTCTTCGCTCTGGCCATCCACCTGCTCGGCCAGATGACGGATCAGCGCATGCTCGCCATCGAGTTCGGCGGCGCTGCGCTGCAACCACTCGGCCAGGTGCAACAGGTTGGTCAGGCGACGCTCCCCCTGGTCTTCCAGAAGCAAACGGGCCGGGACCTTGAACGTGGCAAGCAGCTTTCGCAGCATCGGCAGTACGCCCTGTTGCTGCCACAACGCCCGAAAATCGCGGAACAGCAAAACCTGTTGCTCCCAGAACAATTCATCCTGGTTCAATTGCTCCAGCGTCTGCCATGTCAGCCCTACACTGCGAGTTGCCATGGCCGCACGCACCAGCCGATCGCTGGTGGGTTGAGCGCACGCACGCAGGATATACAGCAGGTCTTTTGCCTCTTCGCTTTCGAAGACCGAGTCCCTGTCGGAGAGATAGACACTGGCCAGCTGTCGATGCGCCAGGGCTTTGCGGATGGCTTCGGCTTCCTTGCGATTACGTACCAGAATGGCGATATCGGCGGGCCGCAAGGCGACGAATTCACCATTGCCTTTCAGCAAACCGGAACGCTCGGTTGCAGCGGGATCAAGCCAGGTCTGAATCGCCGATGCCGATGCTTCAGCGGCTTTGCGCAAGTAGGTGGCGTTATTGACCACACCCTCGGTTGCCAGCTGCCAGAACGTAAGGGCAGGTTGATCCGTACCCTTGATCTGCAACACATCGTCGCGCCCATTGGCCTGGACGCTGTTGAAGGGCACCGGGTTGCCCTGGTCTTCTGTGGCAAACCGAAACGCGCCGCGAGGCTGGGCTTCGGCGTACCGGAAGCAGTGGTTGGCCGCCTCGACCATCGCCTTGGTGGAACGATAGTTGGTACCCAGTGTGTAGTGACGGCCAGCCGTGGCTTTTCGCGCGTGGAGGTAGGTGTAAATATCCGCACCGCGAAAGGAATAGATCGCCTGTTTCGGGTCGCCAATCATGAACAGGCCGCAGTCACCCAGGTTGTCAGGAATGCGGTAAATGGTTTCGAAGATCCGGTACTGAACCGGGTCGGTGTCCTGGAACTCATCGATCAGGGCGACCGGATACTGATTGCGAATGGTCTCGGCCAGACGCGGGCCCGACGGGCCTTGCAAGGCCTGGTCAAGGCGATTGAGCAGGTCGTCGAAACCGATTTGCGCCCTGCGCACTTTCTCGGCATTGAACGAACATTGCACCTCACGCAGTGCATGCAACAGCAGTTGCGCGCGCACCTCGGTTTTTGACTCCAGATGATCGACCCACGTATCGATGGCCTGAAAAGCGGGGTGCACGCTGACAACGCCGCCTCTGTTCACACTGAACCGGGTTTGCCCACACTTGCGAACATGAGCACAGGCTTCGTCTCCCAGGCTCCATTTCGCGATTTCACCAAGCATCTGCTCGAAAGTCTCGGGAGTCTTGGTTGGATAGGATTTTCCGCTCAACTTCGTTCGTACATCACGCAGCAGCGTATTTATCCCGGCGACATCTCGCGACCACTCAGCTCTGGCACGGTCCTCAAGCGGAACACATCGCTTCTCCCAATCGATAGGGGACTGCAGAAGCGCATCCAATCGTGCCGGAGCGCTGATTGATGCCCCTGCCTGCCGGAACTCCGCGTCTGCCCGCGATAGCAGAGGACTGAGCGCCTTCTGTAGATCAGTCGGGGTTTTGAAGCAATCGGCCACCACCTTGGAGAGCGCCGGTGACAAGGCATAGAAATGCCGACGCCAATAATCCCTGACCATCTCCGCCAGCAGCTCGCTCTGGTCGGTTTCCAGTGTTTGAGTAAACAGGCTGCCACTGTCGAAGGCGTGCTCACGCAACATCCGATAGCACCAGCCATGAATGGTCGAGACCGCCGCCTCGTCCATCCACTCACCTGCCAGTTGCAACCGGCGCGCGCAATTGGGCCATTCCTGCGGCGGGTAATCGGAACGCAGTTGCTCCAGCAAATTGTCGTGTTCGTGATCAGGCTCCAGGAAGCACAGCGCCGCTTCGGTCAAGCGCGCACGAATACGGTCGCGCAGTTCCTGGGTCGCGGCATCAGTAAAGGTTACGACCAGAATCTGCGGAGGTGTCAGCTGATCCTTGAAGGCGGCCTCGCCTCCATGACCCAGAACGAGGCGCACGTACAACAAGGCGATGGTGAAGGTTTTGCCGGTACCGGCACTCGCTTCGATCAGTCGGCTGCCATGCAAAGGAAAGTCGAGGGGGTTCAGATTCAGCGGATTCATTGGTCGCTCCCTGCGCGGCTCGAAGAAAGATGATTGAACAGGCCGCCATACAGGCGCTTGGCCCATGAGGTGAAATGACCGGAGGCGCACAGTTGGTCGAAATCCGAGTACGCACGGCGCAAAGCGAAGGAGCTGCTTGCCTCGCCAGAGCGCATGTACCCGCCCTCGAACGTCTCGCGGGCCTTTTCGGACGCCGAGTCGTTGTCTTCCCCGCCCTCCTTCGCTTCTTCGAGCCAGGCGAACGCGCTTTTACAGGCGATCGGCAGTGGTTCACGCATGCCTGCCACCCAGGCCTCGAGCAGCGATTTCAACTGCTTCTGCGCCTCTTGCGGGGCCATTGGCCGGAACACCACGTCTCCATTCAAGCTGACCAGAATCGTGGTGCAGCCCGGTTCACTCAGTTGCAACGCCAGATGGCGCACCCAGGGACGAACCAGGTTGTGCCAGCGCCAACTGTCGTCGTTGCATAGTTTCTTGCTGTCCAGCTGCAAGTAGGCTCGCTCACCTTGGACATTGCGGCGAATGCCACCCAGCCAGTCACTCAATCCCGGGCTCGGGTCCTGCGCGGCGATCGTTGCAGCGGTCTGGCCCTCCTCGATTTCCGGCCACGCCTGCAACTGCGCGTGATAGCGCTCGAGCATATCCGGCAGTGGCTCGGCCAGTGCGGATGCGCTCAACATGCCGAAGCCGCCCAGCGGCAACTTGCCTTCACGCTGCAAACGCTGAACATGCAGATCAAGTTCGGCCTCTGCGTTTTCAGGCTGGTAATCCTCTTCCACCCAACGCTTGAGTGCCTGGCTGAGTCGGTCCTGGTGCTGCCAGTTCTCAAGGCCGTCGAGCTGAAAGGTTTCGTCGTCGCGGCTGGTCAATTCGTCATTGTCGAAGTTGACCTTGAGCCGTTGCTGGAAGAACGCCCCGACGGGGTCGCGCACAAACCCGGCCAGTTGGCGCAGGGTTAAAGGCGTGTCTTGGGCGAGCGCTGGCAACAGGTTTTCCGATGGCTGCTGATCTGGTGAATCATGCACCTCACGCCATTCGTGAGAGTAAGTGAACAGCCCGTCCGGCCCCGGCTTGTCGGCAAAGTAGGCGGCGCTGAAAGGCTGTAGCGGGTGTTCCTGGGTCAAGGCATGCAGCAATTTGCCAGGCTGCACCAAGCGCCAGCCGCTGGACAGGTGATCACGCAGTTGCCCGATCAGTACCGAAGGTACGCGCTCACTGTTGTCGCGGATGTTGCGGCCAACCCAACTGACATACAGCTGTTCCCGGGCCGACAACAAGGCCTCCAGTAACAGGTAGCGATCATCCTCGCGGCGTGAGCGATCTCCTGGGCGGTAATCGTTACGCATCAGGTCAAAATCGACAGGCGATTGTTGGCGTGGGTAATCACCATCGTTCATACCCAGCAAGCACACCACTTTGAACGGGATCGCACGCATCGGCATCAGCGTGCAGAAGTTCACCGCACCGGCCAGAAACCGCTGCGACAAGCCGCCCTCCTCAATGCCGGAAAGCCAGGTTTCATGCATCACACTCAACGGCAGCGGCTCGTCGAACTGCGCGGACTCGCAAGTGCGCAACCAGTCATCGAGCAACTTGAGCAATTGATTGACCAGCAATTCTTCGGCATCCCCCACCGGACGGAAGAAAACCTTTAACAGCGATTGCAGGCGCTCGACCCAGATTACTGGTGTGGCGGGTTGCTGCAGGTCTTCGCGGGCGATTTCCAGGTGATCAAGCAAGGTCAACAAAGGTCCCGCCAAAGCCGCTTCCAGCCCGGACACTTCGTCGTAGGGCTCGATGCCATTCAGCTCGGGCCCTTGGCCGGTCGCGTAGCCCAGCAACATGCGGCGCATGCCGAAGCGCCAAGTGTTTTGCTCCAGGCCCGCAGGCATGTCCAGGCTCTCGCGCTGCTGCGCATCGAGGCCCCAACGCACGCCGGCACCATCGATCCAGCGCTGCAGGATCGGCACATCCGCTTCCTTGATACCGAAGCGCGCTCGCAGCGCCGGCACGTCCAGCAGATCGAGAATATCGCTGACGGCGAAGCGGCTATGGGGCAGTTTGAGCAAGTGTTCGAGGGCGATCAGCAATGGCTGGCGCCCACGCTGTCCCTGGTCGGCCAAGGTAAACGGCAGATATCGAGGATCATGACGCGGCACCTGGCCGAACACGGCCTCGATATGCGGCGCATACGCGTTAATGTCCGGCACCATCACAATCACATCCCGCGGGCTTAGCTGGGAATCGGCACTGAAGCGGGCGAGCAACTGATCATGCAGCACTTCCACTTCACGCTGCGCACTATGGACCACGTGAAAGCGTACCGAGCGATCCTGTGCAACATCGACAGGGTCCCATACTTCGCGGGTTTCAGCCAAAGGACGCAATTCAAGAATGTCGCTTTGCAATTGGCCCAGCAGGCTGGAAGGTGGCTCGTCATTGAACAGATCGATACGCCCGCCGTTTAGGCTCTCGAAAAGGTGTCGATAACTCGCCGGCTCGTCATAGTGGTCGAGCAAATTGATGTAGTCGCGACCTTGCTTACCCCACGCGGCGAGCAAAGGCTGACCATGTTGGCTCGTCGCCATAGAGGCACTTCTGTTTGGCTGACGGCGATAGGCATGGCCCAACAAGTCTTTGTCAGCGACGATATCGCCCCAGTGATGGCGACAAGGGTTGTGCACACACAGCAACACCTGGCTGTAGCGCGAGAGTATCGCCAGGGCTTCCAGAACCTGTGCCGGCATAGATGAAATGCCAAACACCACCACACGCCGAGGTAAACCATTCGGGGCCTGCTCTGCTTCACGCAGGCGTGCGACAAAACGCTTGTGAACACCGGCACGGCTCTGCTCAAGAGCGCCCTCGCCAACATCCGCCAATACTTCACGCCACAGCTCCGCCTGCCAAAGGTTGTCGGGATCTAGCGGTTTCACACCTCCTTTGATGTGCTTTAGCTGATCACGCCCGGCTGCCCAGTCCTCCAACCAGTCGGCGCGATAGACCTGGTACTGATCAAACAAGTCAGCCAGCCGCTCGGAGAGTTGATAGAGTTTGCGCTGATCGTCATCCTCCTGAAGGAATCGCCGCAAACTGCTGAAATTGGTTTTACTTAGCAATTGGGGCAGCAAGCGCATGAGTCGCCAACTCAGTGCCGCCTTGTCCAGCGGGGAGGACTCTGGAGTCGTCTCGGTCCCCAATACAGACCTGTAGGCCTGCCAAAGGAAACGCGCAGGAAGTTGCACATCCAACGCTGCTGCGATACCGCAGCCACCGTTATCAGGATCTTCAGCCAGCGCCAGCTTCAACCATTGAGCAATGCCGTTGCTGTGCACCAGCACGACTTCGTTTTCCAGCGGGGCCAACGGGTAACGCTGCATCCAGCTCACCGCTAGCTCACGCAAATCGTCCAAGCGATTGCCGTGAATAATCATGAAGCCAGGCTTCAACGAGTCCGCATCCTGCATACGCCACCCTAAGATCTGAATACGCAGCTCTGTGGTACAGAGCAGCAAAAGGCCATCACTTTAAAACGATATGGTTACACGCCACCAGCCCGAAGAAGGTCAACACAACCATCCACACGAGCCGAGCATAGGTTGCCCAAGGAGGAGAGCAAATGCTGGGGGTTTGCACAGGTCAACTACTCACGCACATACCCAACCGTTTCTTTTGAGACGACAGTTAGAAAGAAATGAAAAGACGTAAAAATCTGTGCTGTTTGTTGACAGTCCACGGGGTTCATCACCACTCGCCTGAGCCTGCCCCCATGAAAACCTACCTAACCTTCATGCAACGTGTGGCTGCTACCGCCGGCCCTCAAGCCAACTTCACCATTACCGTACAAGCAGTGAGCTCAGCCATGGCTGACCAAGGTCACAGCCGAAGCGCAGTATCCCGGTTACAAGTGCTTCAACGCCCCCACTCAGGTTCGCTGACGCTTCTCCAGCTCAGCCTGCAATTGCAGCGCCAGCCCGCCAGTACGCTGCACATTGTGACTCACGGCACCTTCCCTCGGCCTGGCCTCGACCAGGCTGAACCAGCCCTTGGCTCGTGTAAGTACGGTGTATAGAAGCTACTTGGTCAGCACGGAATTCAGCGCATCAGCCAATTCCAACGCGGTATGGCTGAATTCCGAGCTTTGATACTTGTGCACCGTCATCGCAACCTGCAGACAGGTTGTCGCGTGATACCAAATTCTTCATCGGCATGGGCGATTCGACTTAGAAAAAACCAAATCACTTGCTCCAAGACAGTTTTTTCGAGACGAGACGCTCCCTAATTCGATCTGAATTCAGTTCAAAAAAATTTCAAACCTATATCACCTCGATGAACACCCTACCGTATTGACTGCGGCAGGGAATTTGGCGTGCTTGCTTTTGGCTCAGCACGCTCATCATTGGAGGATTTGCGTATGTATGCCCCCTGCCCTAGCTGTAACTCTGGACGTGTCGCCACGAAAAATATCGGTAAACAAGCGGGTGGATTAATTGGGGTCGCCGGCGGTGCAGCCAGTGGAGCCGCCGGAGCCTTATCGGCGGCGGAAGCCGGTGCGGTAATCGGTGTGGTCGGTGGGCCGGTCGGGATCACTATTGGCAGTATTGCTGGAGCGATTTTGGGTGGTCTGGTCGGCGGGGTCGCCGGTGGGATTGCCGGCGCCACTCTGGGTGAACAAATGGATGACAAGGTACTGAACAACTTCCAGTGCCTAGAGTGCGGTTACAGCTTCAGCGTCAACCGTTAAGTCGTTGTGAACAGGCGTCGTGCCTCACTGAAAAGGCGTCGTCTCCCCTTTATTCGCAAGGAAACATTCCCATGGCACACCTGATCGAACAAATGGCTTACGTCGGCGCTACTCCCTGGCATGGTCTGGGCAGTCGCCTTTCCGAGAAGCAACCGCTGGAAATCTGGCAACGCGAAGCCGGCATGGATTGGAAGATTCAAGAAAGCCCAGTTCACTTCAAGGCTGACAGCATCGGCCCATTGGGAACCATCCACTCGTTCCCGGAACAAAAAGTGCTTTACCGCTCCGATACCAAGGTACCGCTCTCCGTCGTGTCCAACCGGTACCAAATCGTACAACCGCGTGAGGTCCTGGAGTTCTACCGAGATCTGACTGAAGTATCCGGCTACGAGCTGGAAACGGCGGGCGTGCTGAAAGGTGGTCGCAAGTTTTGGGCGTTGGCACGTACCGGACAAACGGCCGAATTGAAAGGCCATGACCAGGTAAACGGCTACCTATTATTGGCCACCTCCTGCGATGGAACCCTAGCCACCACAGCGACGCCAACCACGGTTCGGGTGGTCTGCAACAACACCCTGACCATCGCTCTTGATGGTACGACCCGTGCGATCAAAGTGCCTCATAACACCCGCTTTGATCCGCAAGTGGTGAAAAAGCAGTTGGGCATCGCCGTTTCGCAATGGGATGAGTTTATGTACCGGATGCGGAATTTGGCTGAACGCAAAGTGCAGTGGCATGAGGCAATGGGTTTTTTCATGAACGTACTGTGTGACGTCTCCCCACACAGCACGTTGCCGGAAGTCCTCCCCAACGAACGGGCGCTGCGTAAAGTCCAAGAACTGTACGAAGGCCAAGGTCGCGGCGCAACGCTGGAATCATCTCGCGGAACGGCCTGGGGCTTGCTCAACGCCGTCACCGAGTACGTCGACCATGAACGACGGGCTCGGAGTAATGAGTACCGCATGGACTCGGCCTGGTTCGGCCAAGGGGCTGCGATCAAACAACGTGCCCTGAGCGCAGCCCTTCAGCTCGCCGCCTAGTGGGGTTACTCGCGGTTACTTTCGGCTCGTACGTCTCGTTCCTCTCACCTATTGGAACGCCTGATCAGCTTGCTGCTGGTCAGGCGTTTTTTATGCATTAGGAAATACTCATGACCTCTCAAACACTACCAAAAACGACCGTAAAAACCCAGCCAGCATTACGCCTGGTTGGCACCAAAAAACTGCCGCGTGAAGATTGGCTGGCGGTACGTAAAGGCGGCATCGGCGCCTCGGATGCAGCCGCCGCTGTCGGCCTCAACCCTTATAAGTCCCAGTTGGAGCTGTGGCTGGAAAAAACCGGACGCGATGCCTCCTTGCCCAAGATCGATCCTCAGGACGAGGAGAGTCCGGCGTACTGGGGCAACGTCCTCGAACCAATCGTCGCCTGGCATTACAGCAAGCGCAGTAGCAATCGAGTGCGGCGAATCAATGCCGTGCTGCAGCATCCCGATCCAAAACTGCCCTGGATGCTGGCCAACATCGACCGCGAGGTGATCGGTGCCGACGATGTACAGATCCTCGAATGCAAAACCGCCGGCATCAACGGCGCTCTCCTATGGAAGGAGGGTGTGCCCGAATATGTGCAGTTGCAGGTCATGCATCAGTTAGCCGTAACTGGCAAACAGGCCGCGGATGTCGCAGTACTGCTAGGTGGCCAGCACCTGGAGATTCACCGCATCGAACGGGACGAGTCGATGATTGCTCGGCTGATTGATCTGGAGCGACTGTTCTGGGATTACGTGGTCAGTGATACCCCACCACCGGCCGATGGTACGGCCTCAGCGGAAGCGGCGTTGCGCTGCCTCTACCCCGAGGACAACGGCCAGACTCTGGACTTTAGCCAGCACCTAGAGCTGGCCACCAGCTACCTGGAGCTCAAGGCTGTTCGCCAGAGCATTGCCGAGCAGGAAACGCGTGAGGCGCAGCTCAAGCAAGTCCTGCAACAGGCCCTGGGCACAGCCACCCGTGCAGAGTTTGCCGAGGGCTATATCAGCTGGAAGAAATCCAAGGACAGCACCGGCTTGGATATCGAACAGATGCTCAAGGACAAACCCTACCTGCAGGCCCGCTACTCCAAGATCAAAACTGGCAGTCGCCGCTTTCTGATCGGCTGAATCCTCGCCTCTCGCCCAAGCCACCTGGACCCTTCACGTCCCGGTGGCTTTTTCATTTCCAGATCAAGGATAACCACCATGCTCAAAGGTTTAGCGATCACCCCTCCGGTACTCGGGCGCATTTCCATCGGCAAGGTTGTCGAGAAAAACGGCAAGCGCCTGCCGGAGAAAGACGATCAGTTCACCCTCACCTCCCAGGTACAAAGCCGCGACGGCTGGTTGTTGCACCCGCTTAATGAGGAATTACGCAACGGCCAGGACGGCAAGCTGCGCAGCATTCCGATCCGTTTACTGTTCAACGAGCCGGATCTGAATTTTCGTGCGGACTACAGCTTGTTCGACCGTAATACCGGTCGGCCGCTGTGCGTCGGCAATGGTGAAACTTGCAGGCGTTTGACCAAGGACGGAATTCAGTCGCTGCCCTGTCCGTCCCCGGATGGGTGTTCACTCGCTAAAGGCAATGCCTGCAAGCCTTACGGCCGACTGAACGTGGTGATTGGCGATGACGATCCGCTGGGCAGCTTCGTCTTTCGCACCACGGGCTACAACAGCATCCGCACCCTGGCAGCGCGTCTGCATTACCTGCAAGCCATCTCCGGCAATCGCCTGGCCTGTCTGCCGTTGGAGCTGCGTCTACGCGGTAAATCCACTCGGCAAAGCCACGGTACACCGATCTTCTACGTGGACATCACGGTACGCAGTGGGCTGAGCCTGGAAGACGCGTTGCTGGAAGCCAAACAGCGGGAAGAAACCAGACAAGCTTCGGGCTTTGACCAGAGCGCCTTGGATCTCGCGGCCCGCCAGGGATTTAATAATGGAGCCTTTGAAGACAGCGAAGAGGACACCGGCGCTATCGTCGAGGAATTTTTCACCGCCATTGAGGATCAGCCCAGCCTGGTAGCCCACCAAGTCCAACTGACAGCGCCTGCCAAACCCTCACTCGCTCAAAAGCTGGATTCGCAAGCCACGCGGCACAACATCAAGCCCTCAGTCCAGTAACCCCCTCTCGACATTCCCAGCGTTCTCACGCATTCGTATAGGAATACCCGCATGAAATATCACAAGCTCAGAGCCGGTGAAGAAACCGGCACCTATGTCATGGACTCTCCGGTTACCGAAGCCGACATCCTGCAGATGGCGCAACAACTAGCGATGAGTCGCCTGTCTAAAGGTCGAGCACTGACTGAGCCAAGACACGTATTCAGTCATCTGCAAACACTGCTGCAGTACCATGAATACGAAGTCTTTGCTGTGCTGCTACTCGACAGCAAGCACCGGGTGATTAGTTTCAGGGAGCTATTCAGAGGCACACTGGACGGTGCCAGTGTGTATCCACGGGAAGTGGTCAAGATCGCTCTGGAGCATAATGCGGCAGCGGTGATATTGGTGCACAACCATCCCTCTGGCGATCCGGAGCCCAGCCAAGCCGATCGCACGCTGACCACCACCCTCAAGAACGCCCTCGACATGATCGGCACCCGGATATTGGATCATGTGGTGGTGGGCTGTGAAGGCTGCGTATCGCTGGCCGAACGAGGTTATTTGTAATCCCTAATTTTTCGCTTATGGGCATCAAACAACATCTCGTGGCCTTGGCTGGGATAAAAGAAAAGTCCTGTTTGAGCAACCCTTCTAGCGGCTCAAAACAGGACTTTCTTTTTTTTTGTCAGGAATACCCTGATAAGCGACAGATCATTATTGAGTTAGACCCGATTGGACGTAGATCCTGCTTACTTCACCAGCTCCATCAGCTTCCCGAAGCTATTCACCACATCGTATTTGACTTTCTCGGGGGCGTACTTCCTATTGATCTCGTCGAAAAACTTCCGTGCACATTCGATTTTGGTAGCCTCAATCGGACGCAAATCCATTGATGACATTGAGCCCTTGGTTTCAGCCACAAAGTACACATGCTTGATCGCTCCTTCCTTAAAGGAAATCGCCCAGTCGGGGTTGTAATCGCCAACCGGCGTCGGGATCAGGAAGCCGCGCGGTAATTTGGCATACACGATCACGTCGGTACAGGTGTCCAACTCTTTCACAAACTCGCGCTCGATGCCGGAATCGGTGATCACGTAGTCGTAGATGTGGCGCTTCAGCTTATCACCGGCCTTGGTGAAGTCCTGCTTGGTCTGTCCTAGGGTGAAGATGTCCAGATCGAACTTGTCCTCGACGGAGTCGTAGGCCAAATGCTCTATAATCATCGTCGCCTTCTGCTCATTGATCAGTCGAATTGCTTCGGCGATGAAGCTTTCAGGATTGGTACGAAACTGCGCAAATACCGCAACACTGACGCCCTTAAGGATGTCAGCCGTAGTGCGTCGGGTCAGTTGCGTACCCTCGGCAACCTTACCAATGAGGTCGTACTTCACCGTTGAATGAATTGACTGCTTGTCGTACTCGACAGTTGTTTCAGAAACCTTGAAACCATCACCACTCTTCAGCGCATCGGCAGTCACTTGATCGATCTGCTCACCTTTCTGGATCGTGTACTGCAAGGGCGTCACCCGTAGGCTCTTGTCCAGCTCCTCGACCGCTTTCCTGACCAATTCCGCCGAATCAAAGTCGACACTGTAGGCTGCCTTGCGATTGATTCGATTCCACAGTTCCTTGAATTCCTGTTTGTCGAAGTTGCTGTTGAGCGGATTCTTCTTTGGCCGACGGTCGTCGCTGATCTCAAACATCTGACCGTCGCTGAAGACGCTGTCGATCAGCTGGTACACCTGCTCGGCATGAGCCTGTAGCTCCGGAGGAAGCGGAGCCAGGGTGCCTCCTCTCTTGGCGTCGTGGTAGGCGCCTGTAATGCGGTCCGCATCGTCGCTGTAGTCGTTCTTAAGCAGGTACTTGTAGATGTGCTTGGCCAGCTGCGGCGTGACTTCAATATCGCCAGTCGGGGTCTTGAGCACCTTGCCGGTGAAATAGGCTTCGTCGGCGACCTTAGGGCGTGCCGACAAGGACTCGCTGATGTCTTTCTGCAGCGCAGATACGAAGTCCTTATAGCTCTCGCTCGCCACCACGGTTAGCACGTTTACGTCATGGACGATGGCGGGGTGATCCATTCGGTCACCGGTCTGGTTAACGGACAAGCGCAGACCACGACCAACTTCCTGCCGCCGCGAAATGGTGTTGTCGCTGTGCTTGAGCGCACAAATGACGAACACGTTTGGGTTGTCCCAGCCTTCACGCAAAGCAGAGTGCGAGAAGATAAAACGCACCGGCTCGGCAAAAGACAGCAAGCGCTCCTTGTCCTTCAGAATCAGATCGTAGGCATCCACATCATTGGACAGCCCTGCGTTTTCTCCGCGTTTCTCCACATCTGGATCGGCCAGCCGCTTGGTCTTCTTGTCTATGGAAAAGTAGCCGCTGTGCGTCCTGTCTGCATCGATACCCTTCAGGTACTTGATGTACGGCGTTTCATCCAGGTCCAGTACTTCGTTCAGGTACTGCCGGTATTCCTCTTCGAAGATACGTGCATAGTCGCCCTTCTCGTCCGCTGCCGAGTAATCGCGGTACTTGGCCACTTCATCGATGAAGAACAAGGTCAACACCTTGATGCCTTGCTGGAATAGGGCCAGCTCTTTATCGAAGTGCGCCTTGATGGCTTCCCGAATCTGGATGCGGCGCAGCGCTTCTTCATTGACATCCCCGCTAGCCTCGCCAACAAAGAGCTCAGCGCCGTTGGTGAAACTCAGAGTATCCGTGTTGGCATTGATGTCCGCGACCACATAGCCACGGTACTGATCCAGCTCGTTTGAAAAACCATCAGAGAAGAGGTTGTCGCCCTTTGAGAGCTTGCGCACCACACGCTTGATCTCGCCGCTCTTGAGCTTCTGCTCAAACTCGACACGCGCCTCCGGGGGCTTCTTAGTCGAGATTTCGATGGACTGCAGGTACAGGTAGGCATTGGTACCAGCCAAGCCCTTCACCGAGATGCCGCGCACAGCAATCTTCTTAACCAGCTTCTGGTTGTAGGCGTCCAACGCGTCCAGTCGGTGGATCTTGTTGTGTGTAGTTTTGTGGGTAGCCGAGTAGCGCAACACCATCAGCGCCTTGAATTCCTCCAAGGACTTCAGGGTTGCTGCACCTTCCATTTTCTGCGGCTCGTCCAGGATCAGGATCGGGCGGTTGGCGCTGATCACATCAATCGGGCGGCGAGATTGGAAATCATCCAGCTCGTCGTAAATGCGCCGGTTGTCTGCGCCACGGGCGGCAAACGCCTGCACGTTGATCACCATCACGTTGATCCCGGCGTCCGACGAAAAGCTCTCCAGGTGGTGCAGTTGCTTGGAGTTGTAGATGAAGAAGCGTGCCTTCTTGTGGTACGTCTCCAGAAAGTGCTCGGCCGTGATTTCCAGCGACTTGGCCACACCCTCGCGGATGGCAATGCTGGGCACAACGATGATGAACTTGCTCCAGCCGTACTGTTTGTTTAGCTCGAAGATGGTCTTGATGTAGCAATAGGTCTTGCCAGTGCCGGTTTCCATCTCGATGTCGAGATTGACCTTGCCGACCTTGGTTTTCACCAACTCGGTGGACTGCGGCAGATTCTGCTGATGCTGCACCTGGGTGATGTTCTCCAGCAACGCAACATCTGTCAGCTTCAGGTCGGCGTTCTTGAACCCTGACTCAGAAAAGAGGTCTTCCATCCCCTTCTTGGCCTTACCCGGATCGACGCGGTAGCTGGAGGCCTCCATCGAGGCAGCTGGTTGACCTTTGAAACAGTCAACCATGGCTTGCACCGCTGCCGTCTGGTAGGCCTGCGTCTTGAATTTAAGTTTCATCGCAGCCCCCTTAAATGCATTTGACTTCGGTGGCCGGCGACAAGAGCTTGAAAATCTGCTCGACGTTGATCTTGACCGTGCTGTTTTTGAACCCGGCATCGCGGAACACGACTCGCAGCGGCTCGTGCTTAGCCAGTTCCTTTACAAAGACTTCGTCGATACTGCCGCTGGCATCGAAGCAAGCGGCTAATGCGTTGCCATCGACAAAGAAGACGTCCTTGCCCTGGATGGCCTGCTTGGCTATGGGCAGCGCCAAATCAACGCCCCAGTCCAGCATCACCTGGAACAGCAGATCTTCAGGGGTGCGGTCAGGCTTGATGTTGTCTACGAAAAGGTCAAGGTTCGCCTTGTCAAGTGCGTCTGGGACGTAGAAGACATCTGCCAAGTTTGATGTATCAATCCGAAGCGCACGGAACCCAACGTCATTTTTCGAGTACTTGTGGTTGTTCCCTCTGAGAACTTCCTTTCCACAGCGGCGCAGGCGCTCCTTTGTTATGGCAGCAATATTCGAGTATCCATTTTTATACGCAACGGTTTCTTCAGAACACGCTTCTGCGATCTGAACTACGATGTATTTCCTATTGACCCCATCCTCCGAGTTAAGTTGTAAGACCGCTTGCGCAGTTGTTCCCGAACCACCAAAGAAGTCCAGAAACAGATCGCCATCTTTGGCAGAGACAAGATTAAAGAGCCGCTTAATTAGCTTTGTTGGCTTGGGGGCGCTAAAAGGGCTTTCATTGTCAAATAGATCTTTAATTTCTTTTGTTGCTTCGCGATTTTCACCCGCATAATCAAACGACCACCAAGTCCATGGAACCATCCCCTCCTCGCGCTCTAACCAGAATTTCTTACGCTGGGCCATCCCATTGCCGTCTTTACCAAAGTAAATTCGATCGTCAGCCAATAACACTTCGAATTTTTCCTTTGTAGTACTCCAATGCCGCCCCGCAGGAGGCATAAGAACTCGCCCGCCAGGCGTGGTTATAGGGTAAGTCAAATTAGGTCGAAGATTTGGCGCATGAAATGGAACCGACAGCCAATCCCCTCTTGGGTCGTTATCGCGATTGGTATAGGTTGCGCGCTGTTTTTCATCCGCATCAACACGAAGTATTCGTGCTTTTGTTATGTCTCGCGCATAAGCCAGAATATATTCGTGGGCGGTAGAAACAAGGCGCGCGTCATTTCTTCTTGTGAGCGTCTTTTGCCAAACGAAGCATGTGATGAAGTTCTCACTTCCAAACACCTCATCGCAAACGTTTCTCAACCGACTGACTTCATTATCGTCAATTGATATGAATATCACGCCATCTTCTTGCAGCAGATTCCTTGCCAGCCTCAGTCTTGGAAAAATCATTGTGAGCCAGTCCGAGTGAAACCGCCCATTGGCCTCTGTGTTGAGGACTAAACGATTACTCTCTGTATCGATCTGATTTGATCTGGCTAGATAGTCGCCGAAGCCTTCCGCAAAGTCATCGTCATACACGAAGTCTCCCCCAGTGTTGTACGGAGGGTCGATGTAAATTGCTCTTACCTTGCCAAGGTAGTTATCCTGGATCAACTTCAGTGCATCAAGGTTGTCGCCTTCGATGAAAAGATTCTTCGTGGTATCAAAGTCCACGCTTTCCTCACGGCAGGGCCTAAGTGTCTTGGCAATGGGCGCATTCGCCGTCAACAGGGCCTCGCGCTTCCCTGGCCAGTTCAAGTGGTAGCGCTCTTGAGGGCCTTCGACGATTGATTCAGCCAACTCTTGTCGCAGTTGATCAAAGTCCACCGCCAGCTTCACCGCGCCATTTTCGCCCTTGGCTTCGGTGACGCAGTTCGGGAACAACTCGCGAATACGGGCGACGTTGTCCTGCGTGAGATTGGGTGAGTGCATTTTCAGTTTTTCCAAGTTCTTTTCCTCTAGCAGCCGTGCTTCCGTGAAAGAAGCTCAGCGGCTCAATTGTTCAAGTTCGTTTTGATAAATTCAGTCGTCTTATTGCCAGTCTTGGCAAAAGTGCACGCGCAGACTCTCGATAGCCGATGGCAAGATGCCCTCGCAGGTCACGCCCAGATAAGTGGCCGCACGAGTGGTGCCCACGTACAGGTATTTGTCGAAGAGCGCAGGATGTAGCTCGGCAAGCTGGTCGATGCCAATAAAGAAAACAGCCTCGAACTCCAGGCCCTTGATGTGCTGGATATCGAACACGCGCACATTGCTTTCTTGCCCGACGGCCTGGCCCTCGCGGCAGGCGATGACCTGAAAGTTGTGCTCGGCCAGGGCGGCATTCAGTGCCTCAGCCACCGGGGCCACGTCATTTTCGGTATTCACAAAGATGGCGGTGGACGGCAATTGGCCTACAAAGCGCTCAATCTCACGAATGCGATCTGCGAGCCAGCTGACAACGACCGCTGTCTCGCGGGCATGCTCCAACAAGGCAGGCGCCACGCCCGAGCTATCCATATTCGCGGGTAAGCTGACGTTTTGCTCGGCACCAGAGACGGCGCGGATCATGGCACGGGCCAAGTCGTTCAGTTGCTTGCTCTGACGGTAGGAGACGGTAATCTCCTTGATGTCGAAGTCGGCAAAAACCCACTTCAAGTCGTCAGCGGAACGCGCGCCCCAAGTAGTCAGGCGCTGGTTGAAGTCGCCGCAGGCAAAGAACGAGCGCAGTTGTGGGTGAGCCAGTGCTGCCATGCAGGCGAGCTGAATGGGCGAAAAATCAGTCGCCTCGTCCACCAATACTTGGTTGCGGTAATGCCCCAGAATGGGCTGAAGCGATGACCAAGCGGGGCTGTCAATATCGCGCAGGACGCTGGGCCGGCTGATCAGGTCGCCTGCGGCGCGCAAGATGGCCAGCAGCACAATATCGAGCTCGAGCGGATGGATGTCGCTGGCCTCGAAGCTCTCGTTGCGATACCAGTTCCCGGTTTGTTGGCGTTCACGCCGGAACGCACGGTAGTGTTTGGGAATGCCGTCGAGGTAGCGTTTGACCGGGTTCACGAAGCGCCGGGCGTTGGTCTGCACAAGAAGACTCGCTCCCACATCTGCGCGGTCGGCCTCCGCCAGGCCACGATCGGCCAGCCACTCAATGATTTTGCCGTTGCGAGAGACCTTGTTCAGCATACGCTTGGAGACTGCTGACCGAGCCTGGGCACGCACGGCTTGCATGTAGGCGTTGAGAGCTGCCGCGCGCCCCGTGCGCGATGTTGTGGTGTCTTCTTCCTCGTCGGCATCGAAATCGTCTTGCTCGTCAGCCTCCGTTGCCTGCGCCTGCTGCAAGCTGTCGATGACGCGAGCTAACTCATCCAAGAATGCCCGGTTGCGGTTGAGCTGCAGGTTGAGCGCAGCTTTGATCTTGCCGTCGGAGGCTTCCTTCAGGCTGGTGACGAGTGCCTGCACCTTGGGGAGTTCTGCGGCCAATGATCCGAATGTGGTTGCCAGAGCGCCATCACCTGCCCGCGCTAAGATGTCTTGCAAGCGTGCGCCCAAGCTCTTGACGTCGGGGGTCTTGGCATCATGGAGTAGAGCCGCAGCTCCATGCAGCTCCTGCACGTAGGCGCTACGTTGCCATGCATCGAAATCGTCAAACCATTGAATGGGCCGGTCGAGGGCAGCTTCGCTAAGGTTTGGCAAGCTCTCTTTCAGGACGAAGGTGCCGCCGCCAGAAGCAGTTCTGAGAACGCCAAAAGTGTTTCTGGCCAGCTCGCGCCGATAGTCCTGCCAAGTTCTGATGCGCAGATCTGAGGCAGGAACGCCTTCTCGGGCAAAAGCTTCTTTGAGGTACTGCTTGAGCAGTTCGGTAGGCGTGAACATCAGCCAGCTGTTGGAATGCGCAACGCCTTGCGCTGCAGCAACCGTCTCAACCAGGCGTTGCTCGCCTTCTTCTAAAAAAGCGGTATCGAGCTTTTGGCCGAGCCGCCGGATCAGGGTCGTCGTTTTGCCGGTACCGGGTGGACCCAAGATTAGCAGGCGCTTGTCGAGAGGAAGACGAAAAATCTCGTCCTGGTATTGATCGAGTACGGGTTGATCCCGCAACCCCATCTTGGTGATAACGCTGCGGCGAACGCCGTCGATGATGTTGGCCTTGACTGTCTCCTCAGCCAGCAATTGGCCCAGGATATCTTCTGTGACTTCTTCCCCGGCAACCTCAGTCAGCAGAGCTCGCAGCGACTCGATGGTGAGCGGCCCGAAATGCTCGGTTTCAACCACGGTGTCACGAGAGTCCCACCCATCGGCGAGTGCACGTGGCCGGAGCTGAGCTCGCTCAAGAACCTCAACAACAGTTCCATTGGGAAGCGTGAACTCTGCACCAATCGCCAATGAGGCCAATCTTCCAACAGGAGCCCGGTAGCTGGCCAAGTTGGAAAAGCCCGATACCGGCGTAGTGCGGCAGATGTAGTAGGTTTTCTCTTCGCCCCCTTTATCAACCACCACAACGCGAGCAATGGCGGGCTCTGCCACCAATACCCGGTAGCTTTCACGGTTCGCCTGGCTGATCTGATCCAGTCTTTGGATAGCCGAACTGGACGTCATCGTATTGATGCTTGCCAGGGCATCAGATCCCAGTGTTCGTCCATCAAGAAGCTTGCCCTTGGAGGCTTCGGCGATGCTTTCGAGTTGCGCTAACGCCTCGCCCGCGACCTGCTCGATGTGTCTCTTCGATTCGTCATTCAGGCTCTGCGTCATGCGCTATCCCTACCGGTCAACTGTTCAAGTTCGTTTCTTAGCTGTCGCAAGAGCGCGTTGATCTCTACCTTGCGGTTGAATTGCTTTTCTTTGGCAAGCTTGCTCGCGGCCTTCTCGACCTCACGCTGCTTCGCCGCAACCTGTTCGACACGAGCGACCAAGTCACCAAGGCCTTCTTGCTGGCGCGCAGGTGTTGGAATCAGGCGGTGAAGCAACTGTTCGTACAAGCCACCCAAGTCGAGCGCCAATGGCATGACGGCGCGCTCCACATCGCTCGGTAACCACGCCGTCGCAAAGTAATCGCTCAACACCCAACGGCTCGCGTCTGATTCGTTCGCGCGCTTGAACGCGGCGACTACCTGCGTTCGGCCGTCAAAGCTCAGCTCGAAGATGATGGGGAACTGCACCGCACCATCTATGCAGCGCAACACATCCAAATTCAGCTCCGACGTCTTGAGCTGGATGGCGAAGATCTGAAGCTCCGGCACATTGGGTCTTGCGGGCAGGTTGATCGTTTCCGGAGCCAGCTTGTATTGCCAGACGATCTGTTCCACTTGCTCAACGAACAAGTCTTTCAGCCGTGTGTTGGCTCCACTGTGTTCGTAGATCTTGTTCTTTGGCAGGTTGCGGCCAAAAGCGGCCTGCTTCGGGTAGCTGATGAACGCGGCGTTCGACTCCCATGGAGAGATATGACTCATCCGGCCTCCTGAATTATCAAGAAGGTGATGAGCTCGAAGTCATCCAGTCCGGCAATAGTGTTGACCAACGCAGTGGTTTTGCCGCCGCTGAACAGGCTGTCCAGATCCTTCTCTTCCTTCACCTCGACCATCGAACGAATGGTCTTGCCAAGCAGGTCGGAATACACCTGCATCTGCCGCCCGTCAGCAGTTTCCTTGTTAAACAGACTGCAAGCCTCTGGAATAGGCTGCGCTTTGCCCTTGCAGCAACTGCGCACCAGATCGAGCAGGCGTTTGACCTCGGTGTGATCATGAATGACCTCACCCTCACGACTGATGTAGACGAGGTAATACGGGTGCAGACGGTTATGTTGGCTAACGCTGACGCTCGAGTTGCGGTTCCGCAGTGTAAAGATCACGCCTGGACGCAGACCAAGCTCAGGTTTGGCTGGCACAGCGGCGTGCATGCCGCTCGGTACGTTGTTCAACTCACCATTGGCTTTGACGTGATTGAGCAAGTCCATGCGGAAGTCATTGAGCCCCAAATCTGTGATCGAAACGCCCGTTTTCAGGTCTTCCAGCTCGATGACTTCGTCTTGTAGGCGGCGCAACTGCTCCTTGCGGTAGGACACGTCGTTGGCTTGAGCGCTCAACACATTGTCGTCGCCCGTGGCAGTGACGTCGGCAATCATCATCCGGCTCTCGACACGCTCCTTGAGGTTGATGTACTCGTCGAGCGAGATGTCGGGCCAGTAATTGACCAGTTGGATGCTGCTGTTGGGCGATCCAATGCGATCCACTCGACCGAAGCGCTGGATGATGCGCACGGGGTTCCAGTGGATGTCGTAGTTGATGAGGTAGTCGCAGTCCTGCAGGTTCTGGCCCTCGGAGATGCAGTCGGTGCCGATCAGCACGTCAATCTCTGCCAGTTCGTTGGGCAGTACGATGGCCTTTTCTTTGGATCGTGGAGAGAAGAGGGTGAGCAGCTCTTGGAAGTCGTAGCTTTTCTTTTGAGCTGTGTTCTTTAGCGTCGACTGAGGCGCGCTACTACCAGTGACCTTGGCTGTATGCAGGTACTGATTGGCCAGCAGCTCAGTGGCCAGATTGTCATAGAGGTAATTGGCCGTATCAGCGAAAGCCGTGAAAATCAGTACTTTTTTATTGCCTGGATTAATGGGATTGGCAATCTTGTCGAGTACTAGCGATTTCAGGTGCTGTAACTTGGCATCTTCGGCTGGCGTGATTTTGCTCATAGAGACCAGCAAAGCGGAGATGATTTCCAGGTCAACCTGGAGCTCATGCTCCCAAGAAGGCAGATCCATATCTGCCAGCTTTATCCGAATTGTGTTGCCGATTTCTAAGTCATGAAACGACGGAATACCGTCTTCTTCAGCGTCAATTGAGCCCATGGCTTCTGTAAGGCTCGCGACCTCTGTTACACCGCCCCGGCTCTCGAACTCCTTAATGAGGCCGAGAACGCGCTGGTGGTTTTCTTTCAAAGCATTAAGTGTGCTGCGGAATGCATAAACAGAGCTTTCAAGGCGCTTCAGCAAATTCGTTGTCATCAGCGCTACCAGGCTTTTTTCCCGGTCAACCTGACGTAGCTTGCCTCGACCGCCTTCAACCTGCGTGTCGTACATCTCTTCATACTTCGCCAAGCGGCTAGGCAAGATGTAGCTGATGGGGGCATATACGGCGAGCTTGAGCAGAGACAACTGCTCGAAAATCTCGTTGAAATTCATTACATCCGTTCGCTGCTCAGCATCCACAACCAGTGGGCTGCGGAACGACAAGGGCTTGCGCCGTTCAGGGAATTGCCCGATATCCGTGGTGTCGTAGAAGGTCTGAATGTGCTTTCGCGAGCGTGCAATCGTGACGCTGTCTAGCAACTCGAAGAAATCGAAGTCGAGCGAGTCCAAAATAGCGCGCGCCGTGCGTTCCTCGGGCGGAAGTTTTGACCAAGCGTTAAAACTGGCCTGCGCACCACGGAAAATCTCCTCGACAGTTTTGCCAGTTCTCAGCTTCTTGCTTAGGTTTTCGGAGTTGCCTTCGTAGGCTAGCGCGAGTTGGTTGCGCAGGTCATTGAAGCGGTTGTTCACTGGGGTCGCTGAAAGCATCAGTACCTTGGTTTTCACACCCTCTTTGATGACTTTGTTCATCAGCTTCTGGTATCGGGTTTCCTTGTCCTTGAAGGCATCGTTATTGCGGAAATTGTGCGATTCATCGATGACGACGAGGTCATAGTTACCCCAGTTGATGCGGTTGAGCGGAGTGCCAAACGACTCGCCACTGGTGCGAGTGAGGTCGGTGTGGCACAGCACGTCGTAGCTGAATCGGTCACGGGCAAAGATGTTGGTCTTGAGGTTACGGTTGTAGTTGAGCCAGTTGTCCGCCAGTTTTTTGGGGCAGAGCACCAGCACCGACTTGTTACGCAGTTCGTAATACTTGACGACGGCTAGGGCTGTGAAGGTTTTCCCCAAGCCAACGCTGTCCGCCAGGATGCAGCCACTATAGGTTTCTAGCTTGTTAATAATCCCGGTGGCCGCATCCTTCTGGTAGTTGAAGAGCTTGTTCCAGATTAGCGTGTCCTGGTAGCCGGTACGGTCGTTGGGTAAAACGTCCTCATCGATGTCGTCCAGGAACTCGTTGAAGATGTTGTAAAGCATCAGGAAATAGACGCTCTCGGGCGAGTTCTCCTGGTAGACAGCCTCAATGTGATCGCAGATCTGCATGGTGACGTCTTCCAGTTTTTCCGAGTCGCTCCAGATCTGATTGAACAGGCTTAGGTAAGTTGCCGTGAAGATTGGTTCGTCCATTTTGTTGACGAGGTTGGAGACAGCATTACCTTGCTGGTAACCGAGATCGACGGCTGTAAAGCCGTGCAATGGCATGTAAGAGGTGCCGGCTTCAGCAGATTGCACGCAGGCGAACTGCTGCATTGGGGCCTTGCTGCGATTGGACTTGAAGGTCGCCTTGCGCCGCATCCACTCTGCGCACTCTTTGGCAACCGCTCGCTGGGTGAGCTTGTTGCGCAACTGAATCTCGAACTCGCTACCGTACAGACTGCGCTCACGATCCAGCTTCGGGATGTGGAATTCCTTTCGCTCTTTGCGGACCTTGTCGGCAACCTCGCTGGCAACGAACGTCGGTGAGGTGAAGATGAAGTTCAGCTCGTCGATCTTTTCCAGCTCAGCTTTCAGCGCTTCGAATGCATACATCGAAAAACAAGACGCTGCGATACTTAGGCGCGAACCGGGTTTTAGCGTCGCTTTGAGGTCGTCACCCAGCAGCCTTGTAATATTGTCAATGAGCTCCATCGTTTCCCTTACCTTTTTTCGTCTCTTCCACTGACGGCGTTTCTGCCTGCAGACCCTGTTCCTGAGCATATTTCAGGATTAATACCTCAATCATCGAGGCAATGGAGCGTCGCTCTCTTTCCGCTGCAATTCGCAGCAGTTGCTTGATGTCACTCGAGGTGCGAATGGACAGGGTTTCGTCCTTGGGACGCTTCATGACTCAGTCCTGCAGTTTTTGTGCTGCAAATGTACTGCGTCGTGCCATCAATAGCGACTCAAAGAATCCAGAACCAGGCTAACTGCTATTTCCACCCGCAAAATCTAAGATCAGGTCAGCGTGATCGACACAGCAGCCGCAGCTTGCAGGTTCTCAGCAAATTCAGACAAGGCAGGCCGCCAACTGGTCCACCACATGCTCAATCAAGGAGCTCCAAGCTCAGCTTAACGTCGAAACAATTCCCCAGTTGATCAAACTTCCCACCACAACCACAAAAGTCCCGCGGGACGCGCTCGATATCCTTGGAGACGCGTTCGACGACGTCGCGCATTCCTAGCTGTTCATACCAGCGCGCCGTGATGGCGGCCGGACGATATTGGATGCCCAGCAGATGTCCGGCGATCAGGCCGGTACTGTCGCTGTCGCCGGTGTGGTTCACCGCGTTGATCACGCTTTGCTCGAAGGAGTCGGCACTGACGGGCTGCTCGGCACTGCTGACGAATACATCAAAGCGCCGCAGCACTTGCTCCAGATAGTCTGCATAGTCAGCTAATTGCCATTTTGGCAACGGCAGCGTTGCTGATGCCTCCCCGAAGTGCGTTAGTCAAGTTCGTGGCTGTTGGTTCATGTGGTAGTGAGCTCAACCGTCTCGTCCAACATTCCAGATTTGATGCCTTAGAAATAAAAGAAGATTAGGGCCACACAGTCAGCAGCAACTGCCAACTGCATCACTTGAAGAATTCTCATCCAATCAGTTGATCACGCCGTGAGAGTCTCGTGAACATCCCGCGCCTCGATCCTGGCCATCACCCAACCCATCACCTCACTTTCAACCCAGCCGACAGCCCTGTCGCCCAACGACACGGGCGTCGGAAAGTTCCCCTCGCTGATGTACTTGTAGATTGTGGATCGACCTAAGCCGGTGGAATGCTGAACATCTTTCAAGCGAATGATCCTCATGAACGGGCTCCTCTGCGTTACGTTCAGAGGATTGGCATTGCGGTAAGGGAATACCTGTTGGCCTCTTACACGCCTTGACAAAATCAATGGGGCGCAAACAGGATCATTAAGCAGGGAAAAGCAAAGTCAGCCAGTCATCCACATGATCAGCCCGTATTCCAGGCACGCACAGCTCGCTTGACCGCCCTGGCTCACGCCAAGACGGTCGTTGCGTTCATTGACTCTTTGTCACGACTTCTCTGTATCAGCCCCGGCTGCAACCAAAACCATGGCTGCCATCCCCATAGGCTTTCGTCGCTGACTTGCAGAGATAACTCGCCCGGTAAAAAAACTCTTCCTGTCCAACCGGATCGTCACGATTCATCGGGTAGCTCGGGTTATTGGGAATCTCGACCAAACCACTCACGGCTTCCACAGATAACCCCAAGGCACTGGCCCAGGCTTCTACCAAGCGATTGAACATGTTGTCCCTGCCAATCTCGTATTTACCCAAGGCCGTAAATGCATCCCGGTTGAGCAGGATGGCCAGGTGATAGTGAGGCTTACCGTACTGCCCCAACTCACGCGCCCACACGTAGCGAAACTTGCTGTCATGGGCGTACTTGTTCAATTTTCGGGCTTGGCTGCGGTTATGTTTGATCTTGGCTTTAAACGATTCAATAAAGCGCTCAATCACCTCGTTGGTAAAAGCGTAATCGGGCAACTCGGTCTCGCTCGGTAGTCGCAGGTCTACCCTAAATGCAAACACACGGGAGTACTGGGTGAGTGCCCGCTCCATGGTCAGATAAAGCCGGTTCAGGTATTCACGAATAAAAGGGCCTTTATTTTCTTGCACGGATAAGCCGACGTACGTAGATCCTGTGTGAAGCGTTAGATTAGTATTTTGGGGGTGTCGGGACATGATGGTGCTCCAGGTATTTAGGTTCATACCATCGGCACACAGAGTACAATTTTACTTAATGCCAGGCATAGTCACTGCGGCATGAGCACAAAAACATGCTTCCCGCTTGCCCCGCTGAACCTGACGATAGTCTGACGACTACCAACACTAAAATCCAAACAAGCCTACAGGAACTGCCACACAACCAGCAGCATCAATACAGACACGCTCTTATCATGAGTTATACACATAAAGCAAATAGCCAATACCGAGGGCACACCAGTACTGAACACCAAGAAAAATCAGCCTCAAAACATCGCATTCGACAAAGCAGCCACTCCGGTAAAAAATCATTTCTAAACAACCTAGCGACGAAGGCCGTCTTCTTCGGAGGTGTGGCTCAAAGCTTTAGCGTTTTCTACCCAGCGTCTCTCGCCCCTTATACATCCACTTCCCTCAGGACAGGAGCACCATCTACACGCCCAGAAAACCTACGAGACAATAATAAACAACCACGCGCAATATGACTATATGCAACGCAATATCGGCACCGACGCTGCAAGCACGTCAACCGTATTGGCGGGCAGCCTGGTAATCGTGACGAAGAGACGGCAGCTCACACAGAAAACATCAGACCAACGCCACCGTCTAAGCCTCGACGAAATCAGCCCCCCCCCTGCAAATACAGGGTTTCCAGGATTTCATATACTAGAAAAACCACATAAAACGACATGAAAAATCATAAAGTACTTCTTGAATCAGCATAGAAATGCTATAGAAGCTTTCTAAAAAAACGGGAGGTTACATGGCGGTACATCGCAATGACATGCTGGCACGCATACTTGACGACACGAACCAGAACCGCAGGCACGACATTTGGCTATGGTTTCAGCTAAAAGCTCAAAAGATCTTATTAGGCGGAGAAATCAATTATCCAGGCATGCACTATTCAATGAACGAAGCCATCTTCAAAAACCCCATTCTTTCCGAAAAATTAAAACAAAGAGAAATCGAGCAGCTTTTACCTGAAAAATACATTTCGTGGATAAAAGAAGAAAATCGACAAGTAATATGGCTAAGATCAAAGATCCGCAACGATATCATGCATCCACCAGAACCTGGCTTAACTGGAAAAGACTCACTAGTAGCAAGCATAGACTTGTGGAATATAAACATTAACGAAAAAGGTCATTTTCTAGGCGGGTTAGAACGTGATTGGAACGAACATTCTAAAGGAGATAAACAATACAAGTGGTTCTCTGATGACGCGCAAAAATGCATATACGCAGGAAACCTGATAAAGAAAGATTTTCCGATGATCGGTTTTTCTTCAATCAAACTTTCAGATTACTTGCCTATTCAATGCTACGAGGACCTCTTGATTTTTTTTGATAACTGCAAGCTTCACCTCGATGAAAAAAATGCCTTTATAGAAAAAGTCAAACGCAAATGGCCCGGTAAACAATACCGAGATAACATGGTTGGAAAAAAACAATACAATTTCATCCTCTCCGATCAAGCAATAGCACGCCTTGACAAATTATCCGACACCTACGAACTCAGCCGCGCAAAAATTTTAGATATTTTATTAAAGATGGAGGACGAGCAAAACCGATATATTCCAGAACGAATAAAACTTTTAAAAGATGAGTCGTAGTTCACCGCATAGTGGTTAACAAATAACATCATCGATGAAACCTTCAATAGCGGAGCGTCCCCCCAAAATTATAAAAAATTAGGTCCACAATTATCACGAAAAAGCTTTGATTAACGGGCATGAGAGGTTCACACAGCATGATTTCCCCTTCAGCACGCCAACCCTTCGTAAGGGAGTTCCAGAGAAGCCAGTCGGCATGGCAAGCTTCACTCGGCTAACAGCACCAAAAGCTTGATTTTGGACAGAAGCAGACGCACACAGACGAGCACCTGATTCGGGGACATGACCATAGTTCGATAATGCTTCGGCTTAATTCGATAAACACATTGCTCTCACGCTACGCATCCGATAAGGGTCGCAGGTTCAAATCCTGACGAGTCGAGCCATCAGCGAGTAGACCAATACTGCTGAATGGCAACGGTATTCCAAATGGTATTCCACAGAAAATTATTAACCTACATTTTACTTATAAATCAGCATGTTACAAATTAAGTTCAAATTACCCCGGCCCACCAAATCAACGAAAAAAGACGTCAATGGACGTCTTTTTTTGTGTCTGGGATTCAGCGAATTCATGGGTTTCAGGGCTATTGGCTTCCGCAGAAGCTTTTTGAATTCCAGGCGCTTTGGTGTCCCGTTGGTATCCCGAGCCTGAAGATTCGAGCAGCCGCGCCAATCCCCAAGACCTTCAAGGCACCCAGCCTCACCCCACCTCAATTGCTAATCAGCGAACTAAAGCCCACCCCCAAAACACCACCTCCTGTGGGAGCGGGCTTGCCCGCGAAAGCGCCAGATCATCCACAACAGATCCAAATGACCCAGCACCATCGCAAGCCCACCTTCAGACTAATCTCCAGAATCCTCCCGCTCCCGCATCAAAACCTTCAACGAATCATCAACCAACGCCTTACCCATAGCCGCCAAATAATGCGCAGCCCAAGCATGACGCCCATTGTCCTTCGCATAAGCCGCATCCTCAGTCAGCGACTTGGCAAGGCAAAGAAAATCCGAAGCCATCGACAACGCATCACCAATGGGCACGCCACCAATGACGTGAAACATTGCTTGATTACCGAGGTAGATCGCGGGAGTGAAGCCGATGGTTCTGAGTTCGGGATTGTCGGTCATTTGCCACCTCCGGAGAGGGAGATGCAGTGGCCGAGGGTAGATGGTGGGGCGTTACGCCACTGGGAACTGCGAAGAGGGGGAAGCCAAACTTCGTACGGTTTGATTCTGCGCATTATCCAACTCCTTGATATGGGGAGCTGCCACGTTCGTTTCCACACGAATGGGTGACAGCTGTGCGCAGGGTGGAAAACCGGTAATCAAGGAAACCGGCACGCCCGAAGACGTCCCACGCACAGCCGCCATAACTCACGCCGCAGGTAAAAAATACCTGCAGACATGATGGGAGCGCTGTTGCGCCTTGAATTACTCGGGTTTCCACACCCGGTCGCTGAGTTTGCAGCGACGGCGAAAGGGTATCGCGAGCGTTCCTCCCCTGCAACCACTGAGAGCCTTGGACTGAATCCTGCAATCCACGAGATGACGCCTGATGGGCGTCAGATGGCCTTGAGATCTCGCAACGCTTCCGGGTGCTGACTGGCAACCCGCAACAGGGTCCGTGCCGCACCAGCAGGTCGTCGCCGGCCTTGCTCCCAATCCTGCAGCGTGCGCAGGCTGACGCCCAGTAGCTGCGCAAATGCGCTTTGGGAAAGGCCGACTTTAGCCCTGGCCTCAGCTGCAATAGAAAGCTTCACCTCGGTTGTACGTTCGGTCTTGCCAGCCTTCATTTGACGCACCGAAGCCAGCGAGTCCTTCTGAAAGTTCTCCATTTCATGGTCCATCACTGACCTCCTCTTGGAATGGCAAAAAGATACGGCAACACCGTAAAGCGATGCAAAGTTCGCTGGTCGAACGTTCTGAGTGCGGCACACCAGTGCTCCTAAGACCTTGCTCTCGCAGGCATCAAGCAGTAAGGTTTATTCATCGCTACCCATTAGCGATACAGGATTGGCGTCCTGTCTGGTTCGGAAGACACAAAAGCCGCTGTCGCGGCTTTTTCGTGTCCTACATGTGGCTGCCTGTTATGGGCGGGCCGTATGTGGGCATCCTCGGATGCGCCGGGGTCCAACTAGCCGGTACGCCAACCCATACGGTTCCGCCCACCCTGATTGGCGTCAGGAGGCGGTGTTATCACCTCTAGTGGGAAACTCAAAATGAACGAACATCTCGAACCCACGCGGTTTACGCGCAACAATCGTTTCATCCATGCATTGATACTGGATTCTCAACCCTGGTTTAGCGTTGTCGATCTCGGCCGGCTTATGGGCTGGCCCCTGAACGAGCGCCTGATTCGCAAGCTCGACACTGACCAGTATCGTTTTCTTCGGCTGAACTACCACGGTGAAATTCAGGATACGTTGATGGTGAGCGAATCCGGCGTGTATGCGCTCATGATATATCACCACATCCCTGAAAACCGGAACCTTCGGCAGTGGTTGACGCATGAGGTCATTCCCGCACTACGAACAACCACAACCAGCGCAGCAGAGAATGGGCCGTCGCTCACCACGTTACAGTGGGCGGGACTTTCCCGCGTCAATGATGCTTTCCGCAGCCGAGCACCCAATGTGGGTCGCCAAGCAAATGGGCCACTCGGATTGGACAAGGATCGCTTGAGTGTACGGGCGCTGGATGCCTCAATAGATGAAAATTCGGGCAACTTTGCTGGGGGCAAAGTTTGGCCCGCCGGAATCGAACGAGTGCAAACCTCTCAATAGAAAGCATTTATTCGACGGAGAAAAAGGCGTAGATCGTTGATCCATGAATCAGTCTTCCAAGTCGGAGTTCGGAGTGTAATCATATCCAGATATCTTCCGCTGGTACTGAATGATTAGACTTGTAATGTCAGGATCGCCCACCCGCTCCTCTGCCAGCTTAAGTTTTTCCATTGCATCATCAAAAGCTGATATATCCTTAGATCTCTTGAAAATCTCTACACCTACATCACAGTACGTCCGCAGAAAATCTTTATTATCTTTGTATCTATCGATGGCGTTAGCCGCGTAAGATCGGGCTCTTTCTAGGATAGCTATGCGATCTTCATCAAGTATTCCGACTGTACGTTCAGCTCGTGCCAACAACAGCATTATTTTAAAACGATGAACTGGACCATCAGCTTTAAAATCGTTTTCAAACAATCGAATCTCAGTATCGGCTTTTTCAATCTCATTAATATCTATAAGGTTGCGTATCAACCTATGCCTCGGCACTCGCTCCCCCGGTGCTTTAGAAATCATTTTGCGGAGCAATTTATTTCTAACATGCTTATCAGGGATACGCCCAATTCCCTTTTCAAAGCCGCACAACTGCCGAATTGTCCGAATTTCAACATCATATGTTGGAACAATATTATCAATAACTCTCTCAAACAACGAGACGTACTCCTTGATATCAGGCATTTTGTACTGAGCGATAATATCTGTGATTACGGGGTGCCTGCCCTTCCAGCCATACGTTCCGTCTTTAGCACTAATCGTATACTCGTGAATTATGTCGACCAAGTTCGCTAACGACGCCATAACTTGGTCTGAAGGAATTCCTAGAAGGCGTATTACAAGCTGGCGATGCACATTAATACCTGAGCTTTCCATCGCGGCAACCAACCGATAGATCTCTTGATAATCTTCTGGCAACGAAGCAAATTCGCGCAATACGATGTCATCGAACTTGTCTGAAGCAAAAATATTTTTCAAACATACAAATGTATCAGACTCACAACGCACGGTGAGCCGGCGCTTTCGCTCTGATCTAGAAAAACCTGAGAAGCTGTTTTCAACTAGCGGCTTCAAGTCCGGATTGGTATCAACAAGTGTGAGAAGTTCCTCAACCTCTGAAGAATCTAGGCCCTTCAATACTTTTTGCGCACCGAACTTAAAGAAATTTGGAGTCTTGACCCTTGGATTCCAAAGGTTCCGAGACGAGGCCAAAATCAGCTTTAAACTAGTAGATTTATCAGCCACAAGTAAATCAATCAAAGCGCTGATATCACTGATATGATTATGCGCATCATCTATAAATAAAACGCCGGTTTTTTCTTTTTCTTTTAAATAACCAGCGATAGCGCGCCACGCGATAGGTTGAAGGGTATGTTCCGACTTGTGCTCCCAACTATATACTGATGCTTGAGACTGATTGTACAGTACCTGCTTGGCTAAAGTCGATTTCCCAGTCCCGCTTGCCCCCAGAACAACGACAGCTAAAGTCTCTTCTTTTTTCAGTAGCGACAGAACTCCAGCACACAATGTTCGTTTAAAGGTGAGATTCGCCGCAATATCAGCATAAGATGCTGGCCACCCGTTGAACATAGAACTTGCGTCTTTTATGTTACTTCGAATTTCATGTGCTACATCTCTTGTCACAGGCCGCAGCACTGGAAAATTATCCAAGGGGTCACTGGTAACCGTTCCAGCATCCGACTTCAGGCTAGCGTTTTTTTGCAACTCGACGAAGAAGTCATCTAAACTGCCAAAAGCCACGCGCACTCCTCTTCGCTCATGGAGCAGTGCACGATTTTCATCGGGAGTAAACAAGATCAAGTTTATTGTTGCAGGGATATGGCTCCTAGCATTGATATCTAAAGCCTTCGAAATCAGATCTTTTATATGAGCGTCCGCAAGGGAGTACCCAATGATGACTAAATCTGTACCTGCAAGATCCATTTTCAAAGAGTCGTACAGGTACTCACGATATTCCATAGTCAAATCATAATCATTTTCTGAAATAATTATTCTACTGTGGACGCCATCTACTTCATCTTTCTCAATGCTCCCATGGAGTTTGAACAACTTGGTAGATTCAGGGACTCGCTGAATGGTAAAATCGAAGTTTGAAGATATAACAGAGAGGCTCCGTTCTCTGCGAGAATATGCCTGCTCGATCAAATTGTCGTAATTCGTTGTATATATATTTCGCCAGTTGTATAACGGCAAATTCAGTAAGCTGCCTGTTGGCACGAGCTTGTCAAATGATTTTCTCAAAAGAGTAATCATTTCTTTCCGGCTATCTTTTTGCTCAGCCAAGCTCGCTAACTCGCTCAAGGAGTAGCCATCAGCCTCGATGTTGAAACCCTTGGACAACCGCTCAATTAGGACTTTGACTGAAGGAGCTCCTGACGGGATAGAAGACCCCGCGCCGAAAAAAAGCACTGTGTTTTCCGGCTTTATTCTGTTGGCAAGTTCGGCAAGTGAAATGCTCATCTTCAAATCCTTTTGTCGCTTTCTAATCAGCCTTAATACCGGGTCTAGCAGCACCTGTCCAGAAGCGCAGCGGAGGGATAGCGGCAAAATGACATGATCCACGCGATAGACCACGTATAACGAGCCTTGGCTGGGGGGCAAATCCCTCTGGCTTCACCGATTGAATCACCAACGTCCCCCCCAGTGCGGGCATTGATGCATCTAGGACTCGGAGTCCATTGGCTAAACTTTCACTCCTGCTCACTCGACCACGGCTAACACCCCGAGCAGCGCTCGTCAACGAAACTCCATGTGGCGCATACGTAACGTTTTTCCCAGTTACACGCCCTTAAAAATCGAATACCCGCCCAGCCCCTCCTCCCCTTGCAACCCCACCACACCGATCTATATGATAAGTATTATCATTTGTGATATTTACTCATCCGGCGCCTCCACCTCATGTCATCCCCCCCTCAAACCAGCTTCTGTGACCTGGCCACGCTGTACCAACAACAGCACAGCTGGCTGCAGAACTGGCTGCGGCGCCGGCTTGATTGCTCACAAAGCGCCGCAGACCTGGCGCAGGACACCTTCATGCGCCTGCTGGCCCAGGAGCAGGTGCCAGAGTTGCATGCGCCGCGCACGTTCCTGGCGAAGGTGGCGCAGAGTGTTTTATCCAATCACTACCGTCGGCAAAAGCTCGAACGCGCTTACCTGGAAGCGCTGGCCGCGATGCCCGAGCTGACTGCGCCGAGCCTGGAGACCCAGGCGATTTTGCTGGAGACCTTGATTGCCCTGGATGCTGCTCTGGAATCCCTGGAGCGGCCGGTGCGCGAGGCTTTTCTGTGGTCGCAGGTGGATGGGTTGAGTCATGCCGACATCGCTCAGCGGCTCGCGGTGTCGATCACCACGGTCAAGCGTTACATCGTCAAGGCCGGGGCGCTGTGCATCATGCTCGATAGCAGCCTGGACCCGACGTGAACCCGGCCATCACTGGCGATATCGCCGAACAGGCCATGCACTGGCAGCTGGAACTGCAGGAGCCTGGCGTCAGCGCGGAAACCCTGGTGGCCTGCATGAGCTGGCGCCAGGCCCATCCCCTGCACGAGCGCGCCTGGCAGCGAGCCGAAGCGCTCGCGCAGCGCATGAGCGAGATGCGCTCGCCCAACCAGCGCCCCTTGGCTCATGCCGCCTTGCGACCCACCCTGTCTCGACGCACAGCGCTCAAGCAGCTTGGCCTGGTATTGGCAGCCGGTGCTGGCGCCTGGAGCATGAAGGACACCGCAGTGCTGCAAGACCTGACGGCGGATTACCACAGCCAGGTCGGCGAACAGCAACGTTACGTACTCGCAGACAACACCGAGGTTGAGCTCAATACCGACAGCGCAATCAATGTGGTGTTCGAGCGCGAGACGCGGCGCATCAAGCTGTTACGCGGGGAGATGTTGATCACCCGGGACAAGATGGCCGACGGTCGCCCGATGTCGGTGACAACCGCTGAAGGACGTATCGATGTGGCGTTGGCGCGCTTCAGTGTGAGGCAGCGCGCGGGGGTGACGCAGGTCAGCGTTTATCAGGGCTCGCTGGTGATCAACCCGATGGCCCAGCGCCAACTGGCAATGACGTTGCAGGCTGGCGAGCAGTTGAGCTTCAACGCAGCAGGGGCAATTACTCGAAGCGCCGCTGCGCTGACGGCCCCTGCTTGGAGCCAGGGCATGCTGGTGGCCCAAGCGCAGCCGCTGCAGGAGTTTCTGGCTGAGCTGAGCCGCTATCGACGCGGGCACCTGGCGTGTGATCCGAGGCTGGCCAACGTGCCGGTATCGGGCACCTTTCCCCTGGCAAACACTGAGCGCATCATTTTCGCAGTCGCCGATACCCTGCAAGTCGACGTCCGGCAATTCACCCGGTACTGGGTCACGTTGCAGCCCCGGCAGGCCTGAGACTTTTTTTTGCGCTTGGGTGGTCCGTTTTCGAATCTCGCGAGACTTAAACCCCAGACACTTATTTTCATTGGGGTATCACTCGTGGATTTCACTGCATGCAACGGCCGGGTCTGGCACTTTTCTCTCAAGCACAAACTGGCCTGCGCCGTGGTTCAGGGCGTTGCCTGCATGGCAGCAGCCGCGCCGTTACTGATAGCGCCGAGCTGGGCCGAAGCTGCCGAACAGGCGCAGCAGGCATTTGATATTCCTGCAGGCCCATTGGCCCCGGCGCTCACCCGCTTCGGCCAGAGCGCCCACATCCTGCTGTCCTACCCCGCGCCATTGACGGAGGGCCAGACCACTCAGGGGCTGCAAGGTCGCTACGACGTGGACCAAGGCCTGGCCATGTTGCTCGCCGGCAGCGGCCTGGAAGCCAGCCGCAATGCCAGCGGCAACTACACCCTGGTGGCCCGTTCGCAAGAGGCGTTGCAACTGGGCGGGGTGTCGATTTCCGGCAAGGCGCCGGGTTCTACTACTGAAGGCAGCGGGCTGTACACCACCTATTCATCCAGCAGCTCGACCCGGCTCAACCTGACCCCGCGGGAAACGCCGCAGTCGCTCACGGTGATGACGCGCCAGCGCCTGGACGACCAGAACCTGACTACCCTGACCGATGCGATGGACGCCACACCCGGCATCACCGTGATTCGAGACGGTGTCGGTGCAGAGACAGACACCTACTACTCGCGCGGCTTCGTCATCCAGAACTACGAGATCGACGGCGTGCCCACCAACACCCGCCTGGACAATTACACCCAGAGCATGGCGATGTACGACCGCGTCGAGATCATCCGCGGCGCCACTGGTTTGATCAGCGGAATGGGCAACCCCTCGGCGACGATCAACCTGATCCGCAAACGCCCCACGGCCCAGGCCCAGGCCAGCGTCACCGGTGAGGCCGGCACCTGGGATCGCTACGGCAGCGGCTTCGACGTGTCCGGCCCGCTGACTGAAAGCGGCAACGTGCGCGGTCGCCTGGTGGCGGACTACAAGACCCAGGATGCCTGGATCGACCGCTTCAACCTGCAATCGCAACTGCTCTACGGCATCAGCGAATTCGACCTGAGTGAAGACACTCTGCTGACCATGGGCTTCAGCTATCAGCGCACCGACGTCGACTCGCCATTGCGCACGGGCTTGCCATCGCGCTTCAGCACCGGCGAACGCACCGACCTCAAGCGCTCGATCAACGGCGCGCCGGACTGGTCCTATAACGATCACGAGCAGACCACGTTCTTCACCTCCATCGAACAGCAATTCGCCAACGGCTGGAGCGGCAAGATCGAGTACACCTACGCCGAAAACAAATTCGACGAAGCCTTCAACTATGTCATGGGTGATTTGAACAAGGACGGCAGCGGCACCTCGCAGCTGCCGGTGCGCTTCTCCGGCACGCCACGGCAGGACAACCTCGACCTGTACGTGACCGGCCCGTTTGGCCTGTTCGGGCGCGAGCATGAATTGATCGGCGGCATGACCCTGTCCAAGTACAAGGAAAACGTCCCGGGCTGGGGCGGCTGGCAATACGACTACGCCTCCTCTGCCGCAGGCGCGATCGACAACCTCTACACCTGGGACGGCAACTCCGCCAAACCCGACTTCGTCGAAAGCGGCAAATCGTCCATCGACGAGTCGCAGTACGCGGCCTACCTGACTTCGCGGTTCAGTGTGACCGATGACCTGAGCCTGATCCTCGGCAGCCGTCTCATCAACTGGAAACGCGACACTTCGGACCGCCCGTATGGCGCGCCGGAAACCGAAGTCAATCGCGAAGAAAATGGCGTGTTCATCCCTTACGCCGGGGTGGTTTACGACCTCAACGATACCTGGTCGGTGTATGCCAGCTATACCAGCATCTTCAGCCCGCAAGCCTCATGGGTGACCAACGAGGACAACAAGCCGCTGGACCCGATGGAAGGCAAAGGCTACGAGATCGGCCTGAAAGGCACGCACCTGGACGGCAAGCTCAATTCCAGCGTTGCGCTGTTCAAACTGGAACAGGACAACCTCGCGATCTGGCAACACGACAACGTCTACTCCGCCGAGCAGGACACCACCTCCAAGGGCATCGAACTGGAGCTGAACGGTGAACTGGCCGAAGGCTGGCAGGCATCGGCGGGTTACGCCTACTCGGTGACTACCGATGCGGACGACAGCCGCATCAGCACGATGATGCCGCGCAACAGCGTCAAGACGTTCACCAGCTACCGCCTGCCGGGCGCGCTGGAGAAGCTGACCCTCGGTGGCGGCGTCAACTGGCAGAGCAAAACCGGCAACGACCTGCACACCTTTAGCCAGGACAGCTACGCGATCACCAATCTGCTCGCGCGTTATGAGATCAGCCGCAACCTGACGGCTTCGGTGAATCTCAACAACGTGTTTGATCGCGCCTACTACAGCTCCCCCGCGCTCTCGGCGAACTATGGAGCGCCACGCAATGTGATGACCAGCTTCAAGTACGACTTCTGACGGTGACGAAAGAAGACGTCCATGGACGTCTTTTTTTGTGTCTGAAATTCCGTGAAATCAAGGGGCTGTACCCACGCGTTACTTCTATCGACTCACCCTCTGTCCAGCCTTGAATCAGGTTTACACCTGGGCGCTCGGCATCACCTGGATCGCCGATTGGGTGCCACGCGTCAGCTCGCGGTACTCGTAGGTCACCTTGTCAGGCGCGACCTTGCCGGTGTAACCCTTCTTGATGTTGGCGACGATGTAGTTGAAGTCGCTCTTGCTGCGGGTGGTGACCACAATGTTGGCCTTGCTGCTGGCGCTGGACACGTAGTTACCCACTTGCGACAGAGGCTGCTTGAGGCGGTTGTCGCGCTTTTTCACCAGAGCCTGCGGCACGTTGACCTGCATCGAGTCCATGCTTTCCACACTGGCGGCCCCGACGTCATTGCGCTTGTCCGCGGGTACCGCTTCCTGGCGGGTTGTCAGTTGCACAACCGCGACATCACTCGACTGGCGCTCGATGGCCGCCTTGGCCTGACGGGCGTTTTCCAGGTCCTTCTGACGGCCCACGTAATAACCTGTCGGCGCGCCCAGGGCCGCGCCAATGGCGCAACCGGTGCCAGGGTTGCCACCCGTCCCGGCGGCAATCGCGGCACCGCCAATGCAACCGAGCACGCCGCCGACCGCCGTGCTGCCTATGGGCGAGTTCTGGCAACCACTCAACAACAAACCGGTACAGGCGAGCAACAGGGTTGATACAGCAAGTGCGCGCGACAAGGGCGACTCCTTTCGAGACTGGATATGAGCATTCATTGAGGCTGATAGCCGTAGGTCAAGCCCCCGAGCAGGTGCAGGCGCACCCGTTCGTTAAGCGGGTAAAACACCGGCTGGACCTGGGCCGTCCACTGCACACTGTGGGCAATGATCCAGCCCATGAGCCCAAGCGTGGAGCCGTTCTGCTGCTTGAGGTCGAGAAACAGCTGCTGCTCGGTCACCTTGTTGGTCCAGAGCATCGGCACCGTCAGCACCACCAGCGCGTAGCCGACAAAGGCGGCCGCGTAGAGCCTTGGCGGGACATAACACAGCGACCGGGTGAAAAAGCCCAGGCACTTGAAGATGTGGGTGAAGGCGCCGAGTAAGGAAAACAACAGGGCGATCATCGGCACAATCAGCGCTCGGTAGCTGTCACGGCCGATCTGCGCCTTTTCGCCTCTGTCGCGGTAGTTTTGCGGGTCGACCAAGCGATCTTCGATCAGCTGCCTGGCATCGAAGCTGATGGTCGGCCGGTACACGGTTTGCTCGAAGTCGCTGGGCGACAGGTCGGGTTGCAAGGTGATCAAGTACGGCAAGTGCAACGCGTCGCGCCACTTGTTCTGGATCGGCAGCTGCGCAAAAAACTGCCCGCGCGGCAAGCCGGGCTCGATCCAGCGGCCAACCGACTCTAACCCGGCGGCATAGGCGCTACGGGCATCCAGTTGCACGCGCCGGGCCACGGCCCGATTGAAGCCCGCACGGTCGTTGGGGCGCCAATCGTCGGCCACCGCAATGCCCTTCTCGCGCAGCGACTGACGGACCGTGTTGGCATGGCGATTCGGCACATTGTTGGGGGTCAGGCGGCGGTTGCGTTGCTTGAGGCTCTGCACGTAATCGTTCCAGGCCTGCTGCTGGTGCAGGGCGATGGACGCCGCGCTGATCGCCTCCAGGTAGCGCCGGCTGCCCTGCTGGTACTGGCGATAGCTTTCATCCAGCTCGGCGAGGGAGTCCTGGTAGCGGCGATAATTAACCTCGACATCGCCGCGCACGGTTTCGGCGAAAAACTCGAAGAACAGCTGCGCCTGCGGCTTGATGCGCTCCGTCAGGTCATCCTTCGACAGCACCATGATGGGAAGCGTCGCCAGCAGGGTCTTGCCCTCGGGGCTCCGCAATTCCTCGAGCGTGAGGTTCAGGCCATACAGGCCGAAATCCTGGTGCACCATCAAGTACGTCATCGGCACGCCCAAGGCCGCACGCGCGCGCTCATCGGGCGTCGAGCGATCCACCAGGTGATTGACCAGCGCCAACTGCGCAAAGTACGTAGTACCCACGCAGCCGACGATCACCAGGGCCGCCCAGATCGTCGTGCGAAGACGGCTCCAGCCCAGGCGCAAACTCTTCTTCAGCACCGAGCCCAACCCCAGCAGGGCCACCGCCGTGCCGGCGATCAAGCGTCCGTAGACCTCGATGGACTCCACTTGATGTTGATTGGCCAGGCCGCCGACTACGTCCAGCAAACGGGCGTTGAAGCCCATTTCGACCATCAGGTACAGCAGCGTCAGGGTTAGCATCACCAGGACCAGCACACGTTCCTGGCGCCGTGGCAGGGGGTTCTTGTCTTTGCGTAGCCAGTGCATCAACGCACTGGCCAGCGAGCGGCGCCGCGCACGGTGACCCAATCGCTGGAGCAGTGTCAGGCTGGTCACGATTCGGTCTCCATCCTGGAGATCAGGTTGATCTCTACCCGGCGCCTCGGTGGCGTAGTCGCCTGGGCATGTTTGACGACCGCATCAGCCACCGGTTGCGGTAGCTGGGAAGGAATCGGCACTTTGGCCGGCGGTTTGGGCGCAGGCTTGGGTACTGGGGCAGGCACGGTCACCTTGGGGTTGGGCGCAGGCGGCGCGGAGGGCTTGGTGCGCGCAGTGGCCACGGGGGTCGCTGCGGTAGTGGGCACCGGCGCGGGCTTGGCGGCCACTGGTGGCCTGGGTGCGGGTGCGGGTGCAGCGGCAACCGCCGGCCGGGCCTTGGACAGGCCCTGCAGCAGCCCCGGCAGGTCGACCTTCATCGGCCCGCGGAAATTCTTGTCCTTCGAGGAATAGGTCCAGGCCTCGGAGCGCCGGTCATCCATCCGCATGGCGACGAAACTCTTGCCGTCCTCACTGCGCTGGAAGGCCAGCATGTCGTCACAGCCACCGAGTCGATAAGGGCCCCAGACTGTCTTCCCGGAGATCACTATCAAGGCGGTTTGGGAGTCGCACTGCGCGGTGCGATAGCTCATGACCACCGCTGTGTCGCCGTCCAGCTCCATCGTGGTTTCGACGGTGCTTTCACGCCAGTCGTCCGGCAGTTGCACCTGCATCTTGCGTTCATGCAGGCTCAAGTAGGCTTGGCCAGCGGGGGTTTCCATGTGGCTAAAAGGCCCGGCCACCGAATTGAAGCGACCGATCACCTGGTCGGCCTGCACCCCGAACGCGCTGCACAGCAGTACAAGCAACACACCGCGAGTAATTAGGCGGCCCAGCGTTCGCAGGGCTCTGATGGGTCTCAACATGGTCTTCCTTAACCGGTTACCAGGGCGCGCCGACATTCCGCTACGCGCCAGGATGCTAGCATAAAGCCACAAATTCGCGATAACCCGGCTTACCGGTGGACGACCCAGAGCCCCTTGCGGGAGCGCATCTGCGATGGGCGCTACGCCTGCGAAAGCGTGGAGTCACTGCTAATTGATCCAGCCCAGGCCCTGAGGAGGACTTCTGAACTTGATGAGCAGTGTGCAGTGCGGATGAATTTTTCTTCACCCCACTGCACGGCGGCAACCGGTACATTGGCCCCGCTCATTCAAGAAACTACGGTTTGCCCGCCCTCCCGCGGGCTTTTTTTTGTCTGCGGGAAAAAAGATCGCAGCCTCGTTTCACTTGGCAGCTCCTACGGGGAGATTGTCGGCAATCGCGTGACTGCATCACCACAACGCGATGTCGTAGGTCAGGTACAGGCGCCAATTATCGCGATCGCTGGCGTAAGTGGAGCGGTAAGTCGCCTTGCGGACCTCCATGCCCACACCCTTGAAGGCGCTGTCCTGGATGACATATCGCAGGTTGGTGTCCGACTCCCATTCGCGGGCTTCGCGGCCTTTATAGTCCCCGTTCTCGCCCTTGTAGTAGCGGGTCATGAAGCTCAAGCCCGGAAGCACAGCGGCGAAGTCATAGTCGTAGCGCAGCATCCAGGTTTGCTCACCGCCCTGGATGAACTTTCCTACACCGGCATTGGTGAATGAGTAGACCGTCGAAACGCTGGTGTAAGGCAGCGCCGTGTCGCCGGTCACTTTCTGGTAACCCATCCCGATGGCCTGCGCTCCCAACTTGTAGGTAAACAGACCGCTGAACATGTCGGCGTCGACCGCGCCGTTGCGTGCCTCGCCCGCGTCGTTGCTGATGAAGTACCGCAGGTCGCTGGTCAGGCTGCCGCTGCCCACTGGCAGCTTGTGCACCAGGCCGAGGAATTGCTGGCGGTAGAACTCGCGCATTTCACCGTAGTACCAGGTGCCGCTAAGGTTTGGCGTGAATTTGTAACTTGCGCCGGCAAAATCGAAATCAGTGCCTTTATCACCCGCGTAGCCCTGAGGATAAATATCGACGCTGTCCGACGAATTGCGCTGCTTGAATTTATCCAGGTGCCCGGTATGCAGATACAGATCGCGGATGCCCGTGTATTCGACCTGGGTGCCACGAAAGGTTTGCGGCAGCAGACGGCCGTCGTTGTAGACCAGCACCGGGATCTTGGGCAGCAGGTTGCCTGTTTTTACCACGGCATCGCCAATGCGCATTTTCGCCGTCACTCCCAGGCTGGAAAATCCGGCAGCCGCATGCCCGTCGTCATGCACCGGCAACAAGCCGGTACCGGCATGGGTGGGGCTCGAGTCGAGCTTGAGGCCGGCCAGCCCCAGCGCGTCCAGGCCAAAGCCCACGGCGCCCTCGGTATAGCCTGACTGCAAGTTGAGAAGAAAGCCCTGGGCCCACTCCCGGCGGTCGTTTCCACCATCACGATAGTCATCGTTGAAGTAGTAATTGCGCAGGGTCAGTTTGCCTTGCGAATCCTCCAGAAACCCCTGAGCCAGCAGCTGCGGTGACCAGCTCGTCAGTAGTGCGACGGGCACAATTGCGCCTCTCGTGAACAGCTCACGCATAACCATTTCCTCGGTGCCGTATTGTCGATTTTATGGGCAGTAGCAAAGGTCCCGCTGACGGGATATGTGTCGATAATCTTTGTGGTGTCGCGCTGGACTCAGCGGCGCATTGGGGCGGACACTAACGACTCATCCGCGCCTGCACAACGTTATGCGAGAAGCGCATCAGGCTATGCACAAGCTCGTTTTTCGCCAGCTCACGGCGGTTAAAACCAAGGGGATCCCCGCGTGAATCTCAAGCAACTCGAAGCCTTCAAGGCCATCATGTCCACCGGCTCGACCATCGGTGCCGCGACGCGGATGGGCCTGTCCCAATCGGCTGTCAGTCGCCTGCTCACGCAGCTGGAAGAGACCTTGGGCTTTGCTTTGTTCCTGCGCAAAAAGGGTCGTTTGATGGCGACCCCGGAAGCCGATGAACTGCTGGCTGAAGTGGCCGACCTGGTGGATGGCATGCAGCGTATCCAACGGCTGGCCGACGAGCTTAGGGTCGGGCATTCGCGCAAGCGCCTGCTCAAGGTGGGCGTGCCGACCAGCATGACCCAGGAGCTGCTGCCGAAAATTGTTGCCGAGTTCCTGAAGGGGCACGAAGACATCGTGGTCGAGTTACTGACCGGCTCCTACGACATGATCGAACGGGCTGTGCTGGATCGTTCGGCCGATCTTGGATTCGTCCGCTTGCCCACCGAACTGGCGGATTTTGACATCGAGCCGGTGCTGGAAACCGAAGGGGTGTGCGTGATGCCGGCCGACCATCCACTGACCCGCCACGCGGTGATCGAGGTCCGGCATCTGCGCGATGTGCCGCTGGTCATGCTGGGCCGCCAACGGGCACTGCGCGCAGAGCTCAACCAGGTGTTTCGCGCGGTCAACCTGACGCCCCAGGTGCGGATCGAAGTGCACTCCGTCGGGGCCGCATGCAGCTTCGTCGCCGAAGGCCTGGGGGTGTCCATCGTCAACGGATTGCTGGCCAGTCACTTCGCTCATTTGCCGATTGTCACCCGACCGTTTCGGCCTGCCCTGCCCTATGCATTCGGCCTCGCCTTCCGTCGCGACGAGCCACGACCGAGTGTCGTCAGTGCCTTCGCCGAACACCTCAAACAGCGCCTGAGCGAGTCGTCCATCGCGGGCAAATAAGGACAAAACGCATAGCTCAACCCGCTTCACGCATAACGTTGTGGGCCTTGGATCTTTGGCCTAGTGTCCGCTCCAACAACAGCCGACACCAAAAACAATAACCGCGAGGGCGTCCCTGCCAGCCAGGGCAAGAATCATGAGCGAACCACAAATCACCATCACCCAGCCGACCGCCGCGCCCACGAAAGTGGATGCCGGCAATGCGAGCAAGCGCAAACCCGTCAACCCGGCAATCATCCTGCTGAGCATCGTGTTGCTCGCGGTCGCCTTCACCTATGTCGTCAACTCAGGGACCTTCCAGCGCCAGAACTCGCTGGTAGTGCCGGGCTCTTATCAGGTTCTGGAGAAGAGCCACTCGCTGACCCAGCTGTTTTCCATCGAACCGCGCAAGGCCACCGACAGCGTGGCCCGGCCGGTGTCGCTGGTCGAAGGTTTCATGGCGATTCCGCAGGGCATCGAGAAGCGTGCAGCGCTGATTTTCATGGTGCTGTTCATCGGCGGCATGTTCGGTGTGCTGAACAAGGCCGGCGTGATCGATGCCGGGCTCGAACGCTTGCTCGGATTGACCCGCGGCAACATCTACGTGCTGGTGCCGATGCTGATGCTGGTGTTCTCGGCCGGCAGTACCTTCATGGGGCTGGCCAAGGAGTTTATCCTGATCGTTCCGCTGATGGTCGCGATGGCCAATCGGCTCGGCTTGCCGAACCTGATCGGGCTGGCGATCGTCTGCATCTCGGTGAAGATCGGCTACCTGGCCTCCATCACCAACCCTGTAGCGCTCTCGGTCGCCCAGCCGATGGTCGGCTTGCCGATCTTCAGTGGCATGAGCATGCGGATCGCGGCTTATGCCCTGTTCCTCAGCGTGGGGATTGCGTTCGTGTTGTGGAGCATCCACAAGCAGGGCTTCGACGCCAGTGCGAAAATCAGCTTCGAACACAAACCGCTGCCGATGCGTCATTTGCTGAACCTCCTGGTATTGGGCTGCGGCATCGCTTTCATGGTCTTTGCCTCCACCCGGTGGCAGTGGAAATACCACGAACTGTCCGCGTTCTATCTGGCGCTGAGCATCGCCTTCGCCGGCATCGCCGGGTTGGGTGCGAGTGCTACGGCGAGTGCGTTCGTCGACGGCATGAAGAAGGTGTTGATTGCCGGCGTGCTGATCGGCCTGGCAACGGCGGTTGAAATCATCCTCACCACCGGGCAGGTACTGGACACCATCGTCAATGGCCTGGCGAGTGTGGTGAGCGATCATGGCCCGGTCGTTTCGGCCTATGCCATGTTCTTTTCGCAACTGGGGCTGGATGTGTTGATCCCTTCGACGTCCGGCCAGGCCGCCGTGACCATGCCGATTTTCGGCCCGCTTGGCCAGCTTTCCGGCGTCAGCCCGCAAACCACCGTGTATGCGTTCCTGCTGGGCAATGGCTTGACCAACATGATCACCCCGACCTCCAGTGGCCTGCTGGTATTGCTGGCGACCGCGCAAGTCGGTTGGGGCCAATGGGCTCGCTACATCCTGCCGCTGTTTCTCATCTACATGGTGCTGGCGATGATCCTCCTGGCCATCGCAGTGACCACCGGTTACTGACTGTTCACGGCGCTTGCGGTGATGCCGCAGGCGCCAGCGTCGACAAGGTTCTGATATGAATTCCCTTTCTGAAAAAGCTCAACCGGCCATGCACATCCTGCGCGACCAGTCAGTCCCCATGCGCGATGGCGTGCACCTGGCCACCGACGTCTATCTGCCGATAAACGCCGCAAGTCCATTGCCGGTCGTTATCGAACGCACGCCTTATGACAAAAGCAAACCCTCGCGCTCGGAGAAGCAGCTCGACGGCCAGCACATCTCCCGCGAGGCCATGGCTGCACGGTTTACCGAGCAAGGGTTCGTGGCGATCTTTCAGGATTGTCGCGGCCGTTATGCCTCTGAAGGGGTGTTCACCAAGTACACGGCAGAAGGCGAAGACGGTTTCGACACGCTCGCCTGGATCGTCAAGCAACCCTGGTGCAACGGTAAAGTCGGCAGCATGGGGTTGTCGTATGCGGCCCATACGCAGCTGGCGATGGCCTGCCTGCATCCGCCGGGGCTGAGCAGCATGGTCCTGGACTCGGGGGGGTTTTCCAACGCCTTCCAGTGCGGCATTCGTCAGGGGGGTGCGTTCGAACTCAAGCAGGCCACCTGGGCCTGGCGCCAGGCCAAGGAGAGCCCGGCAGCACTCGCCGATCCGCAGATTCGCGAAGCCCTGGAGCAGGAAGATATCCATCAATGGTTTGCCCGCATGCCGTGGCAGCCAGGCGAGTCGCCGATCCGCCACGTGCCGGAATACGAGGCGTACCTGCTTGAGCAATGGGCCCAAGGCAGCTTCAGCGATTACTGGCGCAAGCCGGGGATTTACGCCGAAGGGCATTACGCTGACTTGCCGGATATCCCGGTGCTGTTCATGTCGAGCTGGTATGACGCCTATGTCAGTTCGACGCTCGCCAACTACAGCGCATTCCAACGCCACACTAGTGCGCCACAGCATTTGATCATGGGGCCCTGGCTGCATGGTGACCGCAACATCAGTCACAGCGGCGATGTCGAGTTTGGTACGGCGGCGAACTTCGACGGGCAGGTGGCCGAGGACTGGCTGACGTGCCGGCTGCAATGGTTCGAGCGCTCGCTCAAGGACACTCCAACGCTAGCGCCAGCGTCGGCCCCGGTGAAAGTGTTCCTGATGGGTGGCGGCGACGGTACGGCTGATGCAACCGGCCGCCTGCAACATGGCGGGCGCTGGCTGCATGGGCAACAGTGGCCGCTGCCTGGCAGTGAGACAATGAATTTATATCTGCACCACGACCGGTGCCTGAGTGCCACGCCACCACGCGTGGATGAGGCGAAGCTGAGCTATCGCGCCGACCCTGACCACCCCGTCCCCACCGTCGGCGGCGCGCTCACCTCCGGCGCCCCGGTGTTTGTCGGTGGCGCGTTCGATCAACGGGAGCGGGCGGATTTTTTTGGCACCCGTGGCAACAATCAGCCCCTGGCAGAGCGGGCGGACGTGCTGAGCTTTCAAACCCCGCCATTGACCGAAGACCTGATCGTCGCGGGGCCTCTGCAGATAGAACTGTGGATCGACAGCGACGCGCCCGACACTGACTTCACCGCCAAACTGGTAGACGTCTATCCACCCAGCGCCGACTTCCCACAGGGCTACGCGATGAATATCACCGACGGCATCCGCCGCTGCCGTTATCGGGACTCGTGGGAAACCCCGCAACCACTGACACCGGGCAAGCGGGTCAAGGTGGTCATCGAACCGTTCGCGACCTGCAACCTGTTCAAGCGCGGCCATCAACTGCGTCTGGACATTGCCAGCAGCAACTTCCCGCACTTCGACGTCAACCCCAACAGCGGCGAACCCGAAGGCCAGGCCCATCACAAGCAAATCGCCACCAATACCGTACATATGAGCAAGGACTTTGCCTCGCGCCTGGTGCTGACGGTTCTTCCGCCAGACGTGTAGGAGACGGCTTGCTGGCGATCATCGCGACGCGGTGTGCCAGGCTGGACGCCATCGCCGGCAAGCCGGCTCCCACAAGGGTGCATCGTCGCCTGAAGATCAGTGTGGGAGCGAGCCTGCTCGCGATAGCGCCCCATCAGTTGCTCGCGATGGCGCCAGCTTCACGGGCGCTTCCAGCCGCGCGCGACCGTAGAACGCCAGCGCCGTCAGCAGGCAGGCCAGCCACACGAAGATCCCGGCCCAGAAGGTGTGGGACATGTAGTGCCACCCTTGCAGGACTCGGGTGGTGCCGTACACGAAACCCAGCGCCAGCGAGCCGTACATCAGCGCCTTGGAATAGCGCCAGCGATAACGACGCGCCACGAAGTACAGCGCCAGCATGGTGAAACCACCCGAGGCATGCCCGCCTGGCCAGCAGCGCCCTTCACCCGCGACTTTGAGCAGGTCGAAGTTCTGGTACCACTCCTTGTGCTCGATCTTGCCGCCGTACTGGGTGGTTTCAATCGGGCAGTACACGCTGGTGTGGCCCTTGAGGTAGTGGATCACGCCGGTGCTGATGGAAAACGCGAACACCACGTACAGGAAATCCCGACGGTGTCTGGTGGCAAATCGCAGCACCGGGGCCAGCTTGATTCGCTCCAGGAAGCGGATGAGCTTCGCATGCTTTTCAGCCTTCAGACGCGGCCATAAAAAGGACAGCAAGGCGCCGATGATTGCGATTTCACCGGTCCAGTTGGGGATGATGCGCGCCCATTTATGGGTGATTTTTTCGAACAGGTGCACGTGGTCCAGCGGGAAAGTCTGGCTGACCGGGTCATAAAAAAGATCATTGAAGGCGATGTCGATTCGGGTCAGGTCGAACAGCAGGAACACCGCGACGGCGAGGGCCAGCGGGATACCGAAATTGAAGGCATAGAAGCGCATGGATCGGCTCATTGGGTGGTCACCGAGCGCCAGTCGGAAGCTTCTACGAAGCCCAGCATGCGCGGCACGGTAAAGGCTTGGGCAGAGATGAACAGCGACGCCCCGTAACCGAGGGTCGAGACGGGCAGCTTGAGGTCTTTTTCCAGTTGCGCCATGCACTCGCTGTGCGTGACCAGAATCAGGTTGCGGCCCGGTACTTTATGCATCAGTGCATCCTTCAGCATGGTGCCCCGGCAATTGATCAACCACTCTTCACCGGCGCCCACTTTGTTGAACATGTACCCGGCCGTCTGCGCAGTACGCAGTATCGGGCTGTTGTAGACGTCCGCCTTGTCGAGCCCCAACTGCTCGAACTGCGCGCCGACGCCCACCGCGACACTGCGCGAGCGCGAGGTGATGCCGTCCTCGCCACTCAGGCACGCGGCGCTGGAGTGATCGCAACGCTCGACGTGGCGCACCAGGACGATCATGTCGCCCTTAGCCCAGCCATCGAGCAATGCCCGGGCGCCAGCAGTATTGCCATGGGCCAGGTCGGGTACGGCGGCGGGTGCCAACAGCCAGAGGGTCAACGGAATCACCAGCAGGGCAGACGCCAGGACCACGACCGTATTTCGATAACGGGTCAGCCAGCTCAGATCAATAGAGCGCTTTATGCCCAACAGACTCAGTCTTAATTCCACATCTGGCCGCCTCGCCGGCATGCATCATCTTCATTTGATGCCGCGAAGTTAGAGAGTGGGGCGTTGGCAGGGGGTGAAACGAATGTGAAAAAAAGCTTAAGAAAAGATCGCAGCCTCGTTTCGCTCGGCAGCTCCTACAGCAGGCCCGCGGCGGGCTCCCTCGTAGGAGCTGCCAAGTGAAACGAGGCTGCGATCTTTTGACCTTCAGTTACCAGGCCAGCTGCCGATACCCCCCTGCTACCCATTTTTTGCTGGCTCTCAAAAACAACAATCTTCCAGCCTAACGACGATCAAGAAACACAACGTTCCTGGAGGAATTGTGATGAATAGCTGGTTCGGCAACATCAGCGTAAACCTGAAACTGGGCCTGGGATTTGGCCTGGTCCTGGCACTGACCTGCGTCCTCGCCCTGACCGGCTGGACAAGCCTGGGCGGGTTGATTGACCGCAGCAACTGGATGAGCGACATCACCCAGCTCAACGCTGGCCTGACCAAGCTGCGAGTGGTGCGCCTGCAATACATGCTGACCAACGGCGACGAAACCGCCGCGCAGAATGTACAGACCACCCTCGACGCGTTTTCCGCCCAGCAACAAGCGTTGCTGGTGAAATTCAAGAGCCCGGAAAACCTCAAGCTGCTGCGCGAGCAAGGCGCTCAGATCGACGCCTACAAAACGTCCCTGAACAAGATGCGCAGTGCCTACCGCTCCGGCAACAGCGCGCGCGACGCCATGGGCGCCAACGCCGAAATCGCCAATTCGCTGATCAATGCCATCAACACTCGCGTGCAGCAAATGCCGCCCGGCGACCAGCGCTTTGAACAGTTCCAGGCCATCACTGCGGCCAAGGAAGCCTTCCTGCTGGCCCGCTACGAAGTGCGCGGCTACACCGCCACCTCCAATGCCGAGACCGAGCAAAAAGCGCTCGGCCAACTGGACGCCGCGATTGCCAGCCTGACACCGCTCAACGTGCATTTCGCTGATACTCAGCTCGACGCACTGCGTCAGCTGGAAACCGCGCTGGGCAACTACCGCAGTGCATTGCAGGCTTACAAGAATGCCAGCAGTGAGGCGGTTCAGGCGCGCAAGGAAATGACCGACGAAGGCGCGGCCATCGTGTCCCTGAGCGATCAGCTGTATCAAATCCAGCTCGACCGCCGCGACGTCGAAAGCGCACAGGCGCGCACCCTGCAATTGATCAGCACCCTGCTGGCGCTGCTGGTGGGCATCATTGCCGCTGTGCTCATCACCCGGCAGATCACCGGCCCGCTGCGGGAAACCCTGGCGGTGGTCGAGCGTATTGCCGGAGGCGACCTTTCGCAGGACATCAAGGTCACTCGCCGCGATGAACTGGGCGTGTTGCAACAAGGCATCGCGCGCATGGGCGTGACCCTGCGTGAACTGATCAGCGGCATCCGCGACGGCGTCGCACAGATTGCCAGTGCCGCTGAAGAGCTGTCCGCCGTCACCGAGCAAACCAGCGCCGGCGTCAACAGCCAGAAGGTCGAGACCGATCAGGTGGCCACCGCCATGCACGAGATGACCGCGACTGTGCAGGAGGTGGCGCGCAATGCCGAACAGGCCTCGCAAGCGGCCGCCGCCGCTGATGGCGAAGCGCGTGCAGGCGACAAGGTGGTCAACGAAGCCATTGCGCAGATCGAACGCCTGGCCAGCGAAGTGGCGCGTTCCACCGAAGCCATGAGTGTGCTGCAACAGGAAAGCGACAAGATCGGCAGCGTCATGGACGTGATCAAAGCCGTCGCCGAGCAGACCAATCTGCTTGCACTCAACGCCGCCATCGAAGCGGCTCGCGCCGGTGAAGCCGGCCGTGGCTTTGCCGTGGTTGCCGATGAAGTTCGCGGGCTGGCCCAGCGCACGCAGAAATCCACCGAGGAGATCGAAGGCCTGGTGGCCGGTTTGCAGAACGGCACCCAGCAGGTATCGACTGTGATGAACAACAGCCGCACCCTGACCGACAGCAGTGTCGCCCTGACCCGCAAGGCTGGCCTGTCCCTGGAGACCATCACCCGCACGGTGTCGAACATCCAGTCGATGAACCAGCAGATCGCCGCCGCGGCCGAACAGCAAAGCGCCGTGGCCGAAGAGATCAGCCGCAGCATCATCAACGTGCGCGACGTGTCGGAACAGACCGCGGCAGCGAGCGACGAGACGGCCAAGTCCAGTGTCGAACTGGCGCGCCTGGGTGGTCAGTTACAGATGATGGTGAGCCACTTCCGCGTTTGATCACGCGGTTGCGGTGAATGGCAGATCGTTTCGCCAAGCATCGCCGCTCCCACAAGGTTTACGTCGTTCACGAGTTCATCGAACGACACATATCCCTGTGGGAACGGAGTTGTGCCAGGCGGCGTTGCGAAGAAATGGTCTGACGGCCTGTGAAGTTTAGGCATCCCACGGGTTGATCACTTCAACTACGCAAAACTCGAAGTCCCGCACGTTTCGCGTGGCAATCGCCGCCCCATGGCTTCGGCAAATGGCGGCGATTTGCGCATCAGCCATCGAAACCGTTCGACCACTTGCCTCTGCGCCTGCTACCAGCGCCGCATACTCCACCCCAGCGTGAGCATCAAACGGCAGAATGCGTCCGGCGAAATCCTCTTCGAACATCGCCATCGCATGGGACTCCAGTTTCTGTTTGCGCTTACCGAACGGAAGTCGAGCAATGCCGTGCAGAATTTCCGCGACAGTGATCGCGCTGATAGCCAGCTCCATCGCCGGCTGCGAATCGACCCAATCCAGAACCTTTGAATCAGGTTCGACGCGCATAAACTCTGAAAGAACATTTGTGTCGAGCAAGATCATTCAGAAAAGTCCACCGCAGTCGCTTTTTCATGCCGTGATGGCAGGTTTAGCTCTACTCCAGCGTCACCGGAAAATCGCTGGTGAATACGACTCCCCAAGCCACCAGCACGCTGCACGGGTGACAACGCCCGCCCCAGGATCAGACGAGCCTCCTCTTCCATGGAATGACCATGATGAGCTGCAGCAATGCGCAGTTGCTCCTTTACCTGATCGTCAAGGTTTCGAATTGTAATGCTCGCCATGACGCACTCCTGCAATCAATGAAATCAATGAAATCATTGATTGCAGCGTAGCACGTTTTATTTGCAGGGCGTGCCAGTCAGCCCGGTAACCCGTGCAGGCTTGGCGCCTACCTCACCGCGTCCCACGCTGGCGCAACGCCGATGGCATGAAATAGGCGTCTTCGGGGATCGGCTGGGAGAAGTCCACGGTCTGCGGTTCTTCGTTATCCAGGTTCTGCACGTAGTAACGGCGCGCCTGCAGGTCGTGGAACACGTCCAGGGCGCTCCAGGTGGTGGGCAGGTCGTAGAAGTTCTTCAGGTAGCCCATCGACACCCGCCACAACTCCCCTCGCCCGTCGTACTGATCCACCAGCGCGGCGCCCCAGCTGTCTTCATCGAGGAACAACACTCGTTTGGAATAGATGTGCCGCGAGCCGGGTTTGAGCGTGCCTTCCACGACCCACACCCGGTGCAGTTCGTAGCGGGTGTATTGCGGGTTGAGGTGGCCGGGGGTGAGCAGGTCTGAGTACTTCACCTGGGGGCTGCCTACCTTGTAGCTGTTGTAGGGAATGTAGACCTCCTGCTTGCCCTTGAGCTTCCAGTCGTAGCGGTCCGGGGAGCCATTGAACAGGTCGGTGTCGTCGGCTGTGCGCAGGCCGTCCGACGAGGCGATCGGCGTGTCGTAAGCCAGGTTCGGTGCCCGCCGCACGCGGCGCTGGCCGGCGTCGTAGATCCAGGCCTGGCGTGGGTCCTTGAGCTGGTCCAGGGTCTCGTGGATCAGCGCCGCACCACCGGCCAGCCGGGCCGGGCTTTTGACGAAGGCCAGGTAGTAGAACAGGATGTTTTTCAGGTCGGCGAACTGGCCGCCCGGGCGGTAGTAGTTGAACAGCCCTTCCTGTTGCGAGGTCACCAGGGCGAAGCTGCCATTACGCTGCACCGGCGCTTCGGAGGCGCGTCGGACTACGTAGATCCCGCGATAGCGGGTGATGTGGTTCCACAACGCTTCTACGCCATCCTTGGGCACCGGGAAGGGTACGCAGCCATAGGCATCGGCAAAGCCGGTACCGCCATCGAGCAGCTTCGCGCTGGTGGCGTTCTTGAACGTGTTGTCGTACAGCCACTGCGGCGCCGAGCCCGAGCGACGACTGGTGTACACCGGCATCTGGAAGGTGTCGGGGTAGCTGTTGAACAGCGCGATCTGGCCTGCACTGAGGTGCGCCTTGTACTGGTCAAGGTTGGCCTTGGTGATGGTGAACAGTGGCTTGTCTGTTGCGTACGGGTCGGGGTGATGCTGGCCCGGTTTGTAGCCCGCGGGCGGCTGGGTGATGCCGCCGTCCCAGGCCGGAATGGTGCCGGCAGCGTTGCCGGCACGCTCGGCGCCCAGAGGGGTCAGTGTGGTCTTGAGTTGCTGCGCTTGCTGGGGCGTGATGGCTGCCAGCGCGCTGCCGGCAGCCAGGCTCAGAACCACGGCCAGCGTAGTGTTGATCAGTCGTGACGTATGCAACATGGACATTCTCCAAAATAGAAATCCTGTGGGAGCAAGGCTTGCTCCTACAGAGCCGCGCTCCCACCATTGAGTGCGCTTACCTGGACCGGGCCATCACAGGAAGTACTTGAGGTTGAACCCAACGTTGTCGCGGTCGCGGATACCGTTGTTCTGGCCTCCGCCGTAGAACTCGGTGTACTGCAACTCGGCCTCGAACCTGTTCTGGTAGTTGGCCTTGATGCCCAGGGTGTAGGCCTTGCGCCCTTCGATGGTGTTGCCCGCCTGGTAGCTGTTGCCCTTGAAATCATCCTTGTAGACGACATAGGGCGAGACGTTGACCCCGGCATACACATCGTTCCAGGTGCCGTTGACCATGGCGGTGTAGCTGTAGGAGTTGCGGTTGACCTGGTCGCCGCGATCGCCGCCGGACACGTAGGAATAGTTGCCGGTGCCGGCGTAATAACGGGTGCTGCCGTCGTAGGCGGTGTATTGCAGGTTGCTGCCACGCAAGTGCTCGGACGCCAGTTCGAATACGCCGAACATCGAGTCGAACGACAGGCTCGGGCCAAAGTTGTAGATCGTCCCCAGGGAGGTGTTGAACGCTTCGACCCGCTCGCCGTTGTTGATCTGGCTGTCGAGCTGGACCATCTGCCCGCCGATATTGATCGTCTGCCCGGCAGCCGCCGCAGCAGCGCCGTTGGCCAGGTCGCCGATCAGGTCGTTGGTTGCGGCGACGCCGATCGGCAGGTTCGGCCGATAAGCCACTTCACCGAATACCGACGCCTGGCCCAGGGTGGTGTTGAAGCTGAAGCCATACATGCGAATGTCTTCGGCATAGCGCCGATGCGCCTGGATATTGCCCAGCACGTCGGCGGTCGCCAGGCCGTTGGCCAGTTGCCCGGCCTGGCTGCCGGCAACGCCGGCGAGCAGATTGGTCAGGGCATCCATGTCGATGCCCTGGTAACCACCGAGGTTGGCGGAGATGGTCGGCTCCTTGGCGTGATAGTTGACCATGTACAGCCCGAACTCGGTGCTGTTGAGCTGTTCGGCAATGTAGCGAAAGGCGAAGCCAAACTGCCCGTCGTTACGGGCGTTGTAGTCCTTGCCCACCGACGCCACCTTCAGCGTATTGCCGAACGCCGGGGTCACGCCATTGGCGTACAGGCCGGTGGTACCCAGCGCCTGGTTGAGCAACGGGTTATTGCCCAGCGCGCTGTACAGGTCGATCACATTGCCGAACCCTGGCACCGGCGTATCCAGCGCAGTGCCGGTAAAATTGTTGTAGGCGGTGTTGCCGCCATCGGCGAACAGGTCGGTCTGGGCGTAGAAGGTGCCGACCGGATCGATGCGGGTTTCCTTCCAGTTGGTCTGGTAGAAACTCTCCATGGTCAGGATGTCGGTCAGGCCAATGTTGAAGCTGAGCGCCTCGACCGGGATCAGCACTTCCTTGACCTCGGCACCGGGCAAACGGTACTTGGCGGCGTCCACCGGGTTGGTGGTGTTGATCCCGCCCCGATAGAAAATGCCCTCGCCCCAGTTGAACACCTGGCGGCCGAGGCGGCCCGTCACCGGCATCGATGCCACGTCCCAGTTGCCATACACGTAGGCGTCGAGCATCTCCACCCGGTTGCCGGCAATGTCGCGGGTCTGGTTGGTGAAGTGATCGTCCTGGGGATAACTCTGACTCGGCTGCGAGGGGCTATTGTTGCGGTAGTAATCGTTGCGCTTGTCCATCAGCTGGGTGTCATAGAACGCGGTGCCGCGCACGAACAACCCGTAGTTCTGGTAGTTGGCCTCGAGCTCGGAAGTGATCTTGTACACCTCGGAAACCAGCCCGGTATCGAAGTTGCGGTTGCCGTCGTTGGTATTGACGTCATCGTTAGTCTTGTCCCGTCCCTGCACCCGCCACATACGGCCATAAGACAAGGTGCTGTCAAACGAGCCGGTGACCTGCTGGTCGAGCACACTGAATTCCACGGCCTGTACTGCGTCCGCCGCACACAGTTGCAGCAGCCCTGCCAGGCCTGCGCCGGTGATGCCGGCGCCAGACAGTTGTAAGCGCATCCTCATGGTCAGTTTCTCCTTCCCTGATTTTATTGTTTGGGTGTGCGGGCAACTTCGCCGCGATGGTCAGGGCGCCAACCCCGCCCTGACATAAATCCGGCTGTGCGCGCCGAAATGCCCCAGCAACTGCAACAGTTGCCGGTTGAGTTGCGGGTGGTCGTAGTCTTCGCGCCTGACCTGATTACTGGCGCTGAAATCGCTGGTGGCCGGGGCGGTTGCCAGCCATTGTTCGATGGCTTCATCAAAGGCAGCGGACTCGGCGACGGCCTGGGCACTGACCACTTCACGCAGGTAGTCCACCGAGTACGGCGGGTAATCGGCGTCTTCAGCGAGCCTGGCGTATGCCGCGATCATCGGATGCGGTTCTGCGGCTTTCAGCAGCCGACGCAGCCAGGCGGCTTGATACTTCTCGACCTCCATGTGCCGGGTTGCGACGCGCTGGATGGCGGCGTGTTTGTCGCTGTCGAAACCCGCCAGTGCCTTGGCTTCCATCAGCAGCAAACTGGCCAGCCCGGCGCCGGGCAGTGGCTTGGCGTGATAGGGCTGGGTCAGGTCCTGAATGTGGTGCAGGCCCCAGCCAAGGAAGCGGTAACCCCAATACGAATGCCCCGTCGCAAAGGCCAGGCGCGCCAGCCCCATGTATTGGTAAGCGCGCCAGTGCGGCCAGCTGCGCTGCAGAAAACCGGCAGCGGCGTACACCACCGGGCTCTCATGGAAGAAGCCCATGTGGAAGGGAGCCTGGGAGCTGTATTGAAAACGTGAGTCGCCAAAAGGCTGCGGGCCGAAGCCGTAGCGCCCGCCGACCTCGCCAGGGTTGTCGCTGAACAGATTGATGTCGTGGCCATAATCCGGTTCGTCGGCGGCGCTGGCCAGCACCGCCAGGGGCGGCAGTTTTTCGCCGGTCAGCACGTGGATAAAGCGCTGGCGATTCCAGGGCGAGAGGGTCTGCTCAACCATCACCTGGTTGGCCTTCAAGTGTTCGCGTTCGGGCAGGTCGCGTCCCGGCAGTGGCTGGATGACCATCGCCAGATGAATCTGCGGGTTGATGCGCAACGCGGTAAGGAAGGCGTGTTGCAGATTGTCCCCGGGTTCGGCGGGTAGTTTCAGGTCGTCGGGACGTGTCGGGTATTGGGCGAAATGCTGGCGGGCAAACTGCTCCTGCTCATCGAGCAATTGGGCCACTGCCGGGTACTGCTGGGCGAGGAACTGCTCCAGGGGCTCGACTTCCACCTGGGGCGCTTCGCGCAGGGCGGGCAACGCTTGCAATGCCAGGTAGCTGCCCACTGTGTGATTGGACCAGCCCCAGGCTGACGGGGCCGTGACACACAACACCAGCAGGATAAATGGCAGCTTCATTGCTCGGATTTCTTATTGGATGTGCAGTAGGGATGAGCCTAACAACCACACCTGGCCGTGACACTGTCCGATCCGGCCGAAAAAGTTCTCCGATAGCGCCATGGGTTGCTCAACGCATCAAGCCGGGTAACCCGTGATCTCGCGAATGCTTTGGTACAACGGTTTCAACTGACGATACATGAGCAGGTACACCTCCTTGTACAGGCGCTCGTAGGTCTGATGCGCCTCGGCCTGTGGCATGAATACCGCGCCGACCCGGGTCATCGCCGCCGTTGCCGTGGCAAAGTCCGCGTGCAGTCCCAGCCCGACGGCGCAGCAAATGGCCGCGCCCAGACCGGAGGCCTCGTACACGTGCGGACGCTCGGCAGGCAGGCCGAAAATGTCCGCCGTCAGTTGCATCGCCGCATCGCTCTGGGAGCCACCGCCGGCAATGCGCAAGCGCTTGATGGAGACCTTCGAGCGCTTCTCGATACTCTCCATGCCCTGGCGCAAGGCGTACGCCAGGCCTTCAAGGATCGCCCGATAGATATGCGCGCGGGTATGCACGTCGCCGAAGCCGATCATCGCGCCTTTGGCTTCGACTCCCGGCTCGCGAATGCCCGGTGACCAATAGGGTTGCAGCATCAACCCCATAGACCCCGCAGGCACGGCATTGACCAGGGCGTCGAACAGTTGCTCCGGCTCCACCCCCTGCTCCCTGGCCTGTTGCATTTCCCGCAGGCCGAACTCGTTCTTGAACCAGCTGACCATCCAGTAACCGCGATAAATCATCACCTCGCAGTTGTAGTGGTCTGGAACGGCCGCCGGATAGGGCGGGATCAGCGGGACGATTTCCAGGTAGCGCGAACGGGTGCTGGTGATGGTCGCCGTGGTGCCATAGGACAGGCACACCGTGCTGGAATCCACCACCCCGGCGCCCACCACCTCGCAAGCCTTGTCGGCACCGGCGGCAATCAGCGGCAGCCCTTCGGGAATGCCGGTGTGGCGGCTGGCAGTGGCGCTGATGTAGCCCAGGGTTTCGCCGGGCTTGAGCAGGCTGGGCAGTTGCTCGGGGCGCACCGCGAGGGCCTGCCATTTCCAGTCGGAGGGCGCCGCCCAGCGCAGGCGCTTGAAGTCGAAGGGCAGATAACCGACGCAGCCGCCGACCGAATCGACAAAGCGCCCGCACAGCCGATGGGTGAGAAATCCCGAGAGCAGCAAAAACTTGTCGGTTGCCGCCCACACTTCGGGCTGATGACGAGCGACCCAGTTGGCTTCTGCCTGGGCGCGAAAATAGTCCACGGTGGCCTGGGCACCCACCAGTTTGAACAGCCAGCCCCAGGGTCCCTTGATGCCGCCTTCGACCTCGGTCTGGCGCTGGTCGAGCCAGAGGATCGCCGGGCGCAACGGGTTGCCCTGGGCGTCGACGTTGATCAAGGTGCCGCGCTGGGTGGTCAGGGAAACGCCGGCAATCTGTGCTCGATCAATCCCGGTCTGCGCCCACAGCAACTGGCAGGCTTCACCCAGTTTGGCCCAGTAATAATCCGGGTCCTGCTCGGCCCAGCCAGGCTGGGTGGAGTAGTAGGCTTGCAGTTCGACCTTGCCTTTGCCCAGCAGATTGCCTTGAAGATCGAACAGCAACGCCCGCACGCTTTGGGTTCCATTGTCGATGGCCAGCAGGTAACGCTTGTTCGGGTGGTTGTCCATGGAGCTCTCTTCAATGGGCATGAGGGCCTGCATATCTGCGGTTTTCTAAGGTTCGTGGCAGCCGTTTCATGGCAAGCCGTGCTGCCGCTGCCACAACGCCCGGTACAGCTGCTCCTCCTGCTGCCAACGGGCATCATCCCAGCCCAGCCGGGGCTGGCACAGTTGGCGAATGGCAGGCAAAAACGCCTCGCCGCCGGCGCGCAGCAACAGCCCCAGGCGGGTGCGGCGCAGCAGCAGGTCATCCAGGTGCAGGACCATTTCAGTGTCGCAGGCCAGCGCCAGTTCCGCCCACAAGGTATCAGTGGCGCCAACGGTGTCATGGCCCAACTCTTCGAGCAATTGCGCCAGTCGCGGCAGGGCTCGACCGTGACGCCCGGCCAACCGCCGCCACTGGTAGCTGCTGAGCCCCGGGATCACCAAAGGTGGCACGGCGGCAAACACTGGCGCGCCGTCATCGTTCAACGTACGCCCGAGCATCGGCGCACAGGCCTTGAGCACTTCAATGGCCTGCGGGCGGAATGTGGTCAGCTTGCCCCCCGCCAGCGTCACACAACCGGGCTCTTGCCACAGCACATGCTCGCGGGTTTCGTTTGACGGTTTACCCTGCTGCTGGCCTGCAGCGCTGCCCACCACCGGGCGCACGCCGGACCAGGTCGACAGCACATCGCCAGCCACCACCCCGGCCTGGGGGAACTGCTGGGCGCAGGCTGCCAGCAGGTAGTCGAGTTCCTCGGCACTGATGCTGGCGCTCAGGTCCAGGTCGTCGTGATGATCCAGGTCCGTGGTGCCGACGACGGTGGCGCCTTCCCACGGAAAAACAAACACCGGGCGGCGGTCGCCGTGATGCAGAAACGTGAAGGCCTGGGCCACCGGCAAACGCCACCCTGGCAGCAACAGATGACTGCCACGCAACGGTCGCAATTGACGGGGATGTTCAGGCGGTCGCAGACGTTCAGCCCAGGCACCGGTCGCCACCGCCAAAACGCCACAGCGCAGTTGCAGCCCTGCCCCGCCTTCGCAGTCCTCGACCTGCACCCCGCACACCCGCCCGCCTTCGCGCAGCAATTGAACGACTCGCAGGCCATTGAGCACGACCGCGCCGTCAGCACGTGCCTCGGCCAATACACGCATCACCAGGCGGGCGTCGTCGGTCAGCGCATCGACAAAACCGGAGCCGCCCAGCAAATCGTCTTCCTTCACTCCCGGTGCCATGTACCGCAGTTGCTGCGCGTCATGAAAACGATGATTACGCCTCCCGGCCAACGCGTCATACACGGCCAACAAACCACCCATGACGCGGGGGCCAGGAAAGCCGCCGCGGTAATGCGGCATCATGAAACTCATGGGCTCCACCAACCCTGGAGCTTCATCCAGCAGGCGTTGGCGCTCGCGCACTGAGTCGCGAGTCAGGCGCCACTGGCCCTTGGCGATGTAACGCAAGCCGCCATGGACCATTTTCGAAGAACGACTGGAGGTGCCCCAGGCAAAGTCGCGCTGCTCCAACAACAGGCAGCGCCAGCCACGGCGCGCGGCCTCACGCACGATGCCGGCACCGCTGATACCGCCACCGATGACGATCAGGTCCCAGGCCTCATCCGCCAGGGTCGGCAGCGCGGCCTCTCGCCACGCGCCATTCCAGTCCGGGTTCATCGTCGTCACTCCTGCAGCAACGTGCCAGGGTTGAGCCGCCCGGCCGGATCGAAATGCCGACTCAACGCCTGCAAGGTGTCAATCGCCAGCGCCCCCTTCTCCCGCAGCAGATACGCCGCGTGGTCCTTGCCCACGCCATGCTGGTGACTGATGGTGCCGCCGTTGTCGACGATAGTTTGACTGGCGGCGTGCTTGAGCGCCTGCCAGCGTGCCAGGGTCGCCGGGTAATCCGCCGCCGGACGAAAGACGTAGGTGGTGTAGATGCTCGAACCTTCGCCATACACATGGGACAGGTGGGTGAACACGTGCACCTGCTCACCCTGGGCCGCAAGTGCAGCACGCAGGCTTTGCTCGATACGCTCGAGCAGGTTGTCGACATTGCTCCAGTCGGTAGCGGTTTCCAGGGTGTCGACCACATAACCGGCGTTCCACAGGTTTTCCCGCAGGTAGGGAAAACGGAAGCGGTTCTGCGCCCATTTCTTGCCGAGCAAGGTACCGGTGAAGACTCCACCGAAGGCCTTCAAATGCTGGCGAGCCTGGCTGAGCGACAGCGCGTTCTGCCGGCGGTTGCCGGTGACGCCGAACGTCAACATGCATTTGCCGACGCCGGCTCCGCGCAGGGCGAGGTATTTTTCCAGCCAGGCAATCTGCTGCGGGTGACCGGCCAAGGCGAGCTGGGTTTCGGTTTCCAGGGCATTGGACAGGCGCAGCATCGACAACGGCACCCGCGCCTGGGCCAACTGCCGGATCGCCTGCAGCGCCTGTGACCAGTCGGGCAGGAAAACACTGTAGAAACGCTCATCGGCCGGCAGCGCACTGATTCGCACCTTGACCTGGGAAATGATGCCGAAGCGCCCCTCACAGCCGAGCACCACTTCGCGCAAATCGGGGCCTGCGGCCGAGGCCGGAAAGGTGGCGATTTCCAAGGGGCCGGCAAAGGTTTCCAGCGTGCCGCCGGCGAACAACTGCTCGATTCGCCCATAACGCAGCGACTGCTGGCCGCTGGAGCGGCTGGCGACCCAACCGCCCAGGGTCGACAACTCCCACGACTGCGGAAAATGCCCCAGGGTGTAACCACGGGCGCGTAGCTGACTCTCCACCTGCGGGCCGCTGGCACCGGGGCCGAAGGTGGCCAGCAGGCTTTGCTCGTCCAGGTCCAGCAAGCGATTCATGCGAGCCAGGGACACCGTCACCACTGGCCGCACCGAGTCTGGCGGGTTGATGTGCCCGGCCACGGAAGTGCCGCCGCCGTAGGGAATCAGGCAAAGGTCCTGGGTCTGGGCAAGCGCCAGCAACTGGCGGATCTGCCCGGCGCTGTCGGGAAAGGCCACGGCGTCGGGGTAGAGGCCGGGTGCCCCTTCGCGCAGCGCCAGCCAGTCTGGCAGGCTCTGGCCCCGGGCATGCAGCAGGCGATCATGCGGCTCGATACTGTACAGACCATGCGCCGCCAGCCGCGAAGCCGGTACCTTGGCCAGCGCCTCTTCGAGCGTTGCATCGGGCAATACACGACCGACACCCAGCCGCTCGGCGAGAAATCCCGCGCCCTGGGCCGGTAATTCGACCACCGTGGTTGCCTCTCCCCAGCCGTTCCAGCGTCGCATGCGTGTGTCCTTTTGCGGTTCTTATAAGTGATGTTTCAGACACCCATACTAGCCAGCCCGCCGAAAGTGTCACGGTCGCATCCGGCCACTTCGAGTAGCCAATTGAGTCAAACACCGCGCCAGGACTGGCCATTTACTTTAGCGGTAGTTTCACACTACCTTTCAGGGTATTCATCCGCACATGCGGGCCTTGATCAAAGGAACACGATCATGCAATCGCTGGGCTTCACTTCTGTTCCGCCACTGCTCAAATACCTGCGTTATGCCGAACAACTGGGTATCGCCACCGAGCCGGCGCTGGCGGCGGCCGGATTACAGGCGCAACAGTTGAGCGACAACAGCCTGCGGTTGCCGGGCGAGGTTCATGAGCGGTTGCTCGACTACTTCTGCGACCACTCGGCAGACCCGCTGTTCGGCCTCAACTCGGCGCGTTTCGTGCTACCCAATTCCTGGAGTGTGTTGGGTTACATCACCATGAACTGCGCGACTCTGGGCGATGCCATGAGCCGCATCATGCCGTTCGAAAAACTGGTCGGTGATATGGGCGTCAGCCGGGCCGAGGTACAGGACGCGCAGGTGCACCTGATCTGGACCTGCCGTCACCAACGCCCGCGCATTCGCCGGCACCTGGTGGAAAATGTCCTCGGCTCCTGGCTGCAGTACGCCCGCTGGATTGCCGACACCCAGCTGGCGCCGGCCGCAGTGTGGTTTGAGCACGCGCAGCCGGACGAAACCACGCTGGCGCACTACGAGGCGTTTTTCGACTGCCCGGTGCTGTTTGAGCAGCCCTACTCGGCGCTGATTGTGCCGCTGCCCTACCTGCAGCTGCCCTTGCGCCAGGCCGATGCGCAACTGCTGCGCACCCTGGAAGAGCATGCGCTGGGGTTGATGGCGACCCTGGAGGATGCGTCGCTGCAGGAGCGGGTCAAGGGCATTCTGCGCCAGCTGCTCAAGGAGGGGTTGCCGCGCAAGGAACAGGTGGCCGAACAGTTCGCCATGTCGGTGCGCACCCTGCAACGCCAGCTGCATCAGGCGGGTACTTCGTATCAACAGATCCTCGATGACCTGCGCCAGGAGCTGGCGGAGCATTACCTGCTCAACAGCACCCTGCCGATTCAGGATATCGCGCAGTACCTGGGGTTTACCGAGTCCCGGTCGTTTCATCGCTCATTCAAGAGCCGGCGGGGAATGCCGCCAGGGGAGTTTCGCCAGGTTCATCGAAGTGCGGAGCCAAGCTGACGCGAACCTGTGGGAGCCCGGCTTGCCGGCGATGACGGTGGCGGTGGCGGTGGTGAATGTCAGGCCGTCATCGCTGGCAAGCCAGGCTCCCACAGGGGATCGGGTGTCTGCGGGATTGGCGACTGGCGCAAGTGACCCAGTCAGTCGTGAGTCACCCGGGCGCGCTTGAGCAGTTTTTTGCAGCGTTCGGACAGGTGCAGCACCCGCAGGTGTTTACCGGCCTTGGCGTAGCGCTCGCGCAGGGTCATGAGCGCGGCAATGGCCGAGTAGTCGACGAAGCTCAGGTGGCGGCAGTCGATGGTCACCAGGTCGGGGTCGCTGGCGGGATCGAACTGGTTGAGAAACGGCGTGGTCGAGGCGAAGAACAGCGTGCCGTGCAGGTGATACAGCTTGCTGCCATCGGGCTCGATATGCGTATCGGCATACAGCTCGCGCGCCTGTTGCCAGGCGAAGTTGAGCGCCGCAATGACGATCCCGCAGAGCACGGCCGTTGCCAGGTCGGTGAACACCGTGATCACGGTGACCGCGACAATGACCAGCACGTCGTTAAGCGGCACCTTGTTGAGCACTCGCAGCGACGCCCAGGCGAAGGTCTGCTGTGACACCACGAACATCACCCCAACCAGCGCCGCCAGCGGGATGCGCTCGATCAGCGGCGACAGGAACAGCACGAACAGCAGGATCAGCACCCCGGCCACCACGCCGGACAGTCGACCACGGCCGCCGGAGCTGAGGTTGATCACGGTCTGACCGATCATCGCGCAGCCACCCATGCCGCCGAACACCCCGGAGACCATGTTGGCCGCACCCAGTGCCACACACTCGCGATCCGGATAGCCACGGCTCTCGGTGATTTCGTCGGTGAGGTTGAGGGTCAGCAGGGTTTCCAGCAGGCCGACCAGCGCCATCAGGATCGCGTAGGGGGCGACGATGCGCAGGGTCTCCAGGTTCCACGGGATGTCGGGCAGGGCAAAAGTCGGCAGGCCACCGGCGATGTGCGCCATGTCGCCGAGGGTGCGGGTCGGCAGGCCCAGCAGGAACACCGCCAGCCCCACGCCGAGAATCGCGACCAGCGCTGGCGGCACGGTACGGGTCAGGCGTGGCAGCAGGTAGACGATGGCCATGGTGACGGCCACCAGACCGAGCATGATGTACAGCGGCGCACCACTGAGCCAGGCGTCACCGCTCTTGAAGTGTTCGAGTTGTGCCAGGGCGATGATGATCGCCAGGCCGTTGACGAAACCGAGCATCACCGGGTGCGGCACCATGCGTACCAGCTTGCCCAGCTTGAGCAGCCCGAACGCCAGCATGATCAGCCCACCCAATAGCACGGTGGCCAGCAGGTACTGCACGCCGTGCTGCACCACCAGTGCGACGATCACCACCGCCATCGAGCCCGCAGCTCCCGAGACCATGCCTGGGCGACCGCCAAACAGCGCGGTGAGGGTGCAGATGATGAACGCACCGTAGAGCCCCATCAGCGGGTTGAGATGGGCGACCAGGGCAAAGGCGATGCATTCAGGGAGCAGGGCGAACGAGGTGGTGAGTCCGGCCAGGACATCGGCGCGCAGACGTTGTGTTTTCATGGGGTACCCAAAATTACGGGCCGCTGGGGCGTGGCCGGGAAAGAGGGTGAGGATGTTACGGAATCGGGGGAGATCAGGCTACTTTGGGGAACTCGGAAACGCCATCGCGGGCAAGCCCGCGATGAACGATGACTCGGTCTAGCGCAAACTCACACCATCTCGTCACGAATCCAGTCAACCACCGAAGTCCGCTGCGGTGCCCAGCCCAGCAGTTGCCGCGCATGCTGGCCGCGCACCCGGCTGTTGGAGCCCAGGCCATAGTTGGCCATCTCATAGCCCCACTCGGCTTCGGCATCCTTCAGCGGCCAGTCCTGCGGCTCACCCAGCTTCAAGGCTGCCGCCATGGCCGTGGTCATGTCGATGAACGAGGCCTCGCCACTTTCGACGAAGTAGAAAGTACCGGGCACGTTGCGGGTCAGCGCCAGCAGGTACAGGGCAACCACATCCTCGATATGCACGTTGGACCAGATGTTCCGGCCGCTGCCAACATGGCGCACCACCCCGCTCTTGCGGGCCTGTTTGAGCAAGCGTGGCAATTGCACGCTGTCGCGCTTGACGCCCAGGCTGTGGCCGTAAATCAGTGTGTTGCAGATCACGGCCGAGTTCACGCCGTCCTGCGCCGCTGCCAGGATCAGGTCATCGATGGCAACCCGGGCGGCCTTGTCCACCGTCGGCTCCGGCAGGTTGTCTTCGAAGTAGATCACGTCGCTGGCCTTGCCGCCGGACGCATCGCCGACGATGCTCGACCCGCTGGTGTGCAAAAACACCTTGTTGGAACCGCGCAGTGCGTCAAGCAAGGCCTCCACCGCGCCGCGGTGGTCGCTGCTGGCGGCGTTGATCACGGCGTCGGCAGCCCGGGCCTGGGCGGCAAGCATGGCGCTGTCGTCCAGCGTACCGATGACCGGGGAGATGCCCAGGGCGCTCAGCTCGTTGGCCTGCTCTGCGCTGCGAACCAGGCCTGTGACCTGGTGGCCAGCCCGGACCAGACCCGTGGCGATCGAACCGCCGATGAAACCTGCAGCGCCGGTGACGAATACGTTCATGGAGAAACTCCCTGCGTGAATAAGTGATGGGTCCAGTATTGAGCACCCCGCCCTCGGGAAACAGGCCGCAGCGCCCAAATCACTTTTGCGCTGGAGTCACGAATCAGCCGTTGAACTGCGCGTTGGCATACGCTGCCAGTTTGCCCTGGATGAAGTCGAGGAAGCATTGAATGCGCAGGGCAAGCTGCGAGTTGCGGTAGTACACCGCATTGATCGGCTGGCGATAACCGCTGTTGGAATCCTCCAGCAGCACCTGCAGGCGACCGGCGCGGATGTCCTCGATGGTCATGAAGTGCGACAGGCAGGCGATGCCCTGCCCCTCCAGCGCCAGATGGCGAATCGTCTCGCCACTGGAGGCGCTGATGCTGGCCTGGATCGGCCAGCGGTCGCCGTGTTCATAGCGCAAAGGCCACTGGTTGAGGCTTTCGTTCTGGGTGAAACCGAGCAAGCTGTGGGCGCTCAGATCCGCCACGGCCGTGGGCGTCCCGTGCCGCTCCAGATACGCCGGGCTGGCGACGATGTGCAACGGGCTGCACCCCAGGGAACGCGCGTGCAGGGTCGAGTCGGCGAGGGTACCAATGCGGATGGCGATGTCAGTGCTTTGTTCGAGCAGGTCGATGAGCAGGTCGTTGCTGTTGAGCTCCAGCTGGATGTCCGGGTAGAGCCGGCGGAACTCGTCGATATACGGCACGATGGCGTGCAGCATGAAGGGCGCTGCCGCGTTGATCCGCAGGCGCCCGGAAGGCGTCTGCTGGCGGGAGCTCAGGCGCTCTTCGAGTTGATCCATCTGGTCGAGGATCAGCTTGGCCTGCTCGAAGAAATACTTGCCCTCTTCTGTCAGGTCCATGCGCCGGGTGGTGCGGTTGATCAACGTGGTCTCGAGCTTGGCCTCCAGCCGCGACAACGTGCGACTGACCGCCGAAGGCGTTTGCCCCACCTGCTCGGCCGCAGCGGAGATCGATCCGCATTCAATCACGCAGACGAAAATCTGCAGTTCATCGGATCTGGCTTTCAAGGGTGTCCTCTTTTCACAATCGCCGTGGCATCTGTCGCCAGGATCACAGCCTGCGACGCTCGCAGTCCACTGTAGGAGCTGGCGCAGGCTGCGATCTTTCAGGCCGTCGCATCCGATAGTAGCCTGAAACCTTATGCAGACAGGCCAAACACCTCGCTCAGATGCTGCTCATAACGGGCAATGTCGGCTTCAATGTTCGGGCGCTTCATGACGTCAACGCACAGGAAGGTGGGCAGGCTGGTCATGCCGAGGAACTCGTTGGCCTTGTGGAACGGGAAGTACACCGCGTCTACGCCCTTGGCTTCAAAGAAGTCCGTCGGATCATCGAATGCCTGCTGCGGAGCATTCCAGGTCAGCGACAACATGTATTGCTTGCCCTGCACCAGGCCGCCGCTGCCGTACTTCTGCGAGGCATCGGAGCGGGTGCGGCCGTCGCTGGCGTAGAGGCTGCCATGGCCTTCAGTGAACACTTCGTCGATGTACTTCTTGACGGTCCAGGGCGCGCCCATCCACCAGCCTGGCATTTGGTAAATGATCACATCGGCCCAGAGGAATTTGGCCACTTCTTCAGCGACGTCATAACCCTCGTCGATGAACGTGGTTTTCACGTCCATGCCGCCTCGGTCCAGAACGCTCAGTGCAGTTTCGTGCAGAGTGGTGTTGTAGCGACCATCGGAGTGGGCAAACTTTTTACCGCCATTGAGCAACAGGACTTTTTTCATGAAAGGTCTCGGAAGGTCTGAATTCGATGGCGGCAGGGTATCGGCCCGCCTCGCGCGGAATAAGCCCTGATGTGACAAAACTCATTTGATCCACAAGCACGAATCAAGCATCTATTGTTGCCTTAGACTGCGATCCGATATGCTCAGGCCCTCCTCCGCTAGCCGCTGATCAGCAAGTGGCCGCCCAGCACGCCAAGGCCAATGAAAAATACCCGTTTGAACAAGGTGGCGCTGATGCGCTGGCGCAGCCATTGCCCCAGCAACATGCCCGCCACCGCCGGGATCAGCGCCAGCAACGATGCGCCCAGCTCGCCCCCGCCCAGAGCGCCACGCCAGAACAGGCCGGCGGCCAGGGCCAGGGTCGAGACGGTGAATGACAGGCCCAGTGCCTGCACCAGCTGGTCCCTGTTCAAGCCCAGCGCCTGCAGATAGGGCACTGCCGGAATCACGAACACGCCCGTGGCCGAGGTGATGACGCCGGTCAGCACGCCGCACAATGGGGCGAGCCAGCGTTCAGCACGGTGGCCGACCTGCAGGGTGGGCAGGAACAACCCGCTCAAGGCGTAAAGCAGCAATGCCGCGCCCAACCCCCGCACGACCCAGTGCCCGCCAGCCATGCCAATCCACAGCGTGCCCGCTCCTGTGCCGAGGAAAATGGCCAGGAGCATCGGCCACAAACGTCTGACCAACTGCCGCAAATGCCCGCCGAATGCCAGCTGCCAGAGGTTGGTCAAGGTCGCGGGAATGATCAGCAGCGCGGCAGCCTGCGCTGGCGCCATAGCCAGGCCAAGCAGACCCATGGCGATAGTCGGTAGGCCAAGGCCGATCACGCCCTTGATCATGCCGGCCAGCAGGAAGGTGGCGATCACCAGTATTGACAGGGCGAGGCCGAGGTTTTGATAGAACGCAGTCAGAGTATCCATGGGTCTATCGTGGTGCTGGGCAGGGGGTTTGAAAAGCTGGCTTATACTGAGGGTGCCTCTTGCTGTGGCTGAGGCTAGGTTCCTGGTTGTGGCAGCCGGCGCTTTCGCGGGCAAGCCCGCTCCCACAGGGTGCGGGTATCGTGCTCAAGATTGCGCAGCGCCTCAATCACTGTGGGAGCGGGCTTGCCCGCGAAGGCGGCAGCCCAAACGACACACCTCTACGGACTCACCATGCACTTCGACCTCACCGACCTGCGCCTCTACCTGAACATCCTCGACAGCGGCAACATCACCGCCGGCGCAATCCGCAGTCATTTATCCCTGGCGGCAGCGAGCGCACGCATCCGGGCGATGGAATCGTCCCTGGGAGTGGATTTCCTGGTGCGCGGCAGACGCGGAGTCACCCCCACCGCTGCCGGCAAAGCCTTGGCGCAACACGCCCGGTTGCTGCTGCAACAGGCCGACCGCCTGCAACAGAACCTGGCCGAATATGCCCAGGGCGTCAAAGGACAAGTCCGGTTGCTGTGCAACACCACGGCGATGAGTGAATACCTGCCCGAACTGCTCGCCGACTTTCTGCTCAGCCATCCCAACCTGGACATCGACCTGCAGGAATTGCCCAGTGCGCGCATCACCCATGCGCTACGCCAGGGCGCGGCGGATCTGGGCATTGTCTCGGATGCCGTGGACAGCAGCGACCTGCAAACCCGCCCGTTTCGCGACGACCCGCTGGTATTGATCATGCCCCCCGACCACCCCCTGGCTAGGCTCGGCGCCCTGAGCTTCAGCGACACCCTGGCGCACGACTACGTTGGCCTGAACAGCAACAGCGCCCTGGCGATTTACCTGGAAGAACAGGCGCTGCATATCGGTTCCCGCCTGCAGATTCGCATCAGGGCCGATGGCTTCGATGGCGCCATGCGCATGGTCGCCCGGGGGGCCGGGCTGGCCATCGTGCCGCAGGCGGCAGTGGCACGCTGGCCCGGCGCGCCAGCGTTGCACAGCATCGCGCTGGCCGAAGCCTGGGCGCAGCGCCAACTGCTGTTGTGTGCCCGTGACTTTGCGCAACTGCCCGGTTACGCCAAGGCGTTGCTGCATGCCTTGACTCTCCCCTGAGGGGCAGACTTTACCCTTGGGTTTTCCTCTTCAAGGACAGCCACGATGGGCAAACGGATTCTGGTGATTCTCGGTCACCCTTCGAGCAGCAGTTTTTGCGCCGCCGTGGCCGAGCGCTATACCCAGTCGGCCCTGCGTGCCGGGCATGAAGTGCGCCAATTGTTTCTCGGCCAGCTGGCGTTCGACCCCGTATTGCGTGAAGGCTACCAACAGGTTCAACCACTGGAAGCCGACCTGCTGCAAGCCCAGGCGGATGTCTTGTGGGCCGAGCAACTGACGCTGGTGTTTCCGATCTGGTGGGGCGGGATTCCAGCCTTGCTCAAGGGCTTTTTCGACCGGGTGTTCCTCCCCGGTTTCGCCTTCAAGTACCGCAAAGGCAAAGCCTTCCCCGACAAACTCCTGCACGGTCGCAGCGCGCACCTGCTGGTGACCATGGATACGCCGCCCTGGTACTACCGCTGGTTCTACCGCATGCCCGGCTTGCATCAAATGCGCAGGACCACGCTGCAGTTCTGCGGCATCAAGCCCACCCGGACGCTGACCTTCGGCCCGATTCTCGACTCCAGTCACGCGCAGCGCGAGCGGTGGTTGCAGCAAGCCGAAGCTATCGCCAGTCGCTGAGTGCGCCGATAATGCCCGGGACTCATTAAAGGGAATTATTGATGTACATCGGCCAGGCAGCGCAGCGCTCCGGAACCACGATCAAAAGCATCCGCCATTACGAGGCGATCGGCCTGCTGCCGGTGGCCCAGCGTCAGGGTAAATATCGCGTGTACGACCAGCAGAGCGTCGAACTGCTGGGCTTCATCAAATGTGCTCAGCAACTGGGGTTCCGCCTCAAAGAGCTGCAGGCGATTTTCGCCGGCCATCAGGGAACCCAGGTGCCCTGGGCATTGGCCCATCAGGCCATCGCGGCGAAGAAGCAGGAGATCAGCGAGCGGATGGCTGCCCTGGCGCGGCAACACGCCCAACTGGTGGAGTTTGAACTGGGTATCGAACAGGCCCGGGCCGCTTGTCCGCTGGAGACGCTTTAGGCGCCTGCGCGTTTCTGGACACCCCGATGTCGAGCACAGACAACTCGCCAGCGGGCGGGCGCTATAGGGTGCGACTTCGTTCTTGCATCCACTGCCCGGAGTCCACATGACCGCACCTATTACCGTTCTTCGCGACACCCATCCCCTGCCGGTACTCGACGCCTGCAAATGGGAAAAACTCGAAGGCGATCCGCACACCGTCAATCTCAACGCCTACACCAGCGAAGACGGCAGCAAGATCATGGGCACCTGGATCTGCACGCCGGGCAAATGGTATGTGGAATACGTGAAGTGGGAGTACTGCCATTTCCAGGAAGGCTACTGCGTGATCACGCCGGAAGGCATGGCGCCGATCCATCTGCGGGCAGGGGATATCTTTGTCGTTGAGCCAGGGATGAAAGGCACGTGGGAAGTGGTCGAGACTGTGCGCAAGTACTTTGTGTTTGCCTGATGCATAGAAAAGATCGCAGCCTGCGGCATTCCCGTGTAGGAGCTGCCGCAGGCTGCGATCTTTTGCTTTTGCGAATTACCCGCTTTTACTGGGGTTTGCGATAGCTGTTGATGATCGCCGAGAAGTCTTGGCCACCCTCCCCGCGCAGGCTCATTGCCTGATACAACTGCTGCGCCACGGCGCCCAGCACCACAGGCTGGTGCGCCTGACGGGCCGCCTCAGTCGCCAGCCCCAAGTCCTTGAGCATCAGTTCGGCACCGAAGCCGCCGGTATAGCCGCGCGACGCCGGAGCGGTCTCGACGATGCCCGGCCACGGGTTGTACATCTCCGAACTCCAGCAGCGCCCGGTGGAGCTGTTGATGATCCCGGCCAGCACGCCGGTGTCGATGCCCAGGGCATCACCCAGGGCCATGGCTTCGCTGACGCCGACCATGGAAATTCCCAGCAGCAGGTTGTTGCAGATCTTGGCGATCTGCCCGGTGCCGACTTCGCCGCAATGCACGATATTGCGGCCCATCTGCGCCAGCACCGGTTGCAGCGTGGCAAACAGCTCGGGCGTGGCACCGACCATGAATGTCAGGGTGCCGGCAGCTGCGCCACCCGTACCGCCAGACACCGGCGCATCGGCCATGGCCACGCCTTGTTTGGCAGCAGCGCTCGCGACTTCACGCGCCGTCTGTGGGTCAATGGTGCTGCAATCCACTGCCGGAACGCCTTCGCCAATCCCCGCGAGCACGCCGTTTTCACCCAGCCACACACTGCGCACATGCACGGCGGCCGGCAGCATGGTAATCACCAGCTCCGCACCTTGGGCCGCCTCACGGGCGGAGGCGCTGATGCTGCCGCCCAGTTGCTCCAGCTCCGCCAGCACGGTGGTGTTCAGGTCGACCAGCTTGAGGTCATGACCGGCCTTGATCAGGTTGCGTGCCATCGGCGCGCCCATGTTGCCCAGACCGATAAATGCGATTTTCATGGACCACTCCTTAGCGCAAGTTGATGGTGGTGTTCACACCGTCGTTGACGCTGTTGTCATCGAACCAGCGACTGGTGACCGTCTTGGTCTGAGTGTAGAACTGCACCACTTGCTTGCCATACGGGCCGAGATCGCCAAGCTTGGAACCGCGCGAGCCGGTAAAGCTGAAGAACGGGACCGGCACCGGGATCGGGATGTTGATGCCGACCTGGCCGACGTCGATTTCATTCTGGAATTTACGTGCCGCCGCACCGCTCTGGGTGAACAGGCCAGTGCCGTTGCCAAAGGGGTTGGCGTTGACCAGGGCGATGGCCTCGTCCAGCGTATTGACCTCCAGCACCACCAGCACCGGGCCGAAGATTTCCTGGGTGTAGATCTGCATGTCGGTGGTCACCCCGGAAAACAGGGTTGGGCCGACGAAGTTGCCCTGCTCGTAGCCGGCCACACTGATGTCGCGCCCGTCCAGCTCCAGCTTCGCACCTTCCTTGATGCCGCTTTCGATCAGGTCGAGGATGCGCGCCTTGGCGCGTTTCGAAATCACCGGCCCAACGTCGGTACCCGGCTCACTGCCGGCATTGACCTTGAGTTTCTGCGCCAGTGCTTTCAAATCAGGCAGCCATTGCTTGGCCGCGCCCACCAGCACCACCACAGACGTGGCCATGCAGCGTTGACCCGCTGCGCCGAAACCGGCACCGACCAGCGCATTCAACGCCTGTTCGCGGTTGGCGTCCGGCAGCACCACGGCATGGTTCTTCGCGCCCATCATCGACTGCACGCGCTTGCCATGTTTGCCCGCCAGGTCGTACACGTGAGTGCCGACCGCAGTCGACCCGACGAAGGACACCGCCTTGATGTCCTTGTGGGTGCAGAGCGCATCCACCACATCCTTGCCGCCGTGCACCACGTTGAGCACGCCCGCCGGGACGCCCGCTTCGATCGCCAGCTCCACCAGCAGCAGGGTCGACAGCGGATCCTGTTCGGAAGGTTTCAACACGAAGGTATTGCCGCAGGCAATGGCCATCGGGAACATCCACAGCGGAATCATCGCCGGGAAGTTGAACGGAGTGATACCGGCGCACACGCCGATCGGCTGGCGCAGGGTGTAGGTGTCGACGCCGCTGGCGACGTTCTCGGCGAACTCGCCCATCTGCAGGGTGCCGATGGAACAGGCATGCTCGACCACTTCCAGGCCACGGAAAATATCGCCTTCAGCATCGGCAATGGTTTTGCCCTGCTCGTTGCTCAGCACCACGGCAATGCGCTTGGAGTGCTCGCGAATCAATGCCTGGAGCTTGAGCATGATGCGCATGCGCGCGCCAATCGGCGTCAGCTTCCAGGTCTGGAAGGCGCGATGGGCAGCGGCAATGGCTGCGTCGACTTCCGAGGCGGTGGCAAACGGAACCTTGGCGAGCACTTGCTGAGTCGCCGGGTTGACGATGTCGTGCCACTCGGTGGATTGCGACTCGACCCACTCGCCGTCGATCAACAGCTTGACCTTCTGCACGGTGGTTTCGTTGGGCGTGAGCGATGCGTTCATGTTGGGTCTCCTGGACTTGTTGTTATCAGGGAGCCAAGGCGAGAAAGTCGCCTTGAGATGAGACGTGTGTCGCGAATTGGTTGTCGGACGGTTTTTGGAGTATAGATGTGCAAACTTCTAATAAGAACGCACATAAAAGCCGGTCCATCATGCAAAAAAACATCACGTCTCTAGGCTCGCTGAACTGGGATGACCTCAAGTTTTTCCTCGAAGTCGCCCGCACCCGCAAGGCCAGCACCGCCGCCAAGCGCCTGGCAGTGGACTACACCACGGTGTCGCGGCGCATCAGTTCGCTGGAAACGGCGCTGGGCACACTGTTGTTCGAAAAATCCCGCACCAGCGGTTTTGTGCTGACGGCCGAAGGCCAACGGCTGCTGGGTTACGCCGAATCGATCGAGAGCACCCTGCACATGGCCTGCGAGCAGGTGTCTGGCTCAGGGGTGGCGTTATCCGGGCATGTGCGCATGGGCTGCACCGAAGGGTTCGGCAGCTTTTTCATCACCCCGCAGCTGAGCCATTTCGTCGACGCCTACCCGGCGATCTCGGTGGATATCCTGCCGCTGCCGCACTTCATCAGCCTGTCCAAGCGCGAGGCCGACATCGTCATCGCCCTGGAGCGCCCGGAGCATGGCCCGTACGTGTGCTGCAAATTGTGCGACTACCGCTTGCAGCTGTACGCGACCCAGGACTACCTCGACCAGCACCCGCCCATCCGCCGTCCCAGCGACCTGGCCAAGCATGCGTTCATCAGTTATGTGGATGACCTGGCGTTCAGCTCGGAGCTGCTGTACCTGGCCAACGTACTGCCCGGCGCCAGCGCCAACCTGCGCAGCACCAGCGTCATCGCGCAGTTCGTCGCCGCTCAGCAGGGCCGGTCGCTGGCCATCCTGCCGTGCTTCCTGGCGGCCCAGGATCCACGGCTGCTGCCGGTGCTGCCGAGCGAGATCAACATCACCCGGCAGTTTTGGATGTACTGCCGGGAGGATTTGAGGAAGCTCAAGCGGATCACCCTGTTGTGGGACTACATCCGCGGGGTGACTGAGCAGAATCAGGGGCTATTGATGGGTGAGAGCCGCGAGATGCTGTTCGCCGATTAGCCGGCGGATACCACATCGACACACGGCGGTTCTCGGTGCGGCCGGCAAGTCGGCCAGTTTGCGTTACTGGCCGGGGGCCTCATCCAGTTCAAGCATCAGCCCACTCAGGCGCTTGACCTTACGCCGCACGGCCTCTTCGAAGACGCCGGCCCGGGGTTCTATCAGGGTGAACCAGTTTTTTGCCCGGGTGATTCCGGTGTAGATCAGCTCCTTGGTGAGGACCGGGTTGAGGGCGTCCGGGAGGATCAGTGCGGTGTGGGCAAACTCTGAGCCCTGGGATTTGTGCACCGTCATCGCGTACACGGTTTCGACGTCATTGAGCCGGCTCGGCAGTACAAAACGCACACCACCTTGACCATCGTTGCGCGGGAATGCCACGCGCAACACCTGCTTTCCGGCTTCAGGCCCCTCGCGTTCCGGTAGCTTGAGCGCGATGCCGATGTCACCGTTCATCAGCCCCAGACCGTAGTCGTTACGCGTCATCAATACCGGGCGTCCTTCGTACCACTGCTGATCGTTATCGATCAATCGGGCCTTGAGCAGCGCGGCGGTCACTCGCTGATTCAGGCCTTCCACGCCCCAGGGGCCCTTGCGTACGGCGCAGAGCAACTGGAAGGCGTCGAACGCCTGCAGCACCTGGCGAGCCCAGTCGGCCCAGCAAGGATCCTCAAGGGCTCGGCCAGGCGCCGGGCGCTGCTGGCGCAGCAGGCCGAGGTAATGCCGATAACCCTGCGGCCCATCGCCGTGACCTTCAAGCAGCAAACGCTCCAGCGCCCGGTCCTGTTCGCCCTTGAGCGACAGGCTGAACACGTCGTCGTGGCTGCGGGTGGCCAGCAGTTTGCGCGCCTCTTCAGGCTGCTGCTGATTGACCCGGCGAGCCAGCTGACCAATGCCGCTGCCCTCCCCGAAGCGGCGAGAATGGCGCAGCATCACCACTTGTTGCGCCAGCGGGTGAACGCCTTGGGTATCCTCGTGCAGGTCGCTGTTTGCCAGGCTTTCGCCACTGACCTGCTCCAGCCACTGGCGAGTCTGCGGGCTGTACCAGCCGGCTTCCGCGTCACGGCACAGATCGCCCAGCACGGCGCCCGCTTCAACCGACGCCAGCTGATCCTTGTCACCCAGCAGCACCAGTCGCGCATGGGCTGGCAGGGCATCGAGCAGATTGGCCATCATCTCCAGGTCGATCATCGACGCTTCATCCACCACCAGCACATCAAGTGGCAGGCGATTGCCCGCGTGATGCCGGAAGTGCCGCGTCCCGGGCCGGCTGCCGAGCAGGCGGTGAACCGTGGTGACGTCCGAAGGAATTTTCGCCCGGACCGCTTCGCTGACTTCCAGCGTCCTGACCTGCTGGCTGATGGACTCGGTCAAGCGCGCCGCCGCCTTGCCCGTGGGTGCCGCAAGACGGATGCGCAGCGGCTGGCCAGCCTCCACTGCGGGCGCCTGGAGCAACGCCAGCAAACGCACGACGGTGGTGGTCTTGCCGGTCCCGGGACCACCGGTGACGATACTGAATGCACTGCGGGTCGCCAGGGCGCAGGCGAGTTTTTGCCAGTCGATCACCTCACCCGGCCTGGCAGGACCGAACAGGCCGGTGAGGCGCTGGCTCAAATCCGCAGGGGTCACTTCGTGCTCAGCCAGGCGCTGGCGCAATGACAGGTCGATGCGTCGTTCGTACGCCCAGTAGCGCCGCAGATACAGGCGTTTACCCGACAGCACCAAAGGCCTTTGCTGCGCATTCTCGCGTCCGTCGGCCGCCAATGCGACCAACGGGCTGACCGCGAGCGCCTTGCACCAGTGAGCGCCGTCCAGCGCCTCGAGCAATTGCGAAGGCAACACCATCGAGCCGCCTTGCACATCGCCTTCGGGTGGCAGGGACAGGGCAAAATCCGGTTCCTTGAGAGTCTCGTACAGATCCAGGCACACATGCCCGTGACCCAGCTGGTGGCTGGTCAGCGCGGCCGCCAGCAATACCAGGGGATCTTCATCGGGCGCCAGCTCATGCAGGAAGGCCACGAACGCCTTGTCCAATGCACGCAACCAGCCGCGCTCGACCCAGCGTGTGAGCAACAGCAGCAAGTCTTCGGCGCGGCTCAAGGGTGCGAGGTCGGCCAGGCTTTCAGCCGCCAGTGAGGTGGGCAGCAAATCGGCGAAGGTGCGACTCATAGCAGTTCTCCCTGTTCCCAGGCGGGTTCGGCCTTGGGCTGCGGCTTGCCCTGGAACAGGCGATCAAGGTGTTCGATCAACTCCCTTGGCGGACGGGCGAAATAAACCCCCTGGCTGGCTGCACGGGTGCCGCGCAGGAACAGGTACAACGCACCGCCCACGTGACGGTCATAGTCGTAATCGGCCAAACGCGCTTTTAGCTGGCGATGCAGGGCCAGCAGGTACAGCACGTACTGCAGGTCATAGCGGTTGTCGAGGATCGATTGCTCCATCGCTTGCCCGGTATACGCCGAGTCATCGACACCCAGCCAGTTGGATTTGTAATCAGCCACGTAATACCGACCTTCGTGTTCGAACGTCAGGTCGATGAAGCCCTTGAACATGCCGTTAAGCAATACCGGTTCTGCCGCCACCCGCGCGACGCCGTTGTGCGTGTATTGGCGCACCAGCTCATCGAGTTTCAGCACGTCCACCTTGTGGCTGGCGAACCAGAATTCCATCTCGACCCGGTACTGGGTCAGGTGCTCGAACACGACCGGGGCCTGCCCTGCCCCCAGGTGCAGCGGCGATTTGAGCAAGTGCTGCAGCCAGTCACTCAAGGTGGTAATCCAGCCTTCCCAGCCGCGCCGATTACAGCGACGCGCAATGGCGTCTTCAACCGCTTGTGGGTTGGCGCAAAAGCCTTCACCACCGGCCCATTCCAGCAGCCCATGGAGAAAGGTGCCGGGGCCTGGGCCGCGAGGGAATCGATGGATGTCCGCGCCGCCGGCCGCCACTTCACGCGGAGCATTGGGGTCGAGGCGTTCGTCGTCGAACAGTTTCTGTGCCTGAGGGTTTTCCGGTGCTTCGTCGCTGCCGATACTCAAGCTGTCGCCGATACGCAAGGCGCTGTAGGAGGCGATCCACCAGTTTTCACTGGCACGGCGTTTGGGCATCAGCGGCGCGAGCAGGCGCGCGTCGTTCTGCGGTGGCTGGTAGTGCTCGGCGTTAGCAAGCGGGACTTCGCAATAACGCAGGGCCGGGCAATCTTGCTGAAGGTCTTCCAGCCAGCGTTTTAAACCGGCAGATTCCGCCAGCATGGCACCGCCACCCAATAGATAACCCAGTGCCGACAGATGCAGCACCGAGCTGTTGTGATTGCCCCGCTTGAGATCGGTGACACCAAGCCAGCAGGCGTGCTGCGCCCGGGTCAGGGCGACATACAGCAAGCGCAAGTCCTCGGCCAGGCGCTCGTGATCAGCCAGTGCGATCAATTCGGCCGTCGGCTTCAGGCTCATCTGCGCTTTGCCGCTGGCATCGTGGTAGTGCAACGGCAGCCGACTGCCGTCCACCGGCTTGGCCGAGCAAATGAACGGCAGGAACACCAGGGGATATTCCAGGCCCTTGGACTTGTGAATGGTCACGACCTTGACCAGTTGCTCGTCGCTCTCCAGACGCAGTATCTGCTCTTCCCCCGCCTGGCCGGATAACGCCAGGTGTTCGGACAGGTGCCGAATCAGCGCCTGCTCGCCATCGAGTTCAGCGGCAGCCTGCTGCAGCAGTTCGGACAGGTGCAAAAGATTGGTGAGAATTCGTTCGCCATCGCTGCGGGCGATCAATGTCTGCGGCAACTTGAAGTCGTGCAGCAGGCGTCGCAGCATCGGCAAGACGCCCTGCTTGCGCCAGAGCTCACGGTAGCTGCGGAACTGCATGACCCGCGCTTCCCATGCCAGCTCATCCTGATTGAGCCGTTCAAGTTCGACCAGAGACAGGTTCAACGTGATGCAGGCCAATGCAGCGCGCAACGGCCGCTCGACATCCGGCTCGGCGCAGGCCTTGAGCCAGGACAGCAGGTCATGGGCCTCCTGCGCGGCGAACACTGAGTCCTTGTCTGACAGGTAGACACTGCGCACGCCACGGGCCGACAGCTCGGCGCGTACGGCCTGGGCTTCCTTGCCCTCGCGCACCAGGATGGCGATATCCGCCGGCAGCAGGCCTCTGAAATCCTTGCCGTCCTGATGGAATCCCGACTGTCGCTGTTGCCCGCTGTTGAGCAGGGCGGTGATTTCACTGGCGCAGGCGGCGGCCAATTGTTTGCGGTAGACCGCGCCCGACAGCGGTTGCTCGCCAGACAGGTGCCAAATGTTCAGGGCCGGCACCGGGCTGCCCTGTATCTGCAGCACTTCCTTGCGGCCCTGGGATTGGACCGGTAGAAATGGCACGGGATTTACGCCGTTGCGTTCACGGAACAGGAACGCCCCGCGCCCCAGTTCACGCCTCTCGGCACGTTCGAACACATGATTGACCGCCTCGACCATGCCATGGCTGGAGCGGAAGTTGGTCCCCAGGGTATGGAGCCGGCCAGTGGTGGCCTGGCGCGCCCGCAGATAAGTATGAATATCGGCGCCACGGAAGGCGTAGATCGCCTGCTTGGGGTCGCCGATCAGGAACAGGCCGCAGTCGGGGTTGTTGTCTTCGATGCGATAGATGGTTTCGAAAATCCGGTACTGCACCGGGTCGGTGTCCTGGAACTCGTCGATCAAGGCCACCGGAAACTGTTCGCGAATCAGCGTGGCGAGGCGCTCGCCACCTTCGGCTTGCAGGGCGGCATCGAGGCGCAGCAGCATGTCATCGAAGCCCATCTCGGCACGGCGCCGCTTCTCTTCTTCGAACCGGGTACCCACCCATTGGGCCGCGTGTTGCAGCACGGCCGCATCGGGAGTCGGCAGGTTATCCAGACTGGCCTTCAGCCCCGGCATCGCATCCAGCCCCGGGTGACTTGGCACTTCGCCCTTCCAGGCTTCGGCCATGCCGTCCGGGGTCAGGCGGGTGAAGCCGGTGCCGATGTCCAGTTGCTCCAGCGATTCGTCCGCGGCCCAGGCCTGGATCTTTTCAAACCAGGGTTCGAAATAACGCGCCTGCATCTTGCGCCCGTCGACGCTCTTGCTTGCGACGCCCTGGTGGCAGATGGCGAGCAGCTCCTGTGCCCATTGAGTCCAGGGCATCTTCAGCTCAAGCAATGCCGCCCGGCGTTCCTGCAGGCATTCGGTAATCAGTTGCGCAGGATCTTTGCCGGCAGTGGTGCCACGTTCGCTGGAGAACAGCCCACGCACACGCGGCAACAACGCCGCCGGGCCGCCCCAGTTTCCACGCACCCAGCTCAGTGCATCGCCTTGCATGGGGTAGCAGAACAACCGCCAGTAGTCGCGCAGGACTTCACCCAGCAAGTCGCTGTGGTCAGTTTCCAGGCTCTGGGTAAACAGGCTGCCACTGTCGAACGCGTGCTCGCGCAACATGCGCTGGCACCAGCTGTGGATGGTCGAGACAGCGGCTTCGTCCATCCACTGCGCCGCGATGTCCAGGCGGTTGGCACATCCGGCCCACTGTTCCCCCGGGTATTGATCACGCAGGTCGGCGATCAGGGCGTCTGGTGCAGTTATTTCATCGCGGAAAAAGCGCGCCGCTTCAGCCAGGCGCGTGCGGATGCGTTCGCGCAGCTCCTTGGTCGCCGCGTCGGTGAAGGTCACGACGAGGATCTGCGGCGGCAGCAGTTCACGGCCGAAACCGGTGGACTCGCCACCGTGGCCCAGGACCAGGCGCACATACAATGCGGAGATGGTAAAAGTCTTGCCGGTGCCGGCGCTGGCTTCGATCAGCTGGCTGCCGCGAAGCGGAAAAGCCAGGGCCAGTGGCGTCTTGTCGGTCATGCGCGCGAGTCCTCGCTGTTCAACGAACGCCAGGGAGCTTGCAGCAGCGGTCGATACAATGCATCGCACCACCCGGGGAATGATTCATCCGCCGTGAGCGCGTCGTAGTCCTTGAACTGCCGGGCCAGCGCAGCACTTTCACGCCGTTCGCCGTCAGTGGTCAGGCCATCGCCTTCATAGGCTTTGCGAGCGGCGGCTTCGGCCTTCATCGGGTCGGTCTGACCAAGCCAGGCAAAGGCCGTTTTCACGGCAATCGGCAGCGGCTGGCACATGCCGGTTTTCCAGGCCAGCAGCAGATCGCCCAGAATGCCCAAAGCCTGTGCCTGCTCCATTGGGGCCAGCAGCAGACTGTCGTCACTGGCCACCAGCGCGGTGGTCATTGGCCAACCGCTGGCGCAAGCCACCAGATGGTTGACCCAGGGGCGCGTGAGCCGATGCCATTTACGCGCCTTGATCGCACCAATGCTGTTGGGAATAGTTGTCACCGACAACAAGCCGCCATCGGCACGCTGATGCAGGCCGCTTAGCCAGCCCTCCAGGCGCAGGCCTTGGGACTCCAGGTTCAACGGCAACGCGCTGGCGAGCGGGGTCGGCCACAACGTCAGCAGTTGTTGATAACGCTGCAGCAGGTCCGGCAGCGGTTCGATCAGTTCCCGTTGCAGGTATTCGCCAAAGCCGGCCATGGGCAGCAGGCCACTGTTCTGCAGGCGGATGGCGTGTGCAGCCAGTGTCTGATCCACGAAATCGGGTTGCCCCAGTGCCGCCTCCAGCAAACTGTCGCTGAGGCTGTAGCGTTGCAGGGCATCGAGGACAAAAGGCTCTTCATTGGCCAGGGGGGCTTCGGCCGCTTCAAAGAATATCTTCAAGCGTTGGCTGAAGAAGTGGCGCACCGGATTGCGCAGGAAATCCTGAAGTTGCCCCAGGCTCAATGGCTCTTCCTGGACGTAGGGTTCAAGGGTCTCGAACGCGGCATCCGCTGCACTGGCTTGATGGAGGGTCTGCCATTCGCTGGCATAGCTGAACAGCCCATCGCCCTCATGGAAATAGCGGGCGCTGAAAGGCTGTAGGGGGTGTTCCTGGGTCATGGCTTCAAGCAGGTCCTGGGACTCATCGGCCGAGTGCCAACCGCTGGCCAGGTGATCGCGAAGCTGGCCGATCAGTACCGAGGCCGGACGTTCGCTGTTGTCGCGAATGCTGCGGCCTACCCAGCTGATATAAAGCTGATCACGGGCCGAGAGCAGGGCTTCGAGCAGGAGATAACGGTCGTCTTCGCGCCGGGATCGATCGCCGGGGCGGTAATCGCTGCCCATCAAGTCGAAGTCCAGCGGCGGTTGCGCGCGAGGGTAGTCGCCGTCGTTCATGCCCAGCAGGCACACCAGTTTGAACGGGATGGCCCGCATGGGCATCAAGGTGCAGAAGTTGACTGCCCCGGCCAGGAACCGCTGGGATAAACGCCCCTGATCGAGGCCCGCGAGCCAGGCTTCGCGAACCACGGTCAGGGGCAACTGGTCATGCAGCCCAACCGACTCACAGGTCTCCAGCCAGGTTTCGCGCAACTCTTCCAGCTGGGCGAGCAAGTAGTCGTCGTGTTCGTTGCTGGCCTGGAAAAACAACTGGATCAACGCTTGCAGGCGCATGCCCCATTGCCCGGGAGCTGCAGGAGAGGCCAGTTCATGGTGAGCAATGTCCAGCGCATCGAGCAGCGCTACCAGCGGCCCGATCAGCGCGGCATCCAGGCCGCCGATCTCGTCATAGGGCTCGATGCCGCCGTAGGCACCAGAGCTGCCTACCGCGTAACCGAGTAACATCCTGCGCAGGCCGAAACGCCAGCTGTTTTGCTCAAGCTCGGCGGGCAAGCCGAGACTGGCGCGCTGCTCGGCATCCATGCCCCAGCGGATGCCCGCACCTTCGATCCAGCGATGCAGGGTCGGCAGGTCCCGCTCCTCAACTCCGAATCGCGACCGCAATGCAGGAACGTCCAGCAGATCGAGGATCTCGCTGACGGGGAAACGACTGTCAGGCAGTTTCAGCAAATGCTCGACGGCGATCAGCAATGGATCGCGACCGCGTTGGCCCTGATCGGCGAGTGTGAACGGTATGAAGCGCTGGTCCCTGTGCTCCAGCTGGCCGAATACTGCGCGAATATGCGGGGCATAGCTGTCGATGTCCGGCACCATGACGATGACGTCACGGGGTCTCAGATCAGGATTAGCACTGAAGCGCGCGAGCAACTGGTCGTGGAGAATTTCCACTTCCCGCTGGGCGCTGTGGGCGATGTGAAAACGGATCGACTGATCATGCTCAAGATCAACAGCCGGCCAGAGCTCGCGGGTTTCTCCCAGGGGGCGCAGTTCGAGGATGTCGTCCTGCAGTTGATTGAGCATGTTCAGCGGCGTGCTGTCGCTGAACAGGTCGATGCGACCGTCGCGAAACGCCGAGCGATAGCTGTTGGGATCGTCGTAGCTGTCGAGCAGGTTGATGTAGTCACGACCTTGCTTACCCCATGCCGCCAGCAATGGATGCGCATGCTGATGGAGGGTATGCGGGTCGAGTACAACGGGCATTCCGTTCTTGCGCGCCTGGCGCTTGTATTGGTGCCGTAACAGGTCTTTATCGGCGACGATGTCTGCCCAATGGTGACGACATGGGTTGTGCACGCACAGCAGGACCTGGCTGAAACGGGCCAACCCGGCCAGCGCTTCCAGGGCCTGGGCAGGCAGCGAGGAAATCCCGAATACGATCACCCGCGAAGGCAACCCCGCAGGCGCTTCGTCCAGGCTATTGATGCGCTCGATAAACCGTTGGTGCACGCCCGCACGGCTTTGCGCCATGCCCTGCTCACCCACATCCAGCAACAGTGCGCGCCACAACTCCGCTTGCCAGGCGTTGGCCGGCGTCAGCGGCTTGGCTTCGCCGCGTCCATTGCGTAACTGGTGTCGACCTTCCGCCCAGTCTTCAAGCCAGTCGGCGCGGTAGACCTGGTATTGGTCAAACAGGTCGGCCAGGCGTTCGGACAGCTGATAACGCTTGCGCAAGTCGGTGTCGTTGGTGAGGAAGCGTTGCAGGGGCTCGAAGTGAGGCTGATCGATCACCTGCGGCAGCAGGCGCATCAGGCGCCAGGTCAAGGGCGCTTTATCGAGCAAGGATTTGACCGGAATTTCCTCGCGACCAAGGACCATGCGATACAGCTGCCACATGAAACTGCCGGGCAGCTGCACGTCTATGGCAGCGGCAATTCCGCAGCCGCCCGTATCGTCCTCTTCAGGGTCTTCTGCCAGTGCCAGCTTGAGCCATTGGGCAATGCCGTTGCTCTGGACCAGGGCGATTTCGTTTTCCAGGGGGGCCAGCGGGTACCGCCGCATCCAGCTGACTACCAGGCTGCGCAACTCGTCCAGGCGGTTGCCGTGAACCACCATAAAACCAGCACTGAGGGACGTCGCGTCCGGCATAAAGGCTTCCTTGGAAAAATACAAACGCCAGGGCGAACCTTAGCATTGTCGGCAGACTGTGGCAGCCGGGAGCGGCCCGGTGTTGATGCGGGAATTTTCTCGCGGACAAAAACAAAACCCCTACCTGCATACGCAGATAGGGGTTTCGGAATTTAATCTTGACGATGACCTACTCTCA